>CAMBFS010000013.1 GCA_945865755.1 Klebsiella pneumoniae
CTGGGGCTTGGTGGAAAGCGGAGAATGTGGAACCGATGCTCGCCCTTCGGGTGGTCCGAGCGAATGAGGAGTGGGACACCTATTGGGGACAGCTCGCGGCTGCCGCCTAAGGGAGTATGCCTGCCCCGCACTTTGAATCGCACCCGTGCGTGGCTCGCGGGCGCATCTGGTTTCAGGTACCACACGCCAATGCCGGTGACAGCAATGCCGGTGACAGCGATAGCCAACCCGGTCAACAGATAGGCCCCGAAAATGAGGAAATAGTCTTGCCACGTGAAAGTGAGACTCGGCAGTGTCACGTGAGAGTCTGTTCGGAAAGTTCTTGAATGAAAACAGGCCCCGTCGTGGTACCCAAAAGTGGAGTGCACGAGCACGTGGCGCCATCGCTGTCGCAGATGCACAAGGATTTCAGGAACTGCACTCGCACTGCCACGGTTTTCGTTCAGCTGGTACCCAGTTGGTTGATGTTGCGAACCCCCCGTAATCACTCATAAACTTCTTGGACAGACTCTTAGAGTCTGTTCGGAAAGTTCTTCAATGAAAACAGGCTTCGTTGTGTTACCCAAAAGTGGAGTGCACGAGCATATGGCGCCATCGCTGTCGCAGATGCCCAATGATTTCAGGAACTGCACTCGCACTGCCACGGTTTTCGTTCAGCTGGTACCCAGTTGGTTGATGTTGCGAACCCCCCGTAATCACTCATAAACTTCTTGGACAGACTCTAAGGGAAAGACGGTCGGGCGGGTGCCAGGGGTAAACTCGCGCGGCCATTCAGCCGTGTGTGGGACCAGGGCCGGCAGCGCCAACGGGCGATACTCGGCGAAGGGGACGAGTCGGAGCTTATCGTAGACATCCATCAGACCCCGCGTGGGAGTGAGAAAATAGGCGGAATTGTAATACCGCGCGCCGGTGTCGTGCGGGACCGCTCTGGGGGCGCCGATCAGCAGGGCGGTGTTCAGTTCCTGCGCAAGCCAGACGAGTTGAGCCCGGAGCCGTGGCTCTTGATCGAGATAGAAGCCCAGGGCGAATTCGGGCCAGACGACCAAGTCCGGGCGTGTTCCGTTGACGCCGTGGCGGGTGAGCGCGGCGTAGGTCAACAGGGTACTCCCATGAAACATGCGCTGCCAGCGCTGCTCGCTCGGGATGTCGCCTCGCGCCAGCGCGGTTGTCACAGGGCGTGCATGAGGCGGGATCTCATACTGGCGCAGTCGGATCGCTCCATAACTCACAGTGCCCACCACGCCGATGACCAGGGCGTTCAAGCCCGGCCAGGGGAACGCGCGAAGAGCCTCTCGCGTGAAAGATGAGGCGAAAGATGAGGTGTGGATACGATGGAGCGCGGAGAGGAGGTCAGCGATCAGGTAGCCGCTGAGGCCGATGAGAAAAGAAAGACCGTAGACGCTCGTGACATCAGCGATTTGAATGAGGTGGAGGTGATACACCTGCGAGTAGCCCAGGATCCCCCAGGAAAAGCCAGGGAGCAAGGAAGAGCGGGCGTATTCGATGCTGACCCACACCGCGGGAACCCCAAGCCAACAACGGCTGCTCCCGGGTTGCCCGTGCCCCACGGTGTGCGATCCTCCCATCAGTGGACCGTGGCGGTGTGACTCCCAACCGTGCCGAGGATGAGCGCTACGAAAAATAACTGCTTGATGGCCATATCGATGTTCTCCTTTTCGACGGTCATTCTCCGAGGGGGTGCGTTACAAGGTGTCGGTGGTGACGCCATGGTGGAGGGCGAAGCGGACCAGGTCCGCCGTGGTGTTCAGGCGCAATCTTTTCAGCAACCGTCCGCGATAGCTGTCAATTGTCTTCACGCTCAGGTGGAGTTCCTGGGCGATGGCGCGACACTTGGCGCCTTCGGCCAAGTGTTTGAGTACCTGCAGTTCACGGTCCGTCAATCCTTCCAACCGCGCGGACGGCTCCTCTCTGCGCGCATAGCGCAGGGGCAGTTCCGCCATGAGGGCTTGCGGCAAGTAGCAGCCGCCTTCGGCTACTTTGCGAATCGCGGCGATCATCTCGTCGCTGGGAGCGCACTTGCCGATAAAGCCGTGCGCGCCCGCTTCGAGGAGCCGGATGGCATAGGCGCTACTTGCATGCGCGGTGACAATAAGCACTTTGACATTCAGTTCTTCATCCCGGATACGTTTGGTCGTTTCGATCCCGTCCAATTCCGGCATCGAAAGGTCCATGAGCACCACGTTGGGACGTAGCTCCCGCGCCAGCCGTAGAGCCTCATGTCCGCCGCCGGCTTCGCCAACCACCTGCATGTCGCGACAGTCGCTCAGCAGACGTCGCAGCCCATGACGTACGAGCGTATGATCATCCACCAATAGAATACGAATCATGGTTGTCTCCTGCTGTGATCAACGGAACGCGCAGGGTCACGACGCAATTGCGCTTGCGAGGCCGCGAGTGCCCGTTCCGCGTCCCGGATCGTGTGCAGTTGCGCGGCCCCCTTCAACGCCACCTCTACCCACAGTAACAGCCGGTCGGGGCCGTCGAGCTTGTCGTGATACCCTTGAATATCCAACTGGCGTAACATTGCGCGCGGCGGTTTCTCTCCCGAATAGCCTGTTTGCAGCATAATCTGGACATCGGTATCCCGTGTCCGGATCTCCTGGATGAGCCGTTCGCCGTTCATCCCCGGCATGAAATAGTCCACGATGACGAGCTGAAACCGCCCAGGCCGGAACAGCGTCAGGGCTTCGGCTCCGCTCGTCGCGGTGTGAACGCGGTGCCCTGCCATTTCGAGCAACAAGCAAGTCGAGACCAGCGCCTCTTCCTGGTCGTCCACCACCAGAATAGCGAAGTCCATCGGCTCAGCCACAGGATGATGAGGAGTGGGCCGGGTCACGTCAGACTCCCCGTTTCCCAACAATTCACGGAGGAGCTGAGCGACTTCCGACAGCGGAGTCCCTTTGGTGACGAACCCATCGGCGCCGCGTTGGCGGGCCTCCTGCTCCCATCTTGACGCGAGGTCGCCCGTCCACAGCACGATTCGAGTGGCAGGAGATTGGGCGCGGGCGTAGCTAATGAGGGTTAAGCCTTCGGCTTCTCGACCGGCGCTGAGGTGGAGATCGGTAATCATGCTCTCGTAGCGCGTGGTGGCTAACAGCGCCGTGGCTTCCTGGAGCGTGGGAGCGCTGTCAACCTGATAGCCGCACGTCTGGAAATACGAGTGCGCGGCGAATCGCAGGGCTTCGGTATCATCAATAAGCAGGAGGTGGTGTGTCACGACCTCTAGAGAGAGCAAACCGGGGGCCGTAGAGCGCGAAATGGCTAAGTATCTAAAAAAGCAGCAATTATCGACCGTTCCCCGTCAGGCGTCAGGCTGGGTCTCTAAAAATTAGATGGGGATTCTAGATTTTAGAACCACCGAGCTGGTAGTTTCTGGGTAGCCTGGATGAAGCGGAGCGGAATCCAGGTTCCGCGCGGGGCACCCCGGATTACGCTGCGCTTCATCCGGGCTACAGGGGAGAATCCTTTCCGGAAATCGCCTTAGCACCACCAAGCTGGTAGTGCTTGATCTTATAGTAGAGCGTACTCCGCGGGATACCGAGGCGCTCGGCGGCACGCTCTACGTTCCCCTGTTCCTCCTGAAGCACCCGCGCAATATGGAGTCGTTCCAGCGCTTCGAGCGTCAAGTGTCCAAGGTCATCTTTTTCCATGGTCTCAACCGGGCTGTCAAACCGCAGATCTTTCCGATTCAGCGTGGCATGGTCGCTGAGTAACAGGGCGCGCTCCAACACATTACGCAACTCGCGAATGTTGCCGGGCCACGCATACGCCTGTAACGCCCGCTCAGCCTCAGCCGTCAGCTCGGGCTGACGATGGCCTAATTCGGCCGCGCATCGTTGGAGTAGGGAGTGTGCGAGGAGGGGAATATCTTCCGTGCGTGCGCGCAGGGGAGGGACATGTAGAGGCAAGGTACTGATGCGAAAATAGAGGTCGCTCCGAAACCGCTGCTCTTGGATCAACCGTCGTAGCTCTTGATGCGTGGCGGCGATGAGACGGATATCCACCCGACGGTCGCGGACCTCGCCCAGGCGCCGGAAGCGTTTTTCCTCCAACACCTTGAGCAGGCGCGGTTGCACCTGCGGGTCCATATCACCAATCTCGTCGAGAAAGACCGTGCCGCAGTGAGCAATTTCCAGAAGTCCCGGTTTGCTGGCGACCGCCCCGGTAAAGGCCCCCTTCTCATGGTCGAAGAGTTCGGTTTCGAGGAATTCACGTGAGAGGCCCGCGCAGTTCAGATCCATGTAGGTTTCCTCGGCGCGGGACCCGTGCTCGTGTAGCCAGCGCGCGAGCACGCCCTTGCCGGTTCCAGTTTCGCCATGAATCAACACGGGGCTTTCCGAGGCCAGCACGCGCTCGGCTTCCCCCGCCAACTCGCGGATAGCGAGACTCGTCCCGATGAAGGGATCAATCTCCTCGCGTGCCTGACGCGTGTTCCCGGCCAGTTGCCGTTGGCGGCTGCGTTGTTGCTCCACCAAGCGCTGGACCATGACGAGTACGGCATCAAGCGCGACCGGCTTAGTCAGAAACTGCTCGGCGCCCTCCTTGATCGCACGCACGGCGAGCTCGATCGACCCGTGGGCCGTGAGAATGACAACGGGGATGCTGGGATCAATCTGCTTGAGACGCGGCAGCAGCTCAAGCGCCGTGCCGTCTGGTAGGAGGTAGTCAATCAATGCCACATCTGGTCGGGACCCGCGGCACATCTCCTGGGCTTTCTGACAGGTTTCCGCTTCGTCCACTGCATACCCCTTGGCTTCGAGGAATTTTCGCAGACCAAAGCGGATGCCGACTTCGTCTTCAACGATCAAGACCTTGTGCTGGGCCACGCGCGTCTCCTTCCGTTTCACCGTGCTGACTGGGCCGAAGGGTGGGCAGTTGCACGGTCATCACCGCCCCTCCTTCTGGGTTATTGGCGGCGGTTACACTTCCACCATGTTGTTCGACGATACGTTGGACAATGGCTAATCCCAATCCCGTCCCGTCGCGGCGACGGGAAAAGAAGGGCTCGAAGAGGCGAGGCAGGACATCCTGGGGGAACCCAGGGCCGGCATCGCGCACCCGACAGGACACGCGCGCTTCGGACTCGTGAGCGGACACCTCCCCCTATGATAACGGTCTCCACGGTGGCCGACACCGCCAACGGTCCACACGCGCGGATGGCATGCACGAGGACATCGCTGAGCGACCCCAGTGCCAGCTCGTGACTTGGCGGTTTCCCATATTCCAGGAGCGCTGACACCAGGTTCGTCAGACGACTGACCTCGCCGCGCAGCACGGTGAGGAAGCGGCGAGACTCGTCTTCGCCGGTGAAACAGGCCTCAAACGCGTCCAGGGTCGAGGAAATGCCAAACAGCGGATTGCGCACCTCATGGGCGACGCCAGCCACCAACATCCCCATGGCCGCCATGACTTCATTGCGACGGAGGGATTCCTGCAACCGCATGGGGAGTGTCATGGCACACGCTCCACGGAAGGCGCGGCGCACAGCGTGAAGGCCGTCCATCCACTGTTTCTCCCTGTCTCTATTACGGAAAATCGCGCGGGAGCGCCCATGAGCAGTTTCAGAAATTCTCTCAGCGCTGTTTCAGAGTTTCTCGGTATGGTTTCGCTTTGTCGAAAGAAGCGAGTGTGAGAAAAAGAATACGTGGAATCCACGTGAGAGAAACAGTAACAGAATGTTCCGTTTGCTCGTGACCGCCGCGGTGATCTGACCCCCGTGGAAACATCCACGCGGCGTCACGCAAGATAAGGAGGCGCGAATGGCAACGATATAATTGTCTCTGTGTGACACTTTTACCGAGCGTCTTAGGAAGAAACCCTGGGCCTGACGTTTCGCTGAAACAGTGGCCGGATGACAGGCCCACAACCACTACCAGGAATGGCAGTGTGACTGGAAAGGACATGACAATGAGAACATCCACTATTGTATCCACCCTTGTTGGGCTTTCGCTCACCTCCCTGATCGTAGGGACATCACCCGCGGTGGCTGAAGAGTTTGTGTGTACCGGGACCGTCGGGGCGGTGACACTGGATAACGTGCTGGTCCCCGCCGCGCGCACCTGTACCTTGAATGGCACCCGTATTCAGGGGACCATCGTCGTTAAGACCGGGGCGACCTTAAGCGCCAGCGCGGTGCGGGTGAATGGCAATATCCAGGCGGAAGGGGCGCGGGCGGTGTTCCTGAATCCCGCGTCAGTCGTGGGGGGGAGTGTCCAACTCGACCAGGGCGGGACCGCTCGTATTCATGGCGTGCGCATTAACGGGGATCTCCAGCTCGAATCCAACCGTGGCTACTTAAATACGATAGCGAACCGGGGTCGGAGGCAACATGCAGGTTTTTCAGAACACCGGGGGTGTGAACCTTTTGCGTAATGTCATTGCGCAGAACCTACAGTGCAAGGCGAATCGTCCGGCCCCGACCGGTAGTGGCAATATCGCGGGAAGCAAAGAGGATCAGTGCGCGGCCCTGTAACACGGAAAGAACCCTCTCGGTATTTTCTTCGCTTGAAGAGTGCCGGTCCAGACGGCCAGGGCCTTCAGATGGAAGGCCCTGGTGACGACAAGCGATGGTCGGCTTGACTCTCCCGTCCGGCTTGCCTATAGGTTGCCGCCAAGGAGGACCCCGCTATGCGTAAACTCTTCGATTATCTGCCGTGACCGTTCGCCATGAGGACGAGGATCGTTCTCAAGGAAAAAAACCTGCCATTTGACCGCATTCTGCTGGACCTGCCCAACAAAGAGCAGAAACAAGAGTGGTATCTTGCCCTCAACCCCTACGGCAAAGTGCCGGTGCTCGTGGAAGAAGGAGCGTGGGTGTACGAATCCGCGCTGTGTAACGAGTACCTCGAAGACAAGTATCCGAGTCCCGCCTTGGCACCAACTGCTCCGAGTGAGAAAGCGCGCATGCGATTGTGGGTCGACTGGTGTAACAATCAGTTTGTCCCTCCGGTGATCGGCCTGCTCTACGAAAATCGTAAACCGGCTGAGGAGCGTAGCCAGGAGAAGATTGATCACACCAAGGCGAAACTAGTGACGTTGCTGCCGAATCTTGAGCAACAACTGCAAAGCCGTGACTACCTGATGGGCGACTACAGCGTCGCGGACATTGCCTTTACGCCGTTCCTTGCCTTGTGCGAGCGAGCGGGTGTGGATTTTCGAGGTTTCCCGCACGTCGCGCAGTGGGCACAACGGCTCAAAACCCGCGAGAGTTACGAAGAAGTCAAGATCGGATTCCCCGCGTAGCGGATCGTGACGCGGAAGTGTCGACAAGGGCGGGCATGCAACCCGCCCTTCTGTTTTTTGGGGGCAATCGGATGACACAAGAACGTGAGCACTACTGCTGGACAGTCATAGTCCTCCTCTTTTTTGTTTGCTTTCCCGCCGTGTCGCGGGCACAACATGTGCAAACTTATGTTGACTCCGCGGTGGCGGCGATTGGTGGGCGCGAGGCGTTGTTAGGACTCAAGAGCCAACGCATCGTGAGTCACGGCGAAAACTTCGAGCCCGATCAGGCCGTGGAGCCGGGCGGCACGCCACGGAAGGTGGGAACGTTTACCTGTACACTGCTGCGTGACCTCATCACCGGGAAAGTGCGCTACGAATGGCAACGGGACATGCCGCCACCGTTCTCGACCACCTGGAAGTATACGGAAATCATCAACGGCGACGAAGGAGCCATCATCGGGGCCGATGGTGGACGCAGCCCCGCGCAACGCCCGTCCTCGACGGCGCGCATTGCCGCTCGACGCAAGGAGCTGAGTCGCTCGGCGGCGTCCGTGCTGGTCCACGCGCTCAGTCGGTCGTCCTCTTTTTTACGCCTGATGGACCAAATGATCCGTGGTCGCAAACATATCGTGATCGCGTATGACAACCAGGGGCACCAGGTGATTATGGCGATTGATGGGGATTCCCGCTTGCTGACGAAAGTGGAGTTTCTTGAAGATGATCCCATTTATGGCGATACGCAAAACGAGCTGTTTTTCGACGATTGGCGACAGGTGGGCGCGCTCAAACTCCCATTCGAGCTGCTCGCTCGCGTGAACGGTCAAGAAGTGAGGGTTGAGCACATCGACTCGATTGAGAACGATGTCGAACTGAAGTCGGACGACTTCGCCATTCCCGAAGCGCTGGCGCAGGTTGACCAGAGTAATGGCCGCCGTGGCGATGTGAGTTCGCAATGGCTGTTGCGGCGCGTGGCGCTAGGCAGCCCACTGGATGACGAGCAAACGCGGGTCGAACTCACCCCAGTAGGGAAGGGGGTCTGGCATATCACTGGAGGCACGCATCACAGCCTAGTAATCGAAATGACGGATCATCTCGTGGTGGTTGAAGCGCCATTATATGAAGAACGCTCGCAGGCAGTGTTGGCCGAGGTGGCCAGAAAATTTCCGGGGAAGCCGGTGCGCACGGTCATCAATACGCATTTTCATAACGATCACTCAGGCGGGCTGCGGGCCTACGTCGCTATCGGTGCATCTGTGGTGACGGGAAAAATCAATGAACCCTTCTTACAGCGTATGTTCACGGCGCAGCATTCCCGTGTACCCGACAGTTTGCAGCGTGAGAGGAAAGCCGCGGTGATTGAGACCGTCGAGACCGAGAAAAAGATCCTCACGGATGGTGACCGTACCGTTGAGGTGTATCCCGTCACTTCCTCTCACTCGGCGGGGATGCTGGTGGTCTATCTTCCGCAAGAGAAGTTGTTGTTTGTGTCCGACCTGTTCTCCCCCGGCGCGCCACGGCAGATTGCGGCCTTCAGTCGAGAATTGCTGGACGCCATACAACAACACAATCTCCAAGTGGTGGGCATTGTCGGCGGACACGGGAACAAAGTCGGGACACTGGCTGATGTCCGGCAAGCCGCGGCTGGCCAATGACGGATGAGGCGTGGATGGCCGAAGCGCTCGCCGAGGCCGCGCTCGCCGAGGCGACGGATGAAGTGCCGATTGGCGCGATTGTCGTGCTTGATGACGTGATTCTTGGGCGTGGGCACAATCGGCCCATTGCTCAGCACGACCCGACCGCGCACGCTGAGATGATCGCGGTGCGTGATGCCGCGCGGACCGTCAACAACTACCGATTGCCAGGAACAACGCTGTACGTGACGGTTGAGCCCTGTCTCATGTGCATGGGGGCGCTGCTGCACGCGCGGGTGAGACGAGTGGTCTTTGGGTGTCACGATCCCAAGGCCGGCGCGGCTGGCTCCCTCTACAATGTGGCCCATGACCCACGGCTCAATCATCAACTCGAGGTTACGGCTGGAGTATGCGCGGATGAGAGTCGCGAGTTGTTGCGGCGATTTTTTCGGGGCAAACGAGAAAAGAAGGACTGAAGACTGAGGTGAAAGGACTGAGCAAGGGAGGTTGGGATGACCAACGGGCATCCCAGCGGAGCGTGCCCCGCTTCCGTAAGGGCGAATAATTATTCGCCCCTACGCCGCTCACTACCAGCCGACATCCGCTCAGTCCGGTTGTCCGGTTTCCACGCTCTGGACACGCAAGATGCGATCGGCGCTGGAATACTCGGCGAGAATGGTGAGTTGCGTGATCGGTGTGGCCCTCCGAATGAGCGCGAGGAGTTCCGCCGAGGCGTGGAGATGAAAGTTCGTGGTGTAGGGCTTCACTTCCGCCAAAATGGATTCCGGGGTGCGAAGCGGACCCGCCATGATTTTCATCTCGCTGAGCAAGAAGGTATGCCGCTTTTCATCGCCTGGGAGTTTGAGGGTTACGATGGGGAGCACGTTGTCTTTGGGTACTGGCGCATTGAGAGAACCAATCAATTTGACCAGTGGTTTCAAGGGCGGCCCGAGGCTGGGGGAATGGTCGGTCTGGGCGAGGAGGAGTGCGGGAAAAATGAGAAAAGGAAGAACGAACATGGTGGCGCGGGGAAAGCGGCGTGAAAGGGGCATTGGGTTTTCCTCCATTCAGAAAGGATTGAAAGACCCCCGTATCGTAGGGCGCGAGAACAAGTCGGGCAATCCGGGCTTTCTTGGATAACAGAAATCCCGTATGGTGCCCCGCACGCGGAGAGGTGGCAGAGTTCGGTTGATCGCGCACGACTCGAAATCGTGTATACCTTCGGGTATCGGGGGTTCGAATCCCCCCCTCTCCGCCATAACACAGCTCACAACCCTCACTAGAGGGAACCCTCACACAAGAGTCTGGACGAATGCTCTCGACTCAAAGGAACTTGAATAGACTATGGACATTGGACTTGGGATTGCCGTACTTGCCGGCTTCTTGTCGTTTGTCTCTCCTTGCGTCCTCCCTATTGTACCCGGATACCTCACCTTCATTACCGGGATGAGTTTCGATGAACTGACCGACCAACATCAGCGCTCGCGCCTGGTGACCAGCGCGATTCTGAAGAGTTTGCCCTTCGTCCTGGGATTTTCCCTTGTCTTTATCGCGTTAGGGGCGTCGGCCTCCGTCGTCGGTTCCCTCATTCGTGCGAATTTGGGCATCCTGAAGAAAATCGCTGGCTTTGGCATTGTCGTGTTGGGGCTCCATCTCGCGGGTTTTCTGCCAATCCCCGCGCTGCTCCGTGAGCGGCGATTGTCCGGTGAACCCGCCGCTCCAGGCATGGGACGCGCGTTTGTCGCGGGCATTTTCTTTGCCTTTGGTTGGACCCCGTGCGTGGGACCGATCTTAGCTGGGATTTTGACATTAGCGGCGACGGCGGAAACCTTGAGTTATGGTGTCCTCTTGTTGGCGGCCTATTCGCTTGGGTTAGGGATTCCGTTTATTCTCTCCGCCGCCTTTCTGAATGGGTTTCTCTCTCTCTTCAGTGGGATCAAAGGACATTTACGACAACTGGAAATCGGCAGTGGGGTCTTGTTGGTTGGAGTGGGGCTGCTGATTTTTACCGACAACATTTCGTGGATTTCTCAGCGGCTCCAATTTATCAATGCCGAAGAACTGCTGACTTTGGAAACCTCTTCCCCGGCGGTGCGACCGGCCGACGCGGCGGAATCTCCACAAACGGCCTATGGCGCGTATGATTTTACCTTGACCTCGATTGATGGCGAGCGTGTCCGCCTGGCGGATTACCAGGGAAAAGCCGTGCTCGTGAATTTCTGGGCCACCTGGTGTGGTCCTTGTGTCGTCGAGACCCCCGCGTTGGTCCGTGTCTATAACAAATACAAGGACCGTGGCTTTTCCGTGATCGGTGTGGCTCTCCAGAGTGAGGAAGACAACATCAAAGACTTCGTCAAAAAGTATCGTGTGCCCTACGCGATCGCGAGCGATACGACGAGTGAAGTGGGCTTACGCTACCAAGTCTTTGCCCTACCAAGTAGTTTCCTGTTTACCGCTGATGGCAAAGTGAAAAAGGCCTTCACGGGGTATGTCGAAGAAGCGGCATTGGAACGTGAGTTAGAGGCCGTCCTTGGGCCAGCAGTGGCTCCACAAGACAAACCGCAAGACGCTTCTTTACAGGAATCGTCGCTTGGCCAATCGGGATGACCCACGTGGCGGTTCTTTTTCAGTAAACGGAGGGCGGGAAAGTATCCCGCCCTTTTTCTTTTGCGAGAAGAGGAGGAATGGTCATGTCAGAGGGAAAGGCCCAAGAACCGCAACCTGTGGAAGAGCGAGTTTCTTCCCAGCCGACAGGCGGGTTTCGGCACGCCGTTGCTCAGACGACCACGGATTCTTTCGCGGTTGAAGTGCAAGCCGGGGAATTGGCTTGGACATTGGACGAGCCAGTCACGATGGGCGGTCATGGCACCGCGCCAGACCCAGTGACCTCGTTTTTAGGGGCGCTGTGTGGGTGCTTATTGATCTCGCTGCGAATCACCGCTCACGCACGACAGATTCCCATCGCGCGCGCCACCATGTCCGCCCGAGCGAACGATAAAGGTTTTGTCAAAACTATCGGTGTGGACCTGACCGTTTACAGTGACGCGCCAGAGGAAAAAATTCGCACCATTGTCGAGCGTGCTGAAAAGGGCTGTTACATCAGAGGGCTACTCAAGGAGAGCATCGCGTATCGATTGAATCTGGTGATACAGCCTTTAGCGTCTATTGGCGGAGAAGAGTAACAAATAGGAGAGACAAAGAAGACCAGCCGACATTGCGAGATGTAATCCGTCCATGATGTACGCTCCTTACAGAGTGAAGATGAGGACTATGAGCAAAGTGAATGCCGCCTCCTTGCTCTTCTCATCAGATGGAAAAATCCGTTTTTTTGTTTCATAACGGGGAGGTCGTGCGGGAAGAAGAGTGGGGCTGTCAATTTTGTTTTACAGCGGCGACTATTTGACTGACGGTGGGCGGTACCCACGAGGCGACGACTGAGAATGCGGTTGCCGTCCGCTGGAGCTGGCAATGGCTTGGCCCGCGGGTTAGGCTTGTGGTATCAGTGGGAGCCAATAACGAACCTTCTGGGAAGGTCCCTCTTTTTTGTCGTCACAAGGAGCATGTCGTATGAACGCTCAAGCCCTCAACCAAGAACAAACCGAAACCATGGAGCCCGAAGAAGATGACTTTATTGAGTTGTCGGACAACGAATTGCGAGAGAGAGTCGATGCGAATGCCCGCGAGTACTTGGGCATAAGTGGTGAGGAGGTATTGCAGAGGTTGCGAGAGAGGAAACCCTTGACGGATGATGCGGGAACCGTGCTGCCGGCATGGGGACCGGTGACGAGGTTAGCCCGTCTTCTCCTTGACGATTAGCGAACCCCAGGGGATTTGTGTCTCTCACCGCCAGAACCTCGCGAGACGTATTTCACGTCTTCCAAGACCATCTCAACAGAATCCTCAACCGGACGTTGACGCGGTACCGGGTACGGTCTTTTATGCGCGCGACTCAAAGCGGTCATGCCTCGTTCGCTTTTTTCAACAACCGAGGGGTGGCCATCGCGGTCCCTTTGCCTCCGACGCCTTGGCATCTTTCTCTAAACTACGAACTCCACGCTGCCCCTCAAGGGAAAAAGTATGGGATGAAAACCTTGGAGTACCAACACCGATTGCACCGCACTTCGTCAATTGACGACGAAGCCGAAGTCCGCTTCGAGTATGTTTCTCCGGCGACCGACCCGAATTTTCCCTACAGTCGTCATCACGTCCAGTTTCACCGCGAGTTCCAGGATGTGCGTGACGGGTTCTCCCCGAACACGCTATCCCCACCGGTGGCGTGACTATTGAGCACGTGATCCGCTTTCTCATCGCGGACTTGGGCGTTCCTCCGTTGACCACGCAATGGGAAGCGGAGCTACAGACGAGCGAGGAACGCTCACGGGAGTGGACCCTCTGATTATGGGATTGTGAACTCGGGACGATGGCGACTCATTGTCCGGGGGCGAGACGGACTTGCACTTTCCTACCCCGCGGCATACGTTGCCCGACCGAAGAGCGAAATGGAGAGCTGAAAAACCACGTGCTCTCGCTAGCGAGTGAAGTTCCTCCTGGAACACTGCGCGCCCGTAGCTCAATAGGATAGAGCGCCGGGCTTCGAACCCGTCGGTTGGGAGTTCAAGTCTCTCCGGGCGCATGCTTCCCCAACACCTTCTCACAAAGACCGCTCATGAAACGTTTCTTGGATCGTCTGCTGAATCGCACCGCACGCCCCGCCTCAACCCCATCGACTCCGACTCCCCTGCCGCAAGCCCAGCCACTCCCCCAACCACCGGCGGGAGCCAATAACTACATCGTGGTCATCCTCGATAGCTGTCGGTATGACACGTTCATGGCGGCGGCACCGCCAACCTTGCGGCGGTTGGGCACCGTCGAACGGCGCTGGAGTTATGCGTCGTGGACCGGCCCGTCTCATTACAATCTGCTGATGGGCTTACTGCCACATTCCAGCCCCCAGCATGTGTATGCCTCGGAATACTACAAACATGACTTTCTCCGTTACAACGAGCGGCTCGGCACCACGCAGTTTGAATTCAAGCAGCTCGTGCCGCATCTGTTCCTGCCGACGTTTCTCAAGCGCACGCTTGGCTATCGCACCCATGCCATGGTCTCGCTTCCGGTCCTCAACCCCGCGACGCCCCTGAACAAGGATTTCGATTCCTTTACCCTCATGCCGAAACATAATGATATGGCGGCCATGCTGGAACGCCTGACCTTTTCCGAAGAGCGTCCCTCGTTCTATTTGCTCAACGTGGGGGAAACGCATTATCCCTACGCCTTACCGACGGAGTCCCAGCAGGAATGGCCGCGGATTCATGGCGTGCACGGGGTGTTTAAGCACCTTGATGACGCGATGGTGGGCGGCAAGCTCGTGGAAGATGCCGCTGAGTCCCCGCGCTTCTTCGATCAAGAGAAACTGGATCAACTCCGGGCTCGCCAAATTCAGACGGTTCGTTACCTTGATGAGGTGTTCGCTCGTCTGTTTGACCTGGTGCCGCGCAATACCTACGTAACCGTGACAGCGGATCATGGCGAGCTATTTGGCGAGGGGGGGTATTTTGGGCATGGGCCAATTCACCATGACAAGGTCTACGAGGTGCCGTTTGTTGAAGGCAAGATCCGCTAGCCTCCAGTCACGCACCCGCACGGCACCGCTGTGAAAATTTTTCAGATTCTTTTTGGCCTGGCGATCAGCCTCGTGTGTGGCTATTTCGCCGTGCGTGGGGTGGAGTGGGAGGCTGTGTGGGTGGCCTTCCAAAAGGTACGGGTCCTCGCGCTTATCCCCGCTCTTGGAGCCCTCGCGATGATGCTCCTCGTGCGGGCCTATCGGTGGCAACGTTTTGTCGCGTCGCTGCAACCGGTTCGCTATGCCCCGTTTCTCTCCGCGACGTTGATCGGCTTCATGGCGAATGATGTGCTGCCGTTACGGGCCGGAGAGTTGATTCGCGTATACGCCCTCTCGCAGCTTGCCGGGGTGCGCATCAGTACGTCGCTCGCGACCCTCGTCCTCGAACGGGTGTGGGATACCGTGGCGGTGGCCGTGTTATTGGTCGTGCTGCTGCTGAGTTTCCCCATTCCCGTTTGGCTGACCCAAGTGGCTCTGGTGATGTTCGGGGGAAGTCTGCTGATTCTTGTGGGAGGTGGGGTTTTGGTGCGTCGGGGAGAAGCGGGCCTTGCTTGGCTTCCGTCACGGGTCGCGAACAGCGCGAGCCATTTTGTCCGCGGGCTTGCCACGCTCAACAATCTCTCGTCGGTCTTGTGGGCCTTTGGCTTATCCATGTTGATTTGGATCAGTTTAGCGACCTTTTATTGGATTTTACTGCGGGCGTGCGGGTTCGTCTTGCCCGTGACCGCCACACTGATGGTGACAGTGCTCACCGTTTTCGCGGCGGCCTTGCCCGCGGCTCCGGGATATTTGGGAACGTTCCAGTATGCGATGGTCTCAGCGTTGTCATTTTTTGCTATTCCGAAAGAAGAAGCGCTCAGCTTTTCTATTGTTGCGCACGTCGGCCAACTTCTCCCCGTCATCATCGCGGGTTTTGTTGAACTCGCGCGGACGCGCTTGCCATTATGGCCCGCCCGTCACATTCTGGAGGAACAGGAGCCCACTCCCCCGGAGAAAGCCACGGCGACTGTTCCTCCTACGGTTGTCTAGCGGCAAAGGTCAGGCGCGAGCCGCTAGCAGCGCTCGTGCCGACGTTCTTTTTGCTCGGAGCCTCGCGGCTTTCGCTAACGCAGAGAGCCCTCTTGGCGCATGCGAATCTCGCCTCCTGTCTGGATTGCTGGGCTTGTACTACCTGTCCTTTTACTTCATGTATCACCGGACGCCGGAAACATTCCGGTGGGTGATCCGGTTGGAGTATGTGCCGTTCTATGCACTGTTGGTGTGGGGAGGGATGACGGTATGGAGTCGTAATGGATTTGCACCGCCTACAGAATCGGTTCTTCGCCCTGTTGTTCAGTCGCTTTCCCAGCCTGACGACAAAGTGGCTGAAGAAACAGCGATTGGATGATTATGGTCCCCCGCCGTGGGCACCGTTGAGTAAGCCCTTGGCCGACTGCACCGTGGCCTTGGTGACGACCGCCGGGGTGCATCTGCAAGAGGATACGCCATTCAACATGGCGGACCAGGATGGTGATCCGAGCTATCGGGTCATTCCGCGTGGAACGTCACAACAGCGGCTCATCATCACGCACGATTATTATGACCACCGCGATGCGGACAAGGATGTGAACATCGTGCTTCCGCTTGAGCGGCTCGAAGAATGCGCGCGGGAGCGGGAGATCGGGAACGTGGCCCCACGACATTATAGTTTCATGGGGCATATTGATGGTCCGCATATTCCTGTGTTGTTGGCGGTGACCGCTCCACAGGTGGCCCGACAACTGAAACAGGATCAGGTGGATGCCGTTGTCCTCACCCCCGCGTGAGGACTGTGTAATCGGTCCGTGGGACTGATTGCCAGAGAAATTGAACGATATGGTATCCCCACCGTGTCAATCAGCATCCAACGTGAGTTGACCGAAAAGACGCGACCTCCACGAGCCGTGTTCCTACGCTGGCCGTTTGGCCACCCGCTCGGCGAGCCGTTCAATAGCGCTCAACAACGCTGGGTATTGCGTGATGCGCTTCGGGCATTGACGGAGATGCGGACACCAGGGACGATTCAGGACTTGCCGTATTTGTGGCGACGACCGGGACCGTGGAGGAAGAGTTATGAGTTATGAGTGCTTTTGCTCTCTGCGCCTCTGCGTGAGCAAATTGGGAAAGGAGCAAATGACGGTATGACGACACCCCTGCTTGAGTGGAACCTCGGCTTCGCGTTCGCCGAAGTGGTCGAAGGGTTGGAGAAGATGTGTGTCACGCGCGGCTATATCCATGCGCGCGCGGATCGGGATGGCGAAACGGACTTCTCCGTCACGCTCCCATCTGGAATTTTAGCACTGGTAGTGAAGCCGCTCCCTTCGCATCATAGTCCCTTCAGTCCGCTGATTATCGTGCACCGCACCATGCTGACGATCACGGCGCTCGCGACCACGGCGCTCACCACGATTGCTCCCCAGGATTGGGACGCTTTTCAGCGGCACGTGACACTCGCATTCCTGCGCGCGGGGGGATGAGAAGGAACAGTTGAACGTATGCGCGTGTCGGTGGTGATTCCAGTCTTGAACGAGGCCGCGAGTATTGAGCGGACGTTACGGCAACTTCGCCAGGCAGAGGTGTGGCAGAGCATTGTCGTCGATGGGGGAAGCGACGATGACACGGTGTCGCTCGCTCGCGTGCACGCGGATGTGGTGCTGTCCTCCCCACGAGGTCGTGCACGGCAAATGAACACTGGAGGCCAAGTGGCGGAAGGCGAGGTGCTCCTGTTTCTCCATGCGGATACCGATCTGCCGCGTGGGTTTCTTCAATCACTGACCGACGCGCTTAGTGATCCGGGAGTTGTTGGCGGACGCTTCGATGCGCGGCTGGACGCGGAAGGATGGGCGTTCCGCATGGTGGAAACGCTGATGAACGTCCGTTCGCGGCTGACAAAAATTTCAACCGGCGATCAAGCGATCTTTGTGCGTCGCGAGGTATTCCAAAAGATGGGCGGCTATCCTGAGCTGGAATTGATGGAAGATATCGAATTCAGTCGGAGGCTCAAACGGGAAGGGCGCATCGCCTGCTTGCGAGCCCGCGTGACGACCTCGGCTCGTCGGTGGCAGCGGGACGGCATCGTGCGCACGATCGTGAAGATGTGGATATTACGGCTGTGCCACTTCTTTGGAGTTTCCACCTCACGGTTGCGAACGCATTATGCCGATACGCGTTAAATCCACCCGCAGGCTTGAGGCTATAGGGAGAATTTAAGAGGAAATTCCTGAAGCCTATAGCCTGAGCTTGTCCTACTTCATTTCTCCCGCATAAATCCGCATGCAGGTCCGCAAGAAGTCCAACCCTTCGTCCTTCTGCCGTTGAAACGAATTACGACCGATAATCGAGCCAAACCCACCGCCATCACGAATCGCGCGCACTTCGTTGAAGAACGCTTGGTCATCCTCGCTCTTGGGACCGCCAGAGAAGATCACAATCCGTTTACCATTGAAGGCGCTCTCCACGACGTGCCGCACCCGGTCGGTCAGGGTTTCGATGGGAATGCGGTGTTTCTCGTACACCTTCTTGGCATCTTTCAACTCGATATGCGCACTGGGCAGTTTCACTTTCACAATATGCGCCCCGAGCTGGCAGGCTATCTGCGCGGCGTAGGTGACCACGTCGATCGCCGTTTCCCCTTCCTTGCTGAGGTCCGTTCCACGTGGGTAGGACCATAAGACCATTGCTAGCCCTTTTGACTTGGCTTCCTTGGCGAATTCTCGCGCTTGCGAGTACATGATCTGCGCCTGAGAGGACCCGGGGTAAATGGTAAATCCAACAGCGGAGCACCCAAGCCGTAGCGCGTCATCCACACTCGCAGTGACAGCCGAGAGTGGGTCTTTTTCATCATGCAGCGTATCGTGACTGTTCAGTTTGAGAATGAGAGGGATCTCGCCCAGAAAGTTGGTGACCCCTGCTTCGATAAAACCGAGCGGGGCGGCGTACGCGTTGCAGCCCGCCTCTAGCGCGAGTTGGAAATGGTAATTGGGATCGTATCCCGCCGGGTTGGGAGCGAAACTGCGCGCGGGCCCGTGTTCGAATCCTTGGTCAACGGGCAGAATCACGAATTTGCCAGTGCCGCCGAGGTGACCGTGGTTGAGCAGCCGAGCTAGATTCATACGGGTCCCAGGATTGTCACTCTCGTACCAACTCAGGATTTTTCGTACACGTTCCGTCATATCTTGTTCTCCTTCTCTAGGTGTCTCGACCCGCTCTCCATGACTAGCGGACTTCTCCTTATTTGTAAAAGGATTCCGCCGCCGTGACATCATCCGTGCTGCCAATTAACAGCGGTACCCGTTGGTGCAAGTGAGACGGGAGGATGTCCATGATGCGCTGGGTGCCGTTACTGGCTTTCCCACCCGCCTGTTCGGTGACCATCGCCATTGGGTTTGCTTCATACATGAGGCGGAGTTTGCCATCTTTGTTTTTGGGATCAGCGGGATAGAGGAAAATCCCGCCCTTGAGTAACGTTCGGTGATAATCAGCGACCAGAGAGCCAACGTACCGAGCGGAGTAGGGGCGGCTGGTGGCTTTGTCCGGCTGCTGAAGATAATCAATGTATCCTTTGGTCGGTGACAACCACTCCAATCGGCGTCCTTCGTTAATGCTATAGATCGCCCCGCGTTGTGGAATGCGGATGTTTTCGTGCGACAGGAAAAACTCACCAAGTCCTGGGTCCAGTGTGAAGCCGTGCACGCCGTGGCCAGTGGTGAAGACCAGCATCGTGCTCGATCCGTACAACGCATAACCCGCGGCGACTTGGTCGCGTCCGGGTAAGTGTAAGGCCTGCTTGAGCGCGGCCCCGCTGCCCGCTGGGCGGCGATGGACCGAAAAAATCGACCCGACCGTGACATTCACGTCGATATTCGAGGAGCCATCCAGCGGGTCCACGAAGATGACATACTTCCCATGTTCGGTGGAGTTGCCCTCGATTTTGGCGGGATGCTCCAGCTCTTCCGACACCAGTTCGGACACCAGTTGTCCATACGCAAACGCCTCAAGGAAGGCATCATTCGCGAAGGTATCCAGCTTTTGGACGACTTCCCCTTGAATGTTGCTTTCCCCCGTGTCACCCAAGATGCCGACGAGTCCCGCGCGCCCCAATTCGTAGGCGATTTTCTTCGCCGCTAGGGCAATTTGCGAAAGCAAGACGGAAAATTCTCCGGTAGCGCCAGGGGAGGCTTTTTGCTGCATGAGAAGGAAACGGGTGAGCGTCGTTCCTGTCGTGCTCATAACGTGCTCCTGTGACAAAAAGAAGGTGTTCGGGCAAAAAGGATAGGTACTGGCCTATTTAGCACAGCGGCAAAGGAAAAAAAGAAGGTACGAAGGAGAATTATGACGACCGGGAGGGGTAAATCGACAGGGGAATGGATCGACAGGAAAGAGACAGTGGGGGAGGTGGGGGTGGGGGAGGTGTCTCTTTCCTGTCCGCGTCCAAGTATATATCTCGGTAATCTCGGTGAAAACTTTAGTGCTGGGAAGAAAAAAACTGAAAAAGAGGGAAAAACAACACCTTATGCCCTTTCCAAAGACCTCAGGTCTTCGGCGGGTGTTGGGTTCTCTGTGTTTCTTGTCATATCGTCCGCCTCGAACGGCGTGGAATCCGGGATTTCCGCTGTTATCGAAAAAGGTCCGCCTCCGCGGGACGAATGAGGGTTTTGCTGCCGCCTTCGGCGGGACTGAATTGATACCCGCGAATACTGACCGCTGGAACACCCGCTCCTTTTTCCATGACCAAGCCCGCCGCGGCGGCGAGTTCGTCGGCAACGGCGACTACGGTGTGATGGAGTTCACGTCCGCGCATGTCGGTCGAGCCACGGAGGTCAAGCAACGGCTCGAAGCCTGAAACGCCAAGAGCAAATTCCACCAGCCCATCGCGCCACGGGCGACCAAAAGTGTCAGTGATGATGACCCCAAGTGTGACTCCTCGTCGCTCCTGTAACGCGAGGCGTAAAGAGCGTGCCGACGCGTCAATATCCTTGGGCAGCACAATCACGATGTCATCGGCGATGCTGTTGGATTCATCGACGCCGGAGTTGGCGCAGACCCAGCCGTGCTTGGTTTCGGTAATGACCACGCCGTTTTTCATGCGGACGATGCGACTGCTCTCTTGCAGCACCACTTCGACCGTACGTGGGTCTTTTTCCCATAACGTGGCGATTTGCTGGGCGAATGGTGACGGCGTGACGGTCTTGAGATCGACGAGCGCGCCTTCGGCTTTCGAGATGATTTTCTGGCAGACAATGAGGATGTCGCTATTTCGCAGGCCGATCTCCGCGCGGTCGATAGCCTCAAGCAACAGTGTCGGAAGCGAATCGCCAGGGTGAATTTCTGGGATGCCGGGAACTGGGATGATTGAGATGGAGTGCATAATATACCTGCGGGGAAAAGTTTGGAGTTCGGAGTTCGGAGTTTTTCACTCCCTACGCCCTCTCGTTCTCCTATGTGGGTGTTCTAGTACGGTCTGTGCGAGCGCTGTTGATTTCTCTACGTCACTCATAATCGTATCCGTGACAATGACCGAGAGGCCGAGTTGTTCTAGTTGGTGCCGTTGCGCCGCATCTTGGGTATCAATGACGAAGGTGTCAAGAAAGTCGCGGTAGAGACCAGCGACGCCGCCTACGGACACGTCAATGCCAAGGCCGCCAAGCAACCGGTCGGCGGGCCCTTTAATCGGTTTGCCGGCGACTAATGGACTAATCGCCACAACCGGCGCGGTCGTTGCCTGCATGGCTGCGCGGACTCCCGGTAGTGCCAGGATCGGGCCAATACTCACGATGGGATTGCTCGGTGGGAGAATCACCAAGTGTGCCGATTGAATCGCGTCGCGGACACCAGGAGCGGCGTGGGCCGTGGCGATGCCATGCAGTTCAACTTTCTTTACCTGCCCTTCGCTCCGCCCTTTGACGAAATACTGTTGAAAGGGGAGGGCCCCCGCCTCGGTGTGCACAATCGTGCGCACGGGGTCGTTACTCATGGGGAGCACGGTGGACCGCACTCCCCATGCCTGGGCGATAGCGGTGGTGACGTCGCTGAGGGATTTGCCTTGTCGCAGTTGTTGGGTACGAAAGAGATGCGTGGCAAGGTCCGCATCTCCTAATCCAAACCAGGTCTCTGGGTAGTAGCGGCCTAATGCGGTGAGACAACGAAACGTCTCTTCTGGCAGTCCCCAGCCTTTGCTGCTATCGACCGAGCCCGCCAGCGTGTAGGTGACCGTATCAAGGTCCGGGGAGACCGAGAGTCCAAAGAACTCGTCATCGTCGCCGGTATTGACGATGACAGTCAACGAAGCGGGATCAATGACTCGGACCACGCCGCGCAGGAACCGGGCAGCGCCGACCCCTCCGGCGAGGGCAGTCACTCTGAAATCACGAGGAATCGGCACAGCCTCTCAGCCTCTCCGCGCGCGGCGGTTAGTGTGTCGCCTGTTGCTTCTCACGCTCAAAGGGATGGACGTAGCGAAATTGCTCTGACGCGGCGAGCTTACGATAGGAACCAAACCGCTCATCGGCATTCTTGACGAGATCAAGCGGGCTGACCTCTTCGTCCGCGCCAGTGAAGACTTTCCGTAGCTTGTAGGTCGTGCTCCGTTCCGCCGGCGTGCGTCCAGCGTCGCGAATCAATCGGCGTAACTCTTTCGGTGGGACCAATTGGCCATACTGCGCGCCAGCGGAGGTGGAGATGCTTTCGTTAATCAAGGTTCCGCCCAGGTCATTGGCGCCAGCCGTCAACAAGTATTGCGCCATCTTCGGCCCTTCCTTGACCCACGACGATTGGATGTTGCGGAATGTAGGACCCAGCATCAGCCGCGCGACCGCGTGCATCTTGACGACTTCCGTGCCGGTTGCTCCCTCCCGCACGTTATCGACCAGTTTTCGCGTGTACATCGGCGCTTCTTGATGAATGAGGGATAAGGGGACGAACTCGGTGAACCCTCGGGTCTCTTTTTGGATGTCGCGCAGCAGATTCATGTGCTTGACCCAGTGAACCGGGGTTTCGATGTGGCCATACATGATGGTGGATGTGGTCGGGATCCCCAGGCTGTGGGCCGAGGTGATCACTTCGATCCATTGTTGGACGGTGATCCGCCCCGGAGCGATGATGTCGCGAATCTCTTGATCGAGAATCTCAGCGGAGGTGCCAGGCAGCGTATCCAAGCCCGCGTCCTTGAGTTCTTTCAGGTATTGGATGATGGGCACCCCAGAGCGGATGGCGCCGTACTGAACTTCTTCTGGCGAGAAGGCGTGCATGTGCAGAGTCGGAAAGGCTTTCTTCACCGCCTTGGTCAACTCGATATAGAGATTGCCGTCCATCTTGGGTGGGAGCCCGGCTTGCATGCAGACTTCGGTCGCGCCCATATCGACCGCTTCTTGCGCGCGCCGCACGATCTCTTCGGTGGGGAGGAAGTAGCCTTCTTCTTGGCGATATTCACGGCTGAACGCGCAGAACGTGCAGTGCTTGATGCACACGTTGGTGAAATTGATGTTGCGGTTGACCACGTACGTGACGACGTCGCCAACCTGGCGGCGGCGCATCTCGTCGGCCACCAAACACATCGCCTGGAGGTCGAGGCCGTTGGTCTCGCACAAGCGCAAGCCCTCGCTCCAAGAGAGTTCCTCTCCGTCCAAGGTGCGGTGGAGGATCGCACTGACTTCACGATTAATATGCTCAAGAACAGCAGTCAGTCCGTTACTTGCCACAGCAAATCTCCTTCTTTCTTTCGGTCGGGATGGACGTATTGTCCTACGCCGTTACTTGTTGGTGCAGTTCTTGGGTGCGGGGGCGCAAGGCCGGCAACAAGAAATCGGGACGATCCATGTACTCTGGGTAGATCGCCAACCGCTCGCGGAGCGTGAATCCTTCTTCGCGACAGGTCTGCGCCAGCAAATTGAGATGCGGCCACGCGGCCTCTGGATTCACGTAGTCTTTCGTGACCGGAGAGATTCCTCCCCAGTCGTTGATGCCGGCGCGCAATAGCAGTTTATGATCCATTGGGCTCAAGTTTGGTGGGGCTTGGAGGTTCATTTGTCCACCCAACAGGAGGCGGGCGACGGCGACGGTTTTCGCCATGTCCACACTTTCGGGTTCCGGGGCGTCGGCCATGCGCGTGCGAGGCTTGGCGCGGAAATTCTGCACGATGACCTCTTGAATATGATCATACTCGTCATGGATGTCGCGGATCGCCAAGAGACTGTCGACCCGTTCTTCGCGGGTTTCGCCAATGCCGATGAGAATGCCGGTGGTGAATGGGATCGACAGTTCCCCAGCCTCGCGCAGCATGCGCACGCGGACGACAGGGTCTTTATCTGGGGCGGAGAAATGCGCCATGCCGCGTTCGCGCAACCGGGGACTGATGTTCTCAAGCATGAGCCCGAGACTGACGTTGACCTCTTTGAGCCATTTCATCTCGTCATAGCTCATCACCCCGGCGTTGGTATGCGGGAGCATGCCGTGCGCCAGGGCGATTTCACAAGCGCGATAGATGTATTCGGTGGTGTTGGCGTGACCAAAACCGGCTAAGGTCGCGCGATACCCGCTATAGGCGAGTTCGGGCTTGTCGCCCAAACACATGAGGGCTTCCTTGCAGCCTTGCGTGCAGGCGCGGGTGACCCACTCCTCGATTTCGTTGGGGGTCATCGTCCAGGCATCGGGGTCACGGGGGTCCTTGCGAAAGGTGCAGTACGAGCAACGGTCGCGGCAGAGATTCGTGATCGGCAGGAACACTTTGCGCGAATAGGTGATCGTCCGGCCCTTGCTCTGATCTCGTAATGCGCCCGCCGCGGCGAGGAGCGCGGGCATGTCCGCTTCCGGGCAATTGATTAAGCAATAGCCGTCCTCGGCGGACAGTCTGTTGTGGTGGTGGTGGGCTTTGTCGAGAATCACGGAAATGTGAGGGTGCACGCTGCTTCCTTCGCCAGCCAATGGCTGCCCGACTATTAGAGGAGCGCTATGTGAAAGTCAACCAGGTTTTTTCGACAATATCACTTTTCAGTGATATTACGGTTGTTTCGCGAAACCGCGTCCGCTCATTCTCTCACGAGACTCGCGTGGGGAGCGTCTTCTGGCGGAAGCACGATGATTTCTATGCGTCGGTTTCGGCGGCGCCCGTCCTCGGCGGCATTGCTCGCCACTGGCGCGGTATCCGCGCGTCCCACCGCGCTGAGTTGCATGGCGCTCAGCACACCTTGGGAAAGGAGGTGTTTGACGACTTCCGTGGCGCGGGCCGTGGACAATTCCCAATTGGTGGGAAAGCGCAGGCTCAGGGGAGGGCGGATCGGGATGTTGTCCGTGTGACCCTCGATCATAATCCGGCGATCGCCAATCTTGGCCAAGATGGTGGCGACCTTGGCGATGATGCGTTCGCCATCCGAGGTGAGGGCGGCCTGCCCACTGGGGAAGAGGACTCGATCGAGGATCGTCACGGTGAGGCGTTCCTTCGCGTGATGCAGCGCAATCTCTTTTTGTGATATTTCTCCCTGGAGCGCGGCGACGAATCGGTCGTACGTGCCTTTCACTGCCGCGAGCTCGGCGGCCTTGGCCCGTTCCGCCTCCTCGACTTGTTGCGCGAGGGTGAGGCTGCGCTGTCGTTCCTCCGCGAGCTGTGTGGAGAGGGCGGTTCGCTCTTCCGCGAGGGTGGCGAGTTCCCCGCTCATCTGTGTGTGGGCGGTTTCGAGCGCGGTCAATCGCTGCTGGCGCATGGCCGTGGTTTCGGCGTGCCGTGAGAGCGCGTGAGTCAATGTCTGTTCAATCGTCGCCGCGCGTTCGAGGGCGGAGGCTTGGAAATGTTGGAGTGCCGTCGTGGCGGTGGTGCTGTCCGTTTCGGGCTGTTGGGGTGGTGATGGATCGCTCGGGGTGAACTCGACGGCGACACTCTGTTGAATCTCACTGAGTCGTGATTGGGCTTCGAGGGATGGTCCGGATTGTTGCCAGAGGAAGAAGATCACCGCCGTATGTACGAGAACGGCGGCGAGGGCCGCGACGGAGAGGGGTGCGCGTGACGGTATCCGCGAGAGCTGAGGACGTTGCGGAAGCGGTTGGGCTCCACGCGAGGGGAGGGGCGATTGCCCCGCGGAAGTACCAAGTGTCCAGTTGGTGTTGTCTGAGATGGACACGTTATCGAGGGGCTGATGGTGTTTGCGCATAACGGTTCCTTTCCGGGGGAGGAGAGGAGTGCGGCACCGTGGTGATTGGGGACCATTGGCCGCGTAAGCGAATCAGACTGATCGCGGTACACAAGAGTCCGATCCCGACCATGAACCGACCAGCGCTCAGGACGACGTGATAGAAATCTCGTTTGGCGCGGGCGATTTCCCAACGTTCCCGTGCCTCGCTCGGAAAATGCGGTTTTCCGGTGGATAAGAGAAAAAACGCATCGCTTCGCGCGGTCGGCGTGACGACCTTCATCACTTCTTGATAATGCTCGACCTTGGAGACCGCCGTGAGATAGTTGCCGATGCCTAGCACCATGAGGGCAATGCCAGCGACGAACAGATAACTTTTGTATAAGACGCGCGCTAATGTCATAGGGTGATGGGTCCAAGGTCCAAGGTCTCAAGTCCAAGGTCTCAAGTCCAGGGTCCCAAATTTCGGATTGCGAGTTTCTCAGGTCCGGTGTCTCCCTCCGCGTGTGGAATGGAGCCGGAATACTGCTGAGCGGTACCACTGGGAGATGGGCGAGTCAAGGCGCGATTGTTTCATCGGATTGCGTCAGCTAGTGTCGATTCAGCATGGAGAAAAGGATTGACGTTGTTCATTTGGGCCTTACTCCGTATCGCGAGGCGTGGCGGTGGCAGCATCACTACCACGCGCGTTGTCGAGCGACTGACGAGAATGTGCTGCTCCTCACTGAACATCTTCCTGTTGTCACCATTGGCTATCGCTGTCCACGTGAACAACTCGTGTCCGTGGCGGTATTGGCGCAACAAGGTATCCCGATCATTGAAGTTGAGCGTGGTGGTGGAGTGACCTACCACGGCCCCGGTCAATTGGTGGCGTATCCGATTTTTTCTTCATTGTTCCGCTTGTGGGGCGTGAAAAATTTTATCGCACGCTTAGAAGCGATCATGGGCCAGGTGAGTGGTCACTTTGGTGTCCAGACGACACAACGTCAGGGGTTTCCTGGGGTGTGGGTGGGGGAACACAAACTCGGAGCGGTGGGCCTCGCCATCCGCCGTCGAGTGTCCTTGCATGGATTTGCTCTCAATGTGAGTGTTGACCTCCGGCCATTTGCGCACCTCATTCCTTGTGGCATTCGTGGCGCTGGAGTGACGAGTCTGAGCCGAGAGCGCGGAGAAGAGGTGACGATGCGGGCTGTTATGGAACAGACGGTTCGTGCCTTTGGCGAAATTTTTGCCGTGCCAGTACGTGAAGGAGAATAAGTATGAGTGGAGTGGTGTTGAGCGAGCGGCATGCGAGCGTCCGGTGGATTACCCTCAATCGACCTGAACGACATAATGCGCTGGACCGAGAGACGATTTTTGCCTTGCGGGACGCGGTGCTTGAGAGTGGACAGGATGAAGCGACACGGGTCGTGGTTATTACCGGTGCCGGAAAAGCCTTTTGCTCCGGGGCCGATCTGCGTGCTGGACGTGAAGAATCCCCGTCTGGCGAGGAGCTGCTTGAAGATGGGTTCAATGGGGCAATTCGGGCAGTTTGGAATCTCCCGAAACCCGTGATCGCGGCGGTGGGCGGAGTGGCTGCTGGATTTGGTTGCTCCCTTGCGCTGGCGGCGGATGTGCGTCTCGCGTCAGCCACCGCGCGGTTGTCCTTATTGTTCGTGAAACGCGGACTCACGGTGGATGGTGGAGCGAGTTACTTCTTGCCGCGCTTGGCTGGGTTACGGGGAATGGAAATGGCGTTGACGGGCGATATTCTCAGCGCGGAGGAGGCCTTGCGGATTGGGTTAATCAATCGCGTGATTCCCGACAGTGACTTCCGTGCCGGAGTAGAAGCCTACGCGACGCGATTGGCATTGAACGCTCCGTTAGCGCTGGCGGCCATCAAGGCGTCGATACACAAAGCCTTGAATAGCGGGTTGGACGAGGTCCTGACCCACGAAATGGCGACACAACGACAGATGCTCCAGACCGAAGATGTACGCGAGGGGCTGGCGGCATTTCTGGAAAAACGGGAACCGGTGTACAAAGGCAGGTAGAGGAAGACATCATGGGCCGTTTCTTTGTTGTTGGTGATATTCACGCTTGCCCTCAGGAACTCGAGGACCTCATTACCGCGTGCGCATTGGAACGCGAGGACCGTCTCGTGTTTCTTGGTGATTACATTGACCGCGGGCTCGGGGCGCGGGAGGTCGTGGATTTCTTGCTTGATCTTCAAGCGGATCAAGTGTGTACGATGACATTCTTGAAGGGCAACCATGAAGACATGTTGTTGGACTTCCTCGGCTATCCTGGCCATTTTGGCGAATCGTTTTTGGTGAACGGTGGGATTGCCACCTTGAAAAGTTATGGCCTGACCGAGGGGATGCAAGGACAACAGGCGGCGTTACACTTTCCCTCCCAGCATCTCGAATTTTTTCAGCAACTGGAACGGTATGTCGCCATTGGCGATATTCTCTGCGTCCATGCTGGCGTGAGCCCAGTGCAATCGCTTGATGAGCAAGACGAGGAATCGCTGTTCTGGATTCGCCAGGAATTTATTACCCACCCCCATTCCCTCCCCTACACCGTGTTGTTCGGTCACACTCCGCAACGAGAAGTGTTGCTTGATCTGCCCTACAAAGTTGGACTTGATACCGGGCTCGTCTATGGGGGGAAGTTGTCTTGTCTTGAGATGACGGAAAAAAAGCTGCTCCAGGTCAGAAAAGGGGTGCGTCGTGTGGAGGTGACCGATGTGGCCCGGTACTGGAAGCTGTCACCTCCACGACTTGAGCGTCCCTTGGCGGTTGAACATTAAGAATTCTCGTCGGGTTCTTTCTTGGCGGCTTGTCGCCATCTGCGGCTGACTCGATTGCTCAGCTCTTCATCGACATGGTTCGCGTCAGGCGCATTGTAGATTATCAGATTGTGTAAATGGGCGAAGCTCTCAGGGGGCACGCTGGTGATCTCGATCGCCATGCCCTGAGCGGTCGCGCGGACAATCGTCCCTTCAAGGGCGATAGGGATCGAGTGCTCCTGGGGGCCGACGAACAGCGTAATGTGGCAAACGGTGCGAGTCGGTAATGACTGCTGGCTTGCGACCGAAAGCCCCTTGAGACTGATGTCCGTGGTGGTGCCCGTGATCGGCGCATATCCATCCGCGCGTACTTCTGTATCAATCTGAAGGGGGACTCGAGTCATTTCTCGTTTGTTCTGACTATCGTTCATACGAAACCCTCTTGTGTCTACGAACGGCGAAACAATGTGCTCAGGCTACGAAGCGCACTGAAACAAAAGCAATGGATACTACAGCATCTTCTCTTTTGACTGAACAGGGGCAGAAAGTGATTATACTCTCGGTCATCGTGCCAGCGTACAATGAAGCCACGACGATTTATGAAGTGCTCCGGCGTGTCGCGGCCGTGCCGATCCCGAAAGAAATCATCATTGTCGATGATGCCTCTACTGATGGTACGGGAGAGACACTGCGGGGCATTCGCGGTGTCGAGGATTTTTTTGTCGGAGCACTGCCCGCGCCGTGCTCCGTGAAAGTCCTTTTTCATAATCGTAACCAGGGCAAAGGGGCTGCCATCCGCACTGGCTTAGCAGCGGTCACCGGAGATGCCGTCATTATTCAAGATGCTGACCTTGAATATAACCCGGAGGAGTATCCGAAATTATTGGAGCCGCTGCTCAAGGGGGATGCCGATGTCGTGTATGGCTCGCGTTTTCTAGGGTACCCGCGTCGTGTGCTGTTCTTTTGGCATACGGTGGGGAATAGTCTGCTGACACTGCTGTCCAATATGCTCACCAACTTGAACCTGACCGACATGGAGACTGGCTACAAATTGTTTCGCGCTGATCTCCTGAAGCAGATTCCCTTGCGCTCCAATCGCTTTGGTTTTGAGCCGGAGGTGACGGCAAAAGTGGCGCGGCTCGGGGTGCGCATTTATGAAGTCCCGATTTCCTATGCTGGGCGCACGTATGCGGAAGGCAAAAAAATCAGTTGGAAAGATGGCATTTCAGCGTTGTGGACGATCCTTCGCTATAACCTGGTTGATGACACGGGGAGCGCGGGGAGCAAGACCTTAGCGCGCGTGGCGCGACTTTCTGGGTACAATGCCTGGCTGTGGGAGCACGTGTCGCCGTACATCGGGAAACGGGTCTTGGAAGTGGGGGCAGGGCTCGGCACGATGACCCGATATTTTGTTGGGCGTGAGTTCGTCCTCGCCACGGAAATCGATCCTCAGTACCTCCGACGGCTCCAGCGAACGTTTGCCTCGCGACCCAACGTCACGGTTCAATCCCTTGATCTCAACGCGCCATTTCCAACGTGGGTACCCGAATCACGACTCGATACCATTCTGTGTTGCAACGTCCTTGAACATATCGACGATGATGACGCCGCGCTGACCCGTTTCGCGCAATCCCTGCCCTCTGGAGGCCGCGTCGTGCTCATCATTCCCGCACTCAAGGGGTTATACGGGGCAATTGATAAAGCGATCCATCACTATCGACGATACGACCGCGCGGAGATTATTGAGAAACTTGAACGAGCGGGGCTCAGGGTCGAGACGACGAAATTCTTCAACCTCGCCGGTGTTCCTGGATGGTATCTCAATTCGTGTCTGCTCAAACGCACGACCATTCCCGGCATACAGGCGAGATTGAACAGTTTGTTAGTGCCACTCCTGCGATTGGAGAAACATGTCTCGTTACCGTGGGGGATGTCGCTCCTTGCCGTCGGGCGAAAACCATAATAGGGAGCAGTGCCTGGTAGGCTGAGATGACCAACGGGAATCCCAGCGGGGCAATGGCATTAAGTTAGCGAGTTTTGGGTTCCGAGTTCCGAATTCCCTCTCCCGGCTGGGAGAGGGCTAGGGTGAGGGGGATCAAGTGATTTTCCTTGAAACCCGCGCTGGCCGAGGATTGTCTACGCGACCTCAAAAAGCCCGGCCATGCCCATGCCGCCACCGACACACATGGTGACCACGACATGCTTGACGCCTCGCCGTTTTCCTTCAATGAGAGCATGGCCGATCATCCTGGTGCCGCTCATGCCGTAGGGGTGGCCGATGGAAATCGCCCCACCATCAACATTGAGTCGTTCCATCGGAATCCCAAGACGATCTCGACAATAGACGGTCTGGACCGCGAAGGCTTCATTGAGTTCCCATAAGCCGATGTCATCCATTTTTAAGCCGTGCCGCTCCAGGAGCTTGGGAATGGCGAAGACGGGACCGATCCCCATTTCATCGGGGTTGCAGCCCGCGGCCACCAAGCCGCGATAAATGCCCAACGGTTGCAGTCCACGACGTTCCGCGAACTTGGCTTCCATCAGGACACAGGCCGCCGCGCCATCGGACAATTGGCTGGAATTCCCCGCGGTAATACTGCCGTTGGTGACCGAAGGGAGGGCCGCGAGTTGTTCCAGTGTTGTTCCCGGTCGGTTCCCTTCGTCTCGTGACAGGATCACTTCTTGTAAGGACGTTTGCCCGGTTGCTTTGTCGGTGACCTCCATCTTGGTGGGAAAAGGCACGATTTCATCCGCGAACTTTCCGGCGGCTTGCGCGGCGGCGGTGCGTTGTTGGCTCGTGACGGCGTAGGCATCTTGTTGCTCGCGGGCGACTGTATAGCGTTGAGCGACGATCTCCGCCGTTGAGAGCATGGGGTAGTAGACGGACTTCAGATGCTCGTGCATCCAGTCTTCGACGAAACTGTTGGTGTTCAGGCAGCTTTGCACGAGGCTGATCGACTCGACCCCGCCAGCAACCATCACATCCACATTGTCAGCAATAATGCGTTGCGCCGCGATACTGACGGATTGCAAACCGGACGAACAATAGCGATTGACGGTCATGCCCGAGGTCGTGACTGGCAACCCCGCGCGGAGCGCGGCCACACGGCCAATGTTATGGCCGGTGGCACCTTCTGGAAGGCCACAACCAATGACCACGTCTTCGACTTCGGCGGGGTCGATGTTGGCGCGCTCGACGGCATGTTTGATGACATGCGCGGTCATGGTAGCCCCGTGGGTCTTATTGAGACTGCCACGGAATGCTTTGCCAATGCCCGTACGGGCGACAGAGACGATGACGGCTTCTCGCATATAGAGTTTCTCCTGATGGGATTGAGTATCGCTGTTGTATGGCGTGAAAAAAGAAAATTAGCAAGTTGCGTGCTCGCGCTGGTCGGCGGGCGACGGATTCTTGCTGATTTCGATTAAAGGTTTTCCCGTATGTCCCGTTCTCTATACTTGGACCAACAGCGGTAGAGAGTGGAAAACCGAAAAAGGCAAACCTCCTGAAAGGGAGGGACGCAAAGCTACTGGCCTACCTCTCGGGAAACCGGGACATGGCAGCAGGGTTGCCGGGCGCGCATTACCTCCTCGGGGTTGTGCACTGCTGCACGGCTTTTCGCGAACCTCTCCGCAAGGAGAGGTTTCCACCTCTACCGCTGCCTTTTCTGACGATTCTTCACGGGGCTTTGATTGTGTGTTGAGCCAAGTCAGATTTCCCTCCCCGATTTTTCCCACAGGCATTTCGAGAAACTCGGCTATCGGCCTTGCCAGGATATTCGCCTCATTGGTGATATCCCCGGCGTTGCAAATGGCCTTTGACGATAGCGTCCACCAGCCATTCTCAATTCGGTGCGCTGGTACACGGCAAGAAGGGCATCTCTCTATTCTTCCATATCCATTATTATTATCTCCGGGAGGCATCCCATATCTGGTTGCTCGCCGTGTATGACAAGGAGGAAGCCGACGATCTCACCCCGAAACAGAAGAAAGCCTACCGCTAGGTCGTGAAGGAGATAGCGGCCCTGATGAAGAGGCAGACCACGAGGTAGTCTCATGATTGGAGACGAGACAATGACACGAAAACAACAGCGCAACATCGGAAACGAAATCCTCGAAGGCTTACAGGCAGTGAAAGCGCACTACGAAGGGAAAGTCACCCTGCGGAGCTATACGGTTGGGTTTAGCGCTTGCGGTAGACCTCGCGACGGTGGCCGACACCCACAACAAGGACGATCAGCACCTTGTCATGCACTTCGTAGATGATCCGGTAGTCGCCGACACGCAGTCGGTACGCATCTTCCCCCTTGAGCTTCTTGATACCAGGAGGGCGAGGATTGCGGAGCAAAGCGTCTATGGACGGAGTGAGGCGTTCTTGAACGTCTTGAGGCAGGTTGCGGAATTGTCGATCCGCTCCTGTGGTAAATTCGAGTCGATAGGGTCGGGAAGAGATTAGAGACCGAGGTCTGCCTTTATCTTCGCCCACGGCACCGTCTTCCTTCCGTCTCGTTCCCATTCCGCCTTGGCGGTCCGGTACTCTTCAACGGCTTTCTCGTTTTCTAACTCTTCCAAGAGGGCGAGGTCTTCCAGAGAGATGAGCGCGGCGACGGCTTTTCCACGACGATGGACCTTCACGCGTTCTCCCTTCGTCACGACGCGGGTGAGGGAGTTCGAGATGGTGCTGTGCTTTTTTTGCGCGACCGGGTGTGGCATGGGGCGATTGTAGGGAACCCACGCCAACATGAAAAGAGGTTTGGGGATGTTCTTCCAGCTCCTCTGGCGGTCCGTTCGTTAAACGTTGGCGGGCGTCTTGCCAAACCGCGGGGTTATCGGCTAGAAGATACGTCCACGACTTCAGACGGACATGGGTCAGGAATGTCCATCACTGAAGTGAAATCCTTGATACGGCGGCGTAGCTCAGTCGGCTAGAGCGAGGGTCTCATAATCCCTAGGTCGGCGGTTCAATTCCGCCCGCCGCTATCAATCCTCTCTGGCATTTACACGGCCATCCGCAACACTGTTCGCACCATCGGTCGCGGATCGGTCGCGGATCGGTCGTGTTTTGTGGCCTCTCTCGCGGGTCATTATGCGGAAAATTTGCGAGAGAGAGGACGCGCTCTCTAGATCACCTTCTCCCGCCTCATCTGCTCAAGCTCATCCGCCGAATATCCCAACGATTGCAGGATGCTGGTGGTGTGCTCGCCCAGCGCGGCGGAGGGGACAAGGTCCGTCGCCGGGGTATCGGAAAACTTGAGCGGCTTGCCGACCATTTTGACTCGTCCAGCTTTGGGGTGAACATTCTCAACCAATAAATTGCGCGCGAGCACCTGGGGATGCTGAAACACTTTGTCGTAGTTGTTGACCGGCCCGCAGGGAATGCCCGCGGCTTGGAGTTTCTCTAGCCAGAAGGCACTCTCGCGTGTCGTGGTCGCGGATTCGATTTGTTCGATCAAGAACGGCAGGTTGTTGCGCCGCCGCGTGTTGTCCTCAAGTCGTGGATCAGTGGCCATCTCGGCTTTGCCAAGAAGCTCACAGAGTGTTGTCCATGTCACCGGTGCGGCGTCGGCGGCGATGGTGATGTAGCCATCCTGTGTCTTGAACGCACCATGCGGGGCGATGCGCCGATGCGCCGAGGCCAGCGGCATCGGCAACTCGCCACTCGCCAAGTAGTCACTGCCATCAATCAGTCCCAAGGCGACCGAGGAATCCAGCAAGGATGCGTCGATGTGTTGCCCCTTGCCGGTTTGTTGACGCGCGATATACGCGGCCAGCACTCCGAGCGCGCCGAACATGCCGGTGCCAAGGTCAATGATCGGCACGCCCGCTTTCACGGGTGGACCACCGGGCACGCCCGTGACCATCATAATCCCACCCATGCCTTGCGCGACGGTGTCGTAGCCACCTTGATTGGCCATGGGACCGGTCTGTCCGAAGCCGGAGATCGAACAATAGATGAGGCGCGGATTGACTTGTGACACGGTAGGGTAATCGAGTCCCAGTCCCTTCATCACCCCAGGGCGAAAATTCTCGACGAGCACATCGGCCCATTTGGCGAGGCGCATACAGATCTCACGGCCACGAGGGTCTTTGAGATCGACCGTGACGCTTTTCTTGTTACGATTACTGGCCATGAAGGCGGCGCTCTCACCGTTGATAAACGGTGGTCCCATGCGGCGGACCTCATCGCCCCCTTTCACTCGTTCGATTTTAATGACCTCGGCTCCCATGTCCGCCAGCAAGAGCGTGCAGTGCGGACCTGCCAAGGCACGGGTGAAATCCATAACGCGCATTCCTGTGAGTGGACCGGACATTGTTGTCTCCTTGAGGTTCTGGGGGTTGGGGTGAGGGGCTGGGAAAAACCCAACCCCTAGACCCAAAAACCTAGCCCCTTAATCAGCTTCATCCGGCGATTCCCCCTCCGGCAGCGCTGGCAGTGGTTCGAGAGGGAAGGCGAACGGCTCCAGCGGCATTGAGGGTTTCCCTGTTGTGATCAGTTCACTGATGAGCCGTCCGGTCATCGGTGCAAGGACGATTCCGTTACGATGATGCCCGGTGGCGATAATCACGTTCTCCAAGCCCGGCGCGCGACAGAGAATGGGCCGTCGCGTTGGCGAATAGGGGCGGAGGCCCGCCCAGAAATGACTCAGTGGGACATTGTACAGAGCCGGGACCAGTTCAATCGACCGGGCGATTAAGCTGTGGATGGTCTCCAGCGTGACCTCTTTATTATGGCCGACGAACTCGACCGTGGAGCCGACGACGACCTCGCCATTCTTGCGTGGCACCAAATAGTGGTCATTCCACGACAGTACATGGCGCACATGGGTCGCGCGGATCGCGAGCATCTGCCCTTTGGCGGGTTCGACTGGAATCGTCAGGCCGAAGAGGTCGCCGACCTCGCGTGACCATGAGCCGGCGGCAATGACGACCGTGTTGGCGCTGATCCATTCGTCGCCCACGCGCACAGCCGAAACTTTTCCTCCGCTCGTGCGGACCTCACTCACGGTGCTCCCAGTGCGGACCGTGACGCCGCGTTGTTCATCAGCCTTGATCCACGCCTCGGCGAGTTTGCCGTTGTGGAGATGATGGTCACCAGAGAAGTGGACCGCGCCACGAATATCGTGCGTGAGAGCGGGTTCGAGACGGTGCACATCGTCAGCCGAGAGCCACGTGGCCGGATAACCTTGTTCACGACGGAGCGCATATAAGGACCGGTATTTTTCCTCATCCTCGTCGGTGCGGAGCAGGTCGAGTACGCCAGCGGTTTGGTATTCTATATCAATGCCGGTGCGCTCTTGCAGTTCGCGCACGAGCGCTGGATAGAGCGCCTGGCTGGCATGTTTGAGGCGGTACAGTGGTCCGTTGCGCGCGCGTCCACTGGCCACGGCCAGAATGCCCGCCGCCGCAGCGGAGGCTTCTTGGCCGGGAATATTCTTCTCAATCAATATGGTTCGTTGTTGCTGTTCCGCGAGGTACCAGGCAATTGATGCTCCGATGACCCCGCCCCCGATCACGACGACGTCGGCTGTGGTTGTCATGGCTCGCTATTGTAACCAGATGGGGGAAAGGGGAAAGGGGGAAATGGGAAAACGGGGAAAGGGGGAAATGGGAAAAGAGGGTTGAGAGGGGGAATGGGGAAACGGGGAGAGGCGGCAATTGGGGTTTTTCCTTTTCCCCTCTTTCCCCTCTTTCCCCTTCCCCATTTCCCCTGTTTTCTTCTCCAAGTTACCGGCGCTGGGAGCCCCGACCTGTGGTGCCAAAAGGCATGGGGGCTACGGCACGGGGCGTCGGTGATAAGCCAAAGGGCATGTGGGTTGGGCTATGTGGGGCCCGATTGACGGTGTGTTGCCCACTCGGTGAGTGGCGGGTTCGTGGCGTCGGTTTATCCCAACCCGTGGTGTGAGGACCCGTCGGTCCTCTGGGTGTGGATACGTCACCGTCATCATTGTGGCGATCACGATTACGATGTCGATGGCGACGGTGGCGATGTCCGCTCTGAATCACAGGGACTGGGATGTAGACTTGATCGTAATAACGTTCACGTTCGACTTCGATGATCTGTTGAGGGGCTTCATAGATGATGACTTGAGGCTCTTGAGGTTCTTGTTCTCTGGCCACGGGGATTGGCGGTAATATGGCGGCCGCCACTTGCTTGACTACCGCTTCTGCTCCGTCAGCGGACAGCGTGAGACGTTGCGCATCCGCCGCTCGTCGCACGGAGGCGAGCACATCGTACACGACTTCTGAAGTCAGTGAGTCACTGACTTCCCATCCGCCGGCGGGTTGAATTCCGGCTCCACTCAGTGGGCCTAGTCCATCTTCGCTGCTGTCCTTAATGAGCCCTAAATCCAGAGCCAGCTTTTGCGCGAATTTTCCCTCGCTGTATTCGGGATACGTGCGACTTGGCGATAGTGGGAGCGACGCGCGTGAGGATGCGGGCCGTGTGGCCTCGTGGACCTTCACTTGTTTGCGGTACGCGGCTGGGATTTCCACTGCTTCATCCACGACGTGGATCACGCCGTTAGTGTCGGTCCATTGGTACAGCTTCGCCGATGAGGGGGAGGAAGCCAGAAGAAGCAGGCCACAGAGCAATAATGTGGTACGCATGGGTTCCTTTAACCACCAGAACCCTGGGAAACGCAAGAGGCCCTGGGTTCATCCCATTGACCCCCCGGACACGACAGGGCATATAGCACCTATTTCGCAATAGGAACAAACGTAGTGAATGCACTGATTGAGAAAGCCGATACCCTCCTCGAAGCCCTCCCTTACATCCAACGATTTTCCGGGAAGACCTTTGTCATTAAATATGGCGGGCATGCCATGGAGGATGAAACGCTCAAGCAGCACTTCGCCCGTGACATCGCCCTGCTCAAGTATGTTGGCATGAACCCCGTTGTCGTCCACGGTGGTGGACCGCAGATTGGCGAGATGCTGAAGAAGCTCGGCATCGCCTCACGCTTCGTGCGCGGAATGCGAGTGACGGACTCCGCGACCATGGATGTGGTGGAAATGGTGCTGGGCAAGATCAATCAAGAAATCGTCACCTTGCTCAACGGCCAAGGCGGAAAGGCTGTTGGGTTGAGCGGCAAGGATGGCGAGCTGCTCGTGGCGCGCAAGATGATGCTCACCGTGATCGACAATGGCCAAGCGACAACTCACGACATTGGGCAGGTGGGGGAGATTGTTGAGGTGAACCCACGAGTGATTCATGCCTTGACCGCGGCGGATTTCATTCCCGTGATCGCGCCGGTGGGGGTGGGGGCCGATGGGACCCCGTATAACATCAACGCCGACTTGGTCGCGGGCAAAGTGGCCGAGGCGCTGCAAGCCGAAAAACTCATTCTGTTGACGGACGTGGAAGGGATCAAGGGCAAGGATGGAGTCCTCATTCCGACGATGGGCAGTGAGCACGCCGAGGTGCTGATCCGCGAAGGGACGATTGGCGAAGGGATGATTCCCAAGGTCGAGTGCTGTATCGCCGCGCTGCATGGCGGCGTCAAGAAGACACATATCATCGACGGGCGCGTGCGGCACGCGACGTTACTGGAAATTTTCACTAAGGAAGGCATTGGCACTGAAGTGGTGCGGAGGACATTATGACCAATCAAGCCCATCTCGCCTGTCAGGCGGTGTGTCAGCTTTGATAGGTTCGTGACATGAATGATGGGCCGCGATTGCAGGTGGTGTTCTTTCAGACTAGCCAGGGGCGCGAGCCTGTCCGAGAATGGATTCGGTCGTTACCCCAAGCCGAGCACCACATCATCGGCAGTGATCTGCTGGCTATTCAGTATGGGTGGCCTTTGGGGATGCCCCTGGTCCGTAAACTGGAGGAGGAGTTATGGGAAATGCGCTCAACGCTCGACAACCGGATCGCACGGGTGCTGTTCACCGTACAGGGCGCGGTCTTAGTCCCGCTCCACGGGTTCATCAAAAAGTCACAAAAGACTCCCAAAGCGGACCTCGACCTCGCGCGACGCCGCCTTCGGGAGTTGCAGCGGCGGGTCTAAACCCCGCGCACTTGGGCAGTACCCTCGAAAACTTTCTCAGGGACGAGGGGATATTTGAAACGGTCCATGTCTTAGCCATCAAGAAAGTGCTCGCCTACAAGATTTTGGAGATCATGCGGCAAGAGCAACTGACCAAGGAGGCTTTGGCGAAACGGATGAAAACGAGCCGGGCCGCGCTTGATCGACTGCTCGACCCCGCGAACCCGTCCGTGACGTTGACCACGTTAGGCAAGGCCGCATGCGCCTTGGGCCGCACGCTTCGTGTCGAGTTGACCGAAGTCGTACGGTGAGTGAGCGGGGGGCGCAACACACGATCGCCGTCTTTACCCCCTCACATTCGGCTTGTCCCTACCCTTGAATACTCGGAATAACCCGGGGTGTTTTTGATGTGTCCGTGATTGGGTTCTTTGGCATGGCAGCCAATACAGAGAGCTTCAAGATTCTCTTTGCGGTTGTCATGCTTCTCGCCGTTTTTATGATGGGTGTGGAGCCATTTCTGCTTTTCCCGTGCCGAGAGGTCAACGCCACACCGCCGACAATGCCATCCAGAATCATTCCTGACTGTCCGACTTATCGTCTCGAAATCATCGGAATAGGTGTCCAAGGGCGCAGTGTCTGAATCATGCTTTGGAATTTGCTGATGCAGGGATCGAGGATATTTGTCGAAAAAGTTGTCGACCTTGAACTCCTTTACAAAGTCGAGTCTTCTTCCTTTTTGCCAATTCATCTCAAAGGCATTGAATCGAAGAAAGTGCAAACAGTTTTGGCAAACCAGCAAGTCACAAAGCTCTTTTTTGGTTCGTCCACCATTTATTACGTTCAGATTAAACCGTCCGTCGGTTCTTGTTGATACCACATATCGCTCAAACCGGTTTTTCTCCCGCATGTTTTGCAAGGTCGTACAGTTTGCCAAGTGAAATTTTGGCGGCTCTGCTCGGTTTCCATAATCATGCACATCCCTAATGTAGAGAATAATGGAGTCTTTAGCATCATTGCATGGAGTTTATCCGGGTGTGGATTTTTACAATGAAGCGTTTTCTTTGAAGTTGAGGCTGCGGCACGCGATTTTCGCGTGCGGGAGATCGATGAGGGTTGTGACACTCGTGGTGAGGTCAGGCAAATACCG
>CAMBFS010000014.1 GCA_945865755.1 Klebsiella pneumoniae
CCACCCTCTTCAGGTTGGTGTCCACGTAGCCCTTGAACTCACTCGGTTCATGATTTTTCAGCGCAATTTTTGGTCAAAATAACCTTTGCGTTTGATCCTCAGCTGTCAATTCTCAAAAGTGACTAAAGAAATGAGCGAAGCATGAGTAACATCTCAAGCCTTTCCATTTTCCATATCGGGTCCGCCAGAGGATGTCATCACGGAAATTGAACGGTTACGCGTCGAGGCGGGAACGACACATCTGATGCTGCGGACCGTGCTTGTTAAGCGGAGAGTGCAAGGGCTTGGGCCACGGTGTCTGGTAATACGACGGCGACAAAATATGCCGCTGGGTACAGATAGTCTTCCCCTGACTCATCAATGACTCTCAGGTATCCCTCTTGCGCTGCCTCCGAGTCTGGAAGGAGTTGATAGACTTTACGGGTCTCTAAGTCGTCACAGCCATCGTTACGGAGACAGAGGACAAATTCCGCCTGTGGTTTTTTTCGCTTCATACGGGTTCGTCCAAGAATCGTTTAATCTTGAGCTTTCTCTTCCCAATGCCATGTGCTTCATACCAGTGCAGCTCGGCACGTCGAATCCGCCCACTCATTAGCCGCACCGTTGCCTTGCCTTTCCGTTTGCGCCAGCGTCCAGGTCCGTAGTGCTTGCGGAGAAGGGCAAGCTCTTGAATGCTTCCCCGGATGGCAAAGGTCTCAACTTGGGTAATCTCACCAATCAATTCAAAATATATTTCCTGGCGCACGAGCCAGGAGTCTACCAGGAAGACGAGATAACAGGAATCTCGTGCTGAACATCGGATGTGAACAGATTTTTCTCCGAAGCCCAATCAACGAGGGAACTATAAGAAAAAGTATCAAATACTGCTCGGCTTGCACCGTTTCCGAGAATGATACTGTCCCTGAAATCAGGGGCAAGTTCGGACCACTGATGGATCTTAGTCATGTTCGATTACCTGGGAGCCATCTGACCACTACTCTACTGCGTCCCACCGCTGCCCATTAGCAGAAACACCTCGCTATTCCTAGAAACAACAGCGCCGGCAGCCTTGAGCAACCGCCGTGATGTTGGTATGGGCTGTGCGATCCACACGAGAGGAGCACCCAATGCGAACAACGACCACACTTCGCCGCATGCTGAATGAACCGGGGATTATTGTCGCGCCTGGCGCGTATGACGGGATCTCCGCGCGCCTGATTGAACGGCACGGCTTCAAGGCGGTGTACATGACTGGCGCGGGTACGGCGGCCTCGGCCCTGGGCCAGGCCGATCTTGGCTTGACCACACTCACCGAAATGGCGACGCATGCCGCGCATATCGCGGGCTGCATTTCGCTGCCGCTCATCGCCGATGCCGACACGGGCTATGGCAATCCTCTGAACGTGATTCGCACCGTGCGTGAGTATGAGCGAGCCGGAGTAGCCGCGCTGCATCTGGAAGACCAGGTGTTTCCCAAGAAATGTGGTCACATCGCGGGCAAGGCGGTGATTCCAATGAAAGAGTTCGCGGAGAAGATTCGGGCGGCCTCGGAGAATCGCACTGACCCGGATTTCATTATCATCGCACGGACCGATGCACGCGCGGTGAATGGCATTGATGACGCCATTGAGCGGGGATTGCGCTATCGCGAGGCTGGAGCCGATGTCATCTTCGTGGAAGCGCCGACGAGTCGCGAGGAGATCGAGCGGGTGGCGCGTGAAATCAAAGCTCCACTATTGAGCAACCAGGTGCCCGGTGGCAAAACCCCAGGACTCACAGTGACGGAACTGGAAAAACTTGGCTACAAGATGGTGATCTTCCCGGTGGTGAGCCTGATGTCGGCGACGCTGGCGATAGAGTCGGCGCTCACCAAGTTGAAGGAGCATGGCACCGATTGGCACGAAGGGCCGGTGCTGAGCCCGATGGACATCTTTCAACGGGTGGGCATCGACTGGTGGCTGGAGGCGGAGAAGAAATATGGGCGGGCGTGAAAAGGAAAGGACACTTGATCCCCCTCACCCTAGCCCTCTCCCAGCCGGGAGAGGGAATTCGGAACTCGGAACCCAAACCTCGTTCACTTAATGCCATTGCCCGGAGGCGGTGCGCGTCATCCTGGGATTTCCTTTAGTCATCCCAGCCTCCCTTGCTGGAGTCAGAAGCGCGGGATAGACAAACTGTTCCATTCCGTCCCCCGTCCCCCGTCTCCGGTCCCCGGTCGCTCCTCACTTCTTCACCCGCTCCAAAAACGTCTTACGAAACTTCACGACCTTGGGCGCGACGATGTACTGACAATAGGGCTGGAACGGATTGTTGAGAAAGTATTCTTGGTGATAGTCCTCGGCAACGTAAAAGATCGGAAGGGGACTCACTTCCGTGACAATCTTCCCATCCCAGATTTTTGCCGCCGCGATCTCCGCGATCGTTTCCACCGCGATCTGTCGTTGGGCTTCGTTGTGCGTGAAGATGGCGGAGCGGTATTGCGTGCCCACATCGTTCCCCTGACGGTTCAATGTCGTGGGATCGTGGATAGTAAAGAAGACCTGCAAAATTTCCTTGAAGGAAATGATCTGAGGATCGAACGTAAGCTGGACGACTTCGGCGTGACCGGTGGTGCCTTCGCAGATTTGATAATACGTCGGGTTCGGGACGGAGCCGCCACAGTAGCCGGACACCACTTTGTCTACCCCTTTGCATTCCAGATAGACCGCCTCCAGACACCAGAAACAGCCACCACCGAGAGTGGCGAGTTCTTGACCGTTGTACGGGCTCGATTGCAGTGGTTCTTCATTCATAGGGGATGTCCTCTCCTTTTTTGTCCCTTGCTGATAAACGAACGGCGCGGCAGAATCAACCTGTCCTGACCCTGCCATAGGCCGTGGACGATGCTATGGATGGCGGGCGGAGAAAGACGTAACGCATGGCTACCCAACTTCCCAAAGCGCTGTTCTTGGATTTGGATGACACCATCCTCGCCGACTCCGACCCTGGTGATGACTGTTGGTTCGCGGTCTATCAGCAGTTCGCGGATCATCTCACGGGCGTCTCCTATCAAAAATTTCTCGCGGTGATTCACGAGCGGAGAAACTGGTTCTGGAGTGATTTTATTCGGAGTCGCCGTGGACGGCTGGATTTGCCGATAGCACGACGACAGATGGCCACCGAGGCATTACAGCAACTTGGGATCGTGGATGACCCCTTGGCGCACGAGATGGAGCGCGTCTACTCCACGGAACGTGACCAGCGGTCGCAACTCTTTCCTGGAGCGGTGGAAACCCTGCACTGGCTGCGCGAGCAAGGCCGTCCTTTGGCGCTCTTAACCAATGGGGCCGCCAAGGCGCAACGCAAGAAAATCGAGAAGTGGAGCTTGGCCCCGTTCTTTGACTGTATTGTCGTCGAAGGGGAGTTTGGGACGGGCAAACCGGATGAGCGGGTCTATCTCCACGCCTTGAATCGACTCGGGGTGCAGCCGGAAGAGACGTGGATGGTGGGCGACAATTTAGAGTGGGATGTCGCGGCTCCGCAGTGGCTTGGCATTACGGGGATTTGGGTGGATCGGACTGGGGCGGGAGTTCCGCACACGCATCAAGTCCGTCCGCACCGGATTATTCAGACATTGGCGGATTTGCGAATCAGGTAGGGGCGAATAATTATTCGCCCCTACGCATTTCATCGATGCCGGAAGGTGATCCGGCCACGGCTCAAGTCATACGGGGAGAGTTCGACAGTGACGGTGTCGCCAGGCAGAATCTTGATAGAGAACTTGCGCATCTTGCCTGACGCATAGGCGAGCACCGTGACCTTGTTTTCCAGTTGCACCCGAAACATGGCGTTGGGGAGTGTTTCGAGTACCGTTCCCGTGACTTCAATGCCTTCCTTTGCCATGACCGACGCTGGTAGCTCATTCGTTTTCTGACGTCAAGAGCTTTCTTGAGCCGATGGACTGCGTTGCTTTTTCGGTGGGTTCATACTACCATGCGCCCGCGCTGGGACGCCGACACTGTTATGAAAATCGCTGTTGATGACATTAAAGCCTCTCCGACTGAACTCCAATTCGTCGAAGAAGTGAGCGAACTTAATCGCATTCTCGCTGAGAGACATGAGGCGGAATATCACCTGCCGGCCCCCTTGCGGGTCGCCGTGCTCCATTTTCGCTCTGGCGCGGACCTCATTTTCAGCGGTACGATTCAGGGAGAATTCGTTGGCACCTGTAGTCGGTGCGCGGAGGAGTATCCCGCGCCGCTGCAACGGGAGTTTTTCGTGACCCTGAGCCCCCAGGCGCACGCGACGCAGCGAGAAATGGAACTCAGCCCGGATGAACTCTCGACTGGGGTGTATAGCGAGGAGCAGATCGACCTCTCGGCGCTGGTTGATGAAGAAACGCTGCTGGCCTTGCCGAGCCAACCGCTGTGTCAGCCGAATTGTCGTGGCCTCTGTGGGCAATGTGGCACGAATCTCAATGTTGAGTCGTGCGCGTGTCGCCCGCTCTGGCGTGATCCGCGTCTGGCTGTCCTGTCAACCCTGCGGCTGCCTTCCCAGGGATAAGCGCTGACCTCTCTGTTCGTACCGTCCACACAATTCCACCGAAAAATTTTGTACACATAAGGAACGACCATGGGCCTTCCCAAACGTAAAACTTCACAATCCAAACGTAATCAACGCCGCGCGCACGACGCCCTGCCGATTGTCCAGACGATGACCTGCGCGAACTGTGGTGATCCGGTGTTATCTCACCGTATCTGTGGCACCTGCGGCTTCTACCGTGGTCGCCACGTGCTCGCTGTCGCGAAAGAGGCATAACCCACATACGTTACCTATTCCTCGACTTTCTCACGGCCACGGCGCGTCCGGGGTGATGTGGTCGATAGGTATACTGTGGCGACCCGCGCTCGTTGTCGAACGCGGGTACGCGGCAACACGTAATCTCTAGCCATGTTTATCGCTGTAGACGCCATGGGGGGGGACCACGCCCCCGGTGCAATCGTCGAAGGGGCACTGCAGGCCGTCGAGGAGCATAACGTGCCCGTCATCTTGGTCGGTGACGAGGACAGTATTCGGCACGAGCTTGAACGGTTGGGCAAACAGGAGTCCGAGTCCCTTCTCATTCGTCACGCGACGGAACGCATTGAGATGGGGGAGTCGCCGATCGCGGCGATTCGCGGAAAACCTGATTCGTCGATGCGCGTGGCGCTGCAACTCGTGAAGTCCGGTGAAGCGAGCGCGGTGGTCAGCGCGGGGAATTCCGGCGCGATGCTCGCACTTGCGGTGACTATCTTAGGCACGCTGAAAGGGGTGGACCGCCCCGCGATCGTCACGGCCATTCCGGCGGTCGGGGGGTATACGTGCTTACTGGATGCTGGTGCCAATACCGAGTGTAAGCCGTTGCACTTCGTCCAGTTCGCCATCATGGGCGAAGTCTACGCGCGGTTGGTGCGCGGGATTCCGTCGCCTCGGGTCGGCGTGCTGAGTAATGGGGAAGAAGACTCGAAAGGCACCGACCTGACCCGTCTCGCCCACGCCATGCTGAAAAAAGCGCATCTGAACTACCTTGGTTATGTTGAAGGGCGCGACCTCAATAACGGGAGAGTCGATGTCATTGTTACCGATGGGTTCACGGGCAATGTCGCGCTGAAGTCCTTAGAAGGGTTCGCGCATTTTTTCCAAGGACAATTGCGGACCTTGTTCACCGCGAGTTGGAAAGGCAAGCTTGCGTATTTATTGATTCGTGATGCGTTGACGGACCTGCGCGCCAGTTTTGATCCTTCCGAAGTTGGCGGGGCTCCGCTCTTGGGGACCGATGGCCTCGCGATTATCGCGCACGGCGCTTCCTCTTCTAAAGCGATGAAGAATGCGATTCGCGTGGCGGAAGAGGCTTCACGACAGGACATCAATCGGAAAATCGTCGAAAGTCTCCAAGCCTTGCCCGAGGCCGCGCTGACCACGCCAGAAAGTAAAAGTAGTCGCCGCTTGTGGGCCTCGATTCGCGATCGATTCCTCCACACCCGGGAGTCGCACGACCCGCCAGCGGCAACACCAGAGCCGCCGCCGGAAGAAGAGAAGAAAAAAGAATGAATCGCGCTGTTGCATTGTTGTTTCCAGGGCAAGGGTCCCAAGCCGCGGGGATGGGCAAAGCGCTCGCGCGACAGTTTCCTGTTGCCGCCAGCACCTTCGCCGAAGCTGATGAAGCATTAGGGATGTCGCTTTCGACCCTGTGTTTCGAGGGGCCGGATGACGACCTCAAACTCACCACCAACGCGCAACCGGCGATTGTGGCAACCAGCATCGCCGCCTTACGGGTCCTACAACAAGAAACTGGCGTTCAGCCCACCGTTGTTGCTGGCCATAGCCTGGGCGAGTACTCAGCGTTGGTCGCCGCTGGGGCGCTGACGTTAGCGGATGCGGTGCGCATCGTGCGTGAGCGTGGCCGCTTGATGCAAGAGGCGGTCCCCGTCGGCGTTGGCGCGATGGCCGCGATCTTTAATCTTTCCGCTGATGACGTGCTCCAGGTGTGTCAGGAAGCCGCGCAAGGGGAAGTGGTCTCCCCCGCCAATCTCAATGGCGGCGGGCAGATCGTGATTGCTGGACATACGGATGCGGTGCGTCGCGCCATGACCGTGGCCAAAGCTCGTGGCGCGAAGCGCGCGGTTGAACTCGCGGTCAGCGCCCCATTCCATTGCGCGTTGATGTCGCCAGCCGCTGAAGGGTTGGCGCGGGTGCTTGAAGCGATTGCGATCAGCCCACTGATAGTCCCAGTCATCGCCAATGTGACCGCCGAGGTGAACCAGGACCCGACGCGCGTGAAAGACTTGCTCGTGCAACAAGTGACCGCGCCGGTGCGGTGGGAAGAAAGTATGCTGAAACTCAAGAGTCTCGGCTGCGCGGCGGCGATTGAGGTCGGGCCGGGCAAGGTATTGGCCGGACTGCTCAAACGTATTGTCGTGGAGCTGTCGTGTGTGTCCGTCAGTGACCCCACCACGCTCGCGGATGCTCCGGGAGTATTGGCATGAGCGCCGCGCACCCACAGCGAGTGGTGCTGGTGACCGGAGCCTCACGGGGTATTGGCCGCGCGATCGCCGAACGCTTCGCGCAGGCGGGCGACCTCGTGCTCATCAACTATATGCAGTCCCAGCAGGCGGCGGAGGAAGTCCGCGGCGGTATCCAGCAGTCTGGGGGGCAAGCGGAGTTGCTGCGGTTCGATGTCGCCAACGGCACCGAAGTGAACGCGGCCTTTCAACAGATCACTGAGAAGCATGGGCGTATTGATGTCGTCGTCAATAATGCCGGGCTCGCGATTGATAACCTTCTACTCCGCCTCAAGGAGGAGGAGTGGGAGCGGGTGATGGATGTCAATCTCAAGGGCGTGTTCCTATGCACCAAGGCGGCGGCGCGCCCCATGTTGCGTCAACGCTCCGGGCGGATCATCAACCTCACCTCGGTGGTGGCGCAAACCGGCAATCCCGGACAAGCCGCGTACTCGGCGGCGAAAGCTGGGGTGATTGGGTTCACGCGCACGATGGCGAAGGAACTGGCCTCACGGTCGGTGACAGTGAACGCTGTCGCGCCCGGATTCATTGAAACGGACATGACCGGGTCCTTGCCAGATGAGGTGAAATCAGGCTATTTGAGCCTTATTCCCGCTGGTCGATGGGGCACGGTGGCCGAGGTGGCGGAAGTGGTCGCCTTCCTCGCGAGCCCGCTGGCAGGGTACATCACGGGGCAGGTCATCAACATTAATGGCGGTATGTATGTCTGAGTTCGGAGCCGAGAGCCACGCGCAAGCCGTGCACCTCTCGTTGAGCGCCGTCCAGACGATCTAGTAGTTACTGAGGAGGACACGGATATGGCGGCGTCAGTCGAGGAACGCGTACGAGAGATCATCAGCGAACAACTCAACGTCAGCAAGGACGAGGTTGTGGCTGAGGCTTCATTCACCGACGATTTGGGGGCCGACTCCCTGGACTTGGTCGAACTGGTGATGGCGCTGGAGGAAGAATTCGAGATCGAAGTCTCGGATGAGGACGCGGAGAAGATTCGCAAGGTCAAGGACGTTTTCGATTACATTGATAAAAACAAGAAATAACACACGACCCCATGCGCACTCCCACGTGGCATGGGAGATGGGCGGTATTCGCGGCTGAAGAATCGCAGTGGCTGATGAGCCCTGCGATTCTTTGTTTATGGCCCCTGCCTTCGTTATGCTGAGAAGAGGAACGATATGAGTAGTGAGTTGGCCCTTCGCGACCCTGAGGTGTATGCGGCGATTCAACGGGAGACCGAGCGCCAGGAATATAACTTGGAACTCATCGCGTCGGAAAATGTGGTGAGTGAAGCGGTGCTGGAGGCGCAGGGGTCAGTCCTGACCAATAAATACGCCGAAGGGTATCCCGGCAAGCGCTACTACGGCGGGTGCGAGTATGTCGATATCGTCGAGCAACTCGCGATTGATCGCGCCAAGCAGTTGTTCGGGGCCGAACACGTCAACGTTCAACCGCACTCCGGGGCGCAAGCGAACATGGCCGCGTACTTCTCGCAGTTGCAGCCCGGCGACACGATCCTCAGTATGAACTTGTCCCACGGCGGGCATCTCACCCACGGCAGCCCGGTCAACTTCTCTGGGAAATTCTTCAAGGTCATTCCGTATGGTGTGCGCGAGTCCGACCAGCGCATCGACTACGATGAAGTGGCCGACCTCGCGCGCAAACATCGACCCAAGATGATCGTGGCAGGCCACAGCGCCTATCCACGCCAGATTGATGCCGCGCAATTCCGTCGCGCGGCGGACGAGGTGGGCGCGCTGGTGATGGTGGACATCGCCCATTTCGCGGGCTTGGTCGCCGCTGGACTCCATCCATCCCCGGTGCCGTACGCGGAACTGGTGACCACGACGAACCACAAAACGTTGCGCGGCCCCCGCGGTGGCATGATTCTCTGTAAAGCATCGTTGGCGAAGAGTGTGGATTCGTCGGTCTTTCCGGGCAATCAAGGTGGCCCGCTGATGCACGTGATCGCGGCCAAGGCGGTGGCGCTCAAGGAAGCGTTAATGCCAGAGTTCAAGGTGTATCAACAGCAGATCCTGGACAATGCCAAAGCACTGGCCGCGGGTCTCTTACGCCATGGGTTTCGGCTCGTGTCGGGCGGCACGGATAACCATCTCATGCTCCTGGACTTCCGCGACACGGAACTGACCGGCAAAGTCGCGCAAGAAACGCTGGACCGGGCGCGTATCACGGTCAATAAGAACGCGATTCCGTTCGACCAGCGCTCGCCGTTCGTGACGAGCGGGGTACGGATTGGCACACCCGCGGTCACGAGTCGCGGCATGAAGGAAAAAGAGATGGGGGTGATCGCCGACTTCATCGCGCGCGCATTACAGAAAGTGGGTGACGCTCCGGCGTTGGCGGCGATTGGCGATGAGGTGCGGGATTTTTGCCGCACGTTCCCCATTTATAAGGGGCGGTTGGGGACGGTCTAAAAAGTCCAAGGTCCAAAGTCCAAGGTCTAAAGTTGAAAAAGTTTCGAGTTTCAAGTTTCGAGTTGGCAGAGGTCCAAGGTCAAAGAGTTCCAGGTTTCAAGTTTTAGGTTGACAAGGGGCGGAGGTTTTCTACTTTTGACTTTTGACTTTTGACTTTTCCATTCCTATGAAATGCCCATTCTGTTCCAGTCTGGAGAATCGCGTCATTGATTCACGCTTGAGTCGTGAAGGTGATGTCACGCGCCGCCGGCGGACTTGTGCCCGGTGCGAGCGGCGCTTTACCACCTACGAGCGGGTCGAGGAGATCATGCCGTTGGTGGTGAAAAAAGATGGGCGGCGTGAAGCCTACGACCGGATGAAGGTCATCGCTGGTCTGACCAAAGCCTGTCAAAAACGGCCCGTGAGTATCACCACTATCGAGGAAGTCGCGGACCGGATCGAACAGTTTCTGCAAAGTCGTGGGGAAAAAGAGATCGCGGGCGCGGTGATCGGTGAGGAAGTGATGCGGCAACTCTATGATCTCGATAAAGTCGCGTATGTCCGCTTTGCGTCGGTGTACCGTTCCTTTCAGGACTTGGATGCCTTTATGCACGAGTTGAAAGAACTCGTGGATGGGCGGGGGACGCGACGACAACAGCCGCCGCGCCGCCGGTCCGAACCTGCCACCCGTGAGCGGTCCCGTGCCCACGACTGAGATGTATGGTGAAACGCGACCGCGATGAAACATTTTTGGCGCGGGCTCTGGAGCTGGCCGCCAAAGGGGTTGGCCGCACGAGTCCGAACCCCGCGGTAGGCGCGGTGATCGTGCGCAATGGGCGGGTGATCGGCGAAGGGTTTCATCGCCGCGCTGGGTTGCCCCATGCTGAAATCGAGGCGCTCCGAAAGGTGAGCGGCACCGCGCGCGGAGCGACCATGTATGTCACGCTTGAGCCCTGCTCGCACCACGGACGTACGCCACCGTGCGCGGATGCACTGATCACCGCGGGCATTACGCGGGTTGTGGTGGGGATGGTTGATCCGAATCCGTTGGTCCGTGGCCGTGGGATTCGTCGCCTTCGACGGGCAGGGATTGAAGTGAAGGCCGGCGTGTTGAAAGAGGCGTGTCAACGCCTGAACGAGGATTTCATCCATTGGGTGATGACCAAGACACCATTTGTGACGGTGAAGCTCGCCGCCTCTCTTGATGGCCGCATCGCCACCGCGAGCGGAGATTCGCAGTGGATCAGCGGCGAGCAGTCGCGGCGCGTGGTCCACGAGTTGCGGAACCGGGTCGATGTCGTGCTGGTCGGAGCGGAAACCGTGCGCACGGATAATCCGCAATTGACGTGTCGCATGCGTGGTGGCCGCGATCCCGTGCGGGTGATTGTCGATGGTCGGCTGACGATTGAGCCTCAAGCTCGTGTATGCACGCAGCAATCGAAAGCGGCCACGTTGGTGTTCACCAGTGAAGCCCAGGCGCGAAGCACGAAAGCGGCGGTCCTCACACAACGCGGAGTCGAGGTCATCGGTCTCGCCACGGATACTGACCAACGGGTCGCCTTGCGTCCGCTCTTGAAAGAATTAGGCCAACGTGGAATCAAGTCGGTGCTGATTGAAGGGGGCGGGCAGGTGGTCGCGAGCGCCCTCCGCGAAGGGGTGGTGAATAAAGTCCTCTTTTTTTACGCGCCGCTCTTGCTTGGCGGTGATGGGCGGGCGATGATTGGCCCCCTGCGTGTTGAGCGCGTGGCGCTCGGGTATACGCTCCATACCCTCACGATTGAACGGAGCGGCAATGATGTGATGGTATCCGCCTATGTGGGCGCACCAGGGAGGAAGAATGTCGATCGCAACCTCACCAATTGACGAAATCTTGGCGGACCTCCGACACGGCAAGATGGTGATCTTGGTCGATGAAGATAATGGCCAAGGAGAAGCGGACCTGTGTCAGGCGGCGGAACTCACGACGCCGGATTCAGTCAACTTCGTGGCGACCCATGCGCGTGGATTGGTTTGTTTAGCCCTGACCGAGGAAAAAATTCGCGAATTGGGCGTGCCTCTGCTCGGCAATGGGCGGCCCTCGGCCAATCAACGCGTGTTTGGCGCGTCGATTGAAGCACGGCGCGGCGTGACCACGGGCATTTCCGCATACGACCGCGCGCTCACCATTCGCTGCGCCGTCAAAGACGGGGCCGGGCCGGAAGACCTGTCATTACCAGGTCATATTCATCCGATGGTCGCGCATCGCGGTGGCGTGCTCGCGCGTTCGGGACTCGCGGAAGGAGGCGTGGACCTTACTCGTCTCGCCGGCCTCAAATCGGCGGCGGTGTTGTGTACGATCCTCCGCGAAGATGGCGCGCTGGCACGGGGAGAGGATGTTGAGCGGTTTGCGCGTCTTCATGACCTCAGAATTGTGAGCCTCGCGAGTTTGATGACGCATCGATTGCGGACCGAGTCGCTGGTGCATCGGGTGTCCGAGGGCGACATCACCAGTCCGTATGGGGGAAAGTTCCACGCCATCGTCTATCGCACGGATGTCGATAAGCATGAACACTTGGCCCTTGTGAAAGGGAAACTCAGCACGCGGGATATTGTCACGGTGCGAGTGCATTCGCAGTGTCTGACTGGCGATGTGTTTGGCTCGGAGCGGTGCGACTGTGGTGAGCAGTTGAATAAAGCCATGCAGTTGATCGCCGACGAGGGGCAAGGGGTCATCATCTACATGCACCAGGAAGGGCGTGGGATTGGCCTCGCCAATAAAATTCGCGCGTATGCGTTGCAGGATCAAGGATTGGACACGGTCGAGGCGAATCTGCAACTGGGATTCAAGGAAGATTTACGAGACTACGGCATTGCCGCGCAAATCCTTCGCGACCTACGGGTGTCACGGGTGCGGTTGCTGACCAATAACCCGCAGAAGATTACCGGGCTGGAAGGGTACGGGATCAAAGTCGCCGAGCGCCAACCGATTGAAACCCAGCCGCACGCGGGGAATATTCACTATCTGCAAGCGAAGAAAGAGAAGCTGGGCCATTTGTTTACCGACCTCAAGCCGATGTTGTAAGGATGCAAGGATATGCCACGAGTGATACGCGGAAAGATGGATGCCACTGGGATGCGGTTTGGCTTGGTGGTGTCGCAGTTCAATAGCTTGGTGACCGAGCGATTGCAGGCTGGAGCGATTGACGCGCTGTGTCGGCATGGGGTGCAGGACAGCGACATTGATGTGGTCCTCGTGCCCGGCGCGTTCGACATTCCACTGTTCGCCAAGAAGATGGCGACGAGCGGTCGTTATCATGCGCTGATTTGTCTGGGCGCGGTGATTAAGGGTGAAACGCCACACTTTGACTACATCGCCTCGGCGATGACCCAGGGAGTCAAGGAGATCATGTTGTCGCATGGACTTCCCGTAACCTTTGGTGTGCTGACGACGGAAACTGTCGATCAAGCGTTAGACCGCGCGGGGGCGAAACTCGGCAACAAAGGGGCGGAAGTCGCGGTCGCGGCGATTGAGATGGTCAATGCGCTACGGGAGTTGGAGAAGAAGTAACCCGAATTTTCCGCTTGACAGCCGATGGCCGTTCGGAGTATAACCCCACCTGATTGTGACCTTGTGCGTTTCAAGGTCACGGACAGAGGAAAGGGAGGATCGGCGTGAGCATCTGGGCCACGACAGCACCGCGACCGCGTGGGACTGGACCGCATACGACCACTACACCGGGCGGTGAATCTCGCTCAGCGCCCCCGCGTCCTTCCTTACATTCCGCATTCCGCATTCCGCATTCCGCATTCTTGTTCTCCTGCTCTTGCTGCCGGGGATGAGTGAGGCGGGCACGTTTTCCGCGTTTGGCCCCAAGGCGTATCAACGCGGCCAAGGGCAGCCAGTCACCGTCACGGACCCAGTCACCGTCCAGAATCCCACTACGACCTATACCTTGCGTATTACCAACGGCGGCCTCAATCACAGCCAGTTTCCGCTCGTGACCGGGGCAACTGTCACGCTCAACGGTGCCCTGATCGCCCGCCAGAGTGATTTCAACGGCAACGTCCAGGTGATCGAAAAGCCGGTGACCTTAACCGCGAGCAACATCCTGGCGGTGAATGTGACCGACGGCGGGCAGCAGGCCGGATTCCTGTTGGAGATTGTTGGGATCGACAACGATCCCCCGACGATCAGCGCCAGCGTGACGCCGCAAGCCAACGCCGACGGCTGGCACAACAGTCCGGTCACCGTCGCGTTTACCTGTACTGATGCGACCAGTGGGATTGCGAGCTGCCCAGCCACGCAGACCGTGAGCACGGACGGGCTTAATCAGGTCGTGAGTGGGACCGCGATCGATCGGGCCGGTAATAGTGCGAGTACGTCGGTGAGCCTCAATCTCGACATGACTCCACCCACACTCCAGGCCGTGCTGACGCCGACAGCGAATGCGGCGGGCTGGCACAAGAGCCCGGTCGTCGTCAGCTTTACCGCCACCGATAGTCTCTCTGGCGTGAAGAGCAGCAGTCCCCAAAGTTCTTTTGCGACCGAAGGGATGAATCAAGCGGTGCCAGGAACCGCGACCGATGTGGCGGGCAACAGTGTCAGTATTACGGCGACCGTCAATCTCGACCTGACTGATCCCGGCATTGTCGTGACCACTCCGGCCAATACGATCTTTCGCGAGCCCGAGGCGGTGGTGAGTGGCACGGTCAGTGATACGCTCTCTGGCATCGCGGCGGTCACGTGCAATGGGGTCGCGGGCACGGTCAGTGGCGGGAGTTTTCAGTGCGCGGTGCCGTTGCTGGCCGTCGGTCTCAATACGATCGTCGCGCAGGTCCAGGATAGAGCAGGGCGCATAGCACAGGTGCAGCGCGGCGTCGTCTTTCAGCCGGGTCCCGCGATCACAATCACGGCTCCGCCCAACCTGTCGTCGTTTAATCGGCCAGTGATCGCGGTGAGCGGGACGGTGTCAGCCGAGGCGGTGGAGGTGAAGTGCAATGAGGTGGTGGTGGGACTCAATGCCGGGACCTTCGGGGGCAATGTACCGCTCAAGGAAGGCAACACGATCCTGACGTGTGTAGCGGAAGATGGGGAAGGCAATATCGGGAGCGCCAGCATTTCAGTGTCGTTGGATTCCATGCCACCACGCGTGACCATTGACTCACCCACAAACAATGCCGTTGTCGTGGCAACTCCGGTCACCGTGACGGGCATTGTCAATGATTTGGTGATGGGGACCGTCAACGGCGATGAAGCGGGTGTGAGCTGTAACGGCGTGCCCGCGCAGGTGGCGAATCGGCGGTTTCTGGTGCCAGCCGTGCCGCTCACGGTGGGAGCGAATCCCATCATCTGTATCGGGGAAGATAAGGTGGGGAATGTCGATGCCATGACGATCACGGTGACGTACAACCCTACCGTGCCCAAGCAGATCACGATGGTCTCCGGGAACAACCAAACCGCGGGGATCGAGACCACGTTGCCAGAGCCGCTGACGGTGGCATTGACGGAGAACGGGACTCCGGCTGTGGGGAAAGCGGTGGTGTTCAAGGTGTTACAGAATGATGGTGTCCTGACTGCCGATGGCCAAAGCGGACGGCGGGTGACTGTCAGCACGGACAATGCTGGCCGCGCCGCCGCGCAGTTCGCGGTGGGGACGTGGGCGGGAGCCGGGAATAATCAAGTAGACGCGACGGCCACGGGTTTTCTCGGGGAGGCGCGGTTTAGTGCCTCAGCGGTAGCAGCGGGGCCACAGACCATCGTGGTGGATGCGGGCACGTTACAGTTTGGGGCGATTGGTCAGCCCTTACCCAAACCGTTCGTGGTGGCGGTGGTGGATCGCGGCAGCAATCGGCTGGGTGGGGTACCAGTGACCTTTCGTGTGGTCGCGGGAGGGGGGACGTTCAACGGGCAGTCGGAAGTGACCATCATGACCGATACCGACGGACGCGCGGCGACCGTGTTGACGGTGGGATTAGAGGAGGGCTTCGACAACAACGTGGTGGAGGCGACGTTTCCGAATAATCCGGGAGCGGCGGCGGCGTTCCTAGCGTCAGGCAAAATCGCGGGTGACCCAGATGCCACGACGATCAGCGGTGTGGTACTCGACAACAGCAATAATCCGGTGGCAGGGGTGACGTTGCATGTCGAGGACACGGGGCTGACGACACTCTCCGATGCGCAAGGGCAATTTAAGCTCCAGTCCGTGCCGGTGGGGAGAATACTGCTGATTGCGGATGGCAGCACGGTGCCGCCGCGCAACGGGATGCCGTGGCCGAAGTTGGAATACGAGATGGTGACGATAGCGGGGCGGGACAATACGGTGGGCATGCCGATTTATCTGCTCCCGATTGATACACCCAGAGGCATCTTGGTGGATGAGACACATGGGGGGACGCTCACACTCGACGAGCTACCGGGTTTCTCACTCACGGTGGTGCCAGGCTCAGCGACGTTTCCCGATGGTGGCAGACGCGGCACGGTGAGTGTGACCTTGGTGCATGGCGACAAAGTGCCGATGGTCCCCAACTTCGGCCAGCAGCCGCGGTTTATCATCACCGTGCAGCCTGCTGGCACGCTCTTCAATCCACCGGCGGCGATGACGATGCCCAATGTTGATGGACTGTTACCGGGGCAGAAGACCGAGATGTATTCATTTGACCATGACTTGGGAGCCTTTGTCAGCATTGGGCCGGCGACGGTGAGTGAAGACGGGACGGTGGTGCAATCCGACCCTGGGGTGGGAGTGGTCAAAGGTGGCTGGGTGTGTGACGGGAATCCGTCACCCGCAGGTGGCAGTGCGGGGGATTGTCCGGATTGTCAGAAGTGTCAGGGGAGCGAATGTGTGCCGGACCCGAATAACCCGCCCCCAGATAAGCTCTGTTGCCGTGACGAACCCTACGACCCACAAACGCAATGCTGTGACCTTGGAGGGGTGTTGCAAAAATTCCCCGTTGAAGACTTCTCACAGTGTTTAAATCTCGCGGATCGTGTTGGTCATACCCCAACACATAACAATGATTGCTCACCTTACCCAGTCCCGGACAATCCAGTTGCACTAATTTACCCAGAGTGTGCGTCAATTGGACAGGCTCCAAGTTTTCTCCCTGCCTGTATTACGCATGACCTCTGTTACGACACCTGCCAAAAGGTTTCTCCGTCTTCTGGAGCAGAGCCTTCGACAATAGGACAGAAAACTTGTGATACAAGATTCGAAGCCGACTTGCTGGCGGTCTGCAACGGAATCTCCAACGAATCATGCAGGAACGTATGCCTACAAAATGTGAATCTGCTCTACCTACCTTCTGTCCGAGCCGCTGGCTATTATTTTTCGTATGCAGCCTCGCAAAGGAATGCCTGTCAATGTTGTCCTTGAGGGTTTTCAACTTGCCGGCCTTCGTTGCGCTTACTCTCTTGTATTGTGGGAGCAATGCATCCGCGGAATCCGCGCAGCCCCCGTTAAAAATTGTGTGGGAGCGGTCGTTTGGTGAAGGTGATCGGAAATATGCGATCGGTGCGACAGCGCCCACGAGTGGGGGAGTGTGGATAGCCGGGACGGTAGCAGACAATGTTCATAAAGTAACAACGGTTTGGCTGTGGAGGATCGATCAGCAGGGTGAGAAGATGCAGGAAGTCGCGGTTCCTGGCCTGAGTAAAAGGCCCGAGGGGGTTTCGGACCACGAGCAACGCGTGGAGGGTCTAAGTGTTCTTGGTGACGGAAGTCTTCTTGTCCTCGTCTATCTTCTTGGAGAGGAGAGGCATGTCGTTATCAAAGTGGCGCCGGACGGAAAAATGCAGTTTGTGAAAGATCTTGTGCAACACGAGGTGGATGTCGCTTTTGCCAAGATGATAGCGACCACGGACGGGAAATTTCTTCTCATCGGACGTCAGTATGGGGTGGCACTAGCCATGAAAATTGATGCCACCGGGGAAGTCCTCTGGCGGAAAACCTTTGACCGTCGGCAACCGAGTGAAGGGAACACTGAGAGATTTCTAACGTGGTTTATTGACGGGATAGCCACAACAGATGGTGGTGCTGTGGTGACTGGAGATGTGGGAGGGACGGAGAAGTATTACCTAGATCAGGGGGGAATTTGGATCGTCAAGCTCGACGGCGGCGGGAACGTGGTCGCGGAGCTTGACTTCTCCGGCCGGCAGGGGAGGATGGCTCACAATCAGGGGAGGGAGTATGTGATCGCCTACGATAAGAGCCGCGCGGACAATCGTGAACTGTGGGTGCGAGCGGTGGATGCAGACCTGAAGCTGCTGTGGGAAAGTCATATTCTTGCTGATAATTGGGGAGCCACGCCGGGTCTTCACGATATTGTTTCCGTACCCGGAGGTGGAACGCTCGTTGTGACGACAAAAAAGCTCGTGGGCTTTTGGATCGTGGGCGTCGGGGAGGACGGCAAGAAGGGGTGGGAATTCGTTGAGGAGATTAATATACTCAAACACCGAGGGCCGCTCCGGTCGCCTCTTAACTTCACTGTCTTTTCAGGCGATACCTTTGTGATTGTCTATCCAATAATGAGCGGAGCCGATATCAGAGTCGCGACTGTTAAGTTCACTGTTGCGGTGTCAGAGGGCAAGGCTATGGGTACGAATCAGACTCAAGTCAGGTGACATTTGCGTGTAAGATGTGAAGCGCTGTGTGTGACTGCCCTTCTCCTAATGAGAGTCAGCTTAGCACACTCACAAGAGAAGAGTGATGCCTTCGTCATCCAGAAAATGACCGTAAGGGATGAGACATTTGCGTACCAAGCGGGCGCTTTGGCGACTACGCCAGGGGGCCTCCCCCTAGTGGTAGGGACTTCACGTCCTGCGGGCATTCCGCTAGACGACACCGAGACAGCCTTATTATGGCGGGTCAACCGAGGAGGTGAACAGCTTGAAGAAATCGCGCTGATACCGCAACCAGAGCAACTCCTGTTGCAGATAGACTACGTACATAGCGCGCTGGTCCTTGAGAACGGAGATGTGTTCTTGTTAGCTCAGGTGAGGGGAAGTTCGTCTATTAAACATACTTCTCTCATCCGCATCAATAAAACGGGCCAGGTCCTCTTTGTCTCAGCGGTCAAGTTCGCAACCCGACCGTCGGGCCTCTTGTTATGGCGGATAGTCCGAATCGACGAGCGGCATTTCTTCTTGCTTGGAGGTACAGCGAAGGGCGCGTTGTTGGTGAAAGTCGATGACCAAGGCAACACAGTGTGGGAGAAAACCTTCGATCAGCGGCAACAGGACGATGTCCTGTTTGATGGTTTCGCCACGCCCGGAGGTGGAGCGGTGTTGGTTGGCGGAGTCGCTCAAACCACGGACGGAAGGCAGTGGGCCACGGACGGTTTGGCTCCTGCGGGTGGATGCGACGGGGGAGGTCCAAGCGGAAAAAACGCTGCCGGGCAGTCGAGCCCGAATAGTGCCAACCGCGGATGGCGGGGTGATTATGACCTATGGAGCGGGGTCCCCGACAAAGGAGGCATGGATACAGGCGTTAGATGCGGAACTGAAGCCACAATGGCAAACTCACCTCTTCTCGTCGGATTTCGGCATAACCACGCCCGTGTCTGTCACGTCCACTACGGAAGGCGGATATATCGTAGCCACGACACAGCGTGGTATTTATCTGTGGATAGCAAAGGTAGATGCCACGGGGAAAAAAGCTGGAGAATACTTTGAAGAGCACCAACCGAAGCGACTGATCGACAACGGCCTGCTCGCGGTCAAGGATACTTTTTACCTTCTTACCGACGTCCCTTATTCGAACGCGAAAAGCCAGATTTCCTTCAAAATTGAGGTCGTAAAATTTACAGTGAAGTAGCGGTGAGCCCCCGATAAGCCGGGGTCCCGATAATGTGACGCTACAGACCTTAGAACTGAGCCATAACCGTGAAGAGAATACTCGCAGTCTTATCGAAAAGCAGTAGAGGGAGAAGCTCCTTTTTCCTCTTGCTGAGCTGCCATATTGCCCTGCTCGCAACAGCTTTGCCGGCACGAGGACAACTCACCGAGCACTGCACGGTGAGCATCCTCAACCGCACGGTGCAGGTGAAACCCGACGGCACGTGGGTGTTGCCCAATGTGCCCGCCAGCTTTGGCAAAGTCCGCGCCCGCGCGACCTGCGTGGACGGAGGGATCACCCGCACCGGGCAAACTGACTCTTTTCTCATCCCGCCTAACGGCTCGGTGACAGTGTCGGAGATTTCCCTGGGGGCAGTTGATCCCATCCCCGCCGCGCTCAGACTCACCGCTCCCACCGCAACGCTTGCGAGCCCTGGCGAGACCACACAACTGACTGTGACCGCGACGCTGCCGGACAGCAGCACGCGGGATGTGACGGCGGCAAGCGCTGGGACCAGTTACACGATGAGCAACCGCGCCGTGGCCACCGTGAGTGCCGATGGGCTGGTTACGGCTGTCGCGGGTGGAGCGGTGATTATCTCCGCCCTGAACGAAGGGGCGCTTGGTCTCATCCGCTTACAAGTGGCCAATACGGGCAGTGATAGCGATGGCGACGGCATCCCCGATGATGTCGAGACCGCCAACGGCCTCAATCCCAATGACCCCACCGATGCGACGTTTGATCCCGATGGCGACGGCCTGACCAACAAACAAGAACTCATTGATTACAGCACCAATCCCCAGCTTGCCGATACCGACGGCGACGGGGTGCGGGACGGACTGGAAATCCAGACCGGTAGTAATCCGCTCGATCCGGGGAGTCTCAATCTTGCGCAAGCGTTGAGTGCCATCGCTGTCCTCCCGGTGAGCAGTGTCTTGGTGCTGAACACCATTCTCGGCGAAGCGGCGCAGCAACTCACCGTGCTCGGCCAGCTCCGCGATGGGCAAACGGTGGATCTCACCGCGACCGCCCGTGGCACGAACTATACGTCGAGTGACCTGAGTATCTGTAATTTCAGTCCGATCAGTGGCCTAGTGTTCGCGGGAGCCGAGGGGACCTGTACGGTGACGGCGACGAACAGCGGGTTCTCGGCGCAGGCGACCCTCACCATCCGGCCGTTCGCTCCGATTGCGCTCGCGGCCCTGCCGATTCCGGGCTACGCCAATAATGTGGATGTCAACGGGTCCCTGGCTTATGTCGCGGCGGGCGCGGCGGGGTTGCAAGTGGTCGATGCTACCGATCCTCTGCATCCCCACATCGTAGGGGCGCTTGATACGCCTGGGAACGCGAATGACGTGCGGGTGGTAGGGAGCCTGGCCTTTATCGCTGATGGGGCTGCGGGCTTACAGATCGTCAATATCGCTGACCCGACGCAGCCGATCGCGGTGGGCGCGCTTGACACGCCTGGGGACGCGCAGGATGTACGCGTGGCGGGCACGCGAGCGTATGTGGCGGATGGGGTTGCGGGCTTGCGGATTATTGATGTCAGTGAGCCCGCGACGCCGCGCTTCCTTGGCGCAGTCGATACGCCCGGCACGGCACGGGGGGTGGATATTGTTGGCAACTTCGCCTTGGTAGCGGATGATGTACCCTCCAGCGCGGTCCGCGTCATTGATGTGAGCAATCCTGTAACTCCCCAGATGGTGGGGCAGGTGACAATCATGGGCAACCCTAAGGATATTGTGGCCCGCGGGACGGTCGCGTATGTGGCTGCCTTTCTGGACGGGCTCCAAGTCGTGGAGTTCAGTAGTCCCGCCAATCCCCAAGTCGTGGGGAGTGTGCCCTTGAACTTGGTGACGCGCGATGTCGAGCTGGTCGGGTCGTTTGCGCTTTCTGCGGAACACCTCCCAGGGGTATCCCTGCCAATTCTTGACATTACCACCCCCGCCGTGCCCGTTCTGCGGGCGCTGCTCGATTTTTCTTCGCTGGGAAACTATTTCGGCACCGGGCTCGCCTTGACGCCGCAACAAGTCTTTATGACCGGAGACTCTTTTTTTGCGAGTGCGGACAACCGGGCGACGGGGGATACGCATCTGTTGATTGGCCAATACGCGGAGCTCGAAGACAAAGCGGAGATTCCTCCGACCGTCCTTGTGACTGATCCGCCAGCTGGTACTTCCGTGAGGGAAGGGACTCTACTGTTTGTGACGGTTGAGGCAAGTGACGATCTGGCGGTGGCCGCAGTCACATTACTTGCGAATGGTGTAGCGGTTGGTACGGATACGACAGCGCCCTATCAGTTTACGCTGACGGTCCCGGCAAGCAGTGCCAGTCTGAGCGTGAGTGCCGTGGCGACGGATTTTGGCAATACCACTACTGAAGCTCCGATCGTGTCAGTGACCGTCGTACCTGGCACCCCCTGAATCCGGCAGCCCGGTAGGCTGGGATGACCAGCGGGAATCCCAGCGCGGCGTGCCCAACATCCCAGGCTGGAATTCGCTGCGCTCATTGCCAGCCTACATCTGTGGGCTACCGGCTGGAGGGTGAAGGGGCATGAGGACTGAGGGCCGAGCAATGAGGACCAAGCGAAGAGCCAAGGCTGAGGCGGAAGGTGACAGAGGAAAACGAGCGATGAACCGGCGGGAGTTCCTGAGTAAGGTAAGCACGGTGACGACAGCCTCGCTGACGGTGGGAGTCGCCAGTGCCCCAGCCTCGGTTGCCGCAGCCAAGCCACGCAGCAACCAACCGTCTCTCGCCTTTCCCACTAACGGCGATGAAGAGACCTACCCGAACAAAATCGCCAGCTACACCAAAGGACTGCCCCATAACGAGCGGGGTGAAGTCGAGCTGCCTGCGTACACCGCGTTCCTCAAAGCGTTGACCACCGGGAAACACGCCGACTTCGAGGCGGTACCTCTGGGTGGACGGGTCAAGTTTGCCAATCCTCAAGCTGCCTATGCGTCCACCGTCGAGGGCTTGAATCTGCATGGGCTGCCGCTGAGCGTGTCACCGGCGTTTGCCAGTGTGGAAACCGCCAGTGAGATGATCGAACTCTATTGGCAGGCCCTGACCCGCGATATTCCGTTCGCCGAGTACGGCACGCATACGTTGACGACCAAAGCCAGTGCCGAGTTGTCGCGACTCTCCGGCTTTCGTGGGCCGCAAGTGCACGGGGCCGTGACTCCGGCCACGCTGTTTCGTGGGCCGACGCCCGGCGATCTCGTCGGCCCCTATCTCTCCCAGTTCCTGTGGCTCGATGTGCAGCACGGTTCCATGACCCTCACGCAACGCAATCGCGTGCCAGTGGCCAACGAGGACTACCTGCGCACCTATCCCGAATGGCTCACGGTCCAGCGCGGCTTTCCCCCGGCGCGAATCACCCGCCTTGATCCCACGCCTCGCTATCTGCGCACGGGCCGTGATCTTGCCGAGTATGTCCATCGCGATTATCCCTATCAAGCCTTTCTGAATGCCTGTCTGATGCTGTTATCGCTCGGTGCGCCGTTGAAGGGGGACTATCCATATAAGAAGTCTCTGACGCAGGGTGGCTTTATTACCTTTGGTCCACCCGATGCGCTGGACTGTGTGGCACGGGTGGCCAGTCCGGCGCTGAAAGTCAGTTGGTACCACAAGTGGCTCGTGCATCGCCGCTTGCGCCCGGAAGCGTTTGGCGGGCGCGTGCACAATCAGCTCACGCACGTGGCGGAGTATCCCCTCCATGCCGACCTGCTCACAACGACGGTGCTCGAAGAAGTCGCACGTACCACGCGCTCGTATCTGTTACCAATGGCGTACCCGGAAGGGTGTCCCACGCATCCGGCCTATCCGGCGGGTCATGCGACGATTGCCGGGGCGTGTGCGACCGTGCTCAAGGCGTTTTTCCAGGAGACACACGAACTGCCCACGCCGGTGGAGGTAAGTGCGGATGGGCTTTCGCTCGTACCGTACCGAGGTCCGGCATTAACGGTGGGCGGCGAACTCAACAAGTTGGCGGCGAATATCGCGTTGGGGCGCAATGCGGCGGGCGTGCATTGGCGCTCGGATAGCATCGAAGGACTCATGCTGGGTGAGGCGGTGGCTACGCAGGTGCTCGCTCACTTGCGCACGACGTATCCTGAACACTTTCCCGGGTTTCGGCTGACGACGTTTGCTGGAGCCGCAGTGACGGTGTAGAAAAATCAAAAGGCAAAAGGCAAAAGTAGGAGGACCGGAGACCGAGGACCGGAGACCGAGGACTGGGGACTGAGTGCGGAACTTGTCCAAGACTTGCCCTAAACCTGCCTGAGACTTGCCCCCGACTTGCCCGAGCCTTTTTCAAGACAGCCTGAACCGGGTTGCCATGCTCGGTTTTCATTGCTTAAATCAGGAACATGTTTTTCCAGAAGTCGCCTTGGACCTTGGACTTGAGGAATCTGGCACTTGAAACCTGGAACCTGAAACTCACCTATGTCACGAAGACAATCACGCGAATCCGCATTGCAAGTGTTGTATCAGATCGACATGTCCGGGGCTGAGCCGCGTCAGGCCCTGGGCCTGTTTTGGCAATGTTTCGAGCCGCCAGCGGATATACGCGAGTTTACGACCGAGCTTGTCGAAGGCACGTATAAAGAGCGGACCCGTCTGGACGAGCTGATCGCCGCGGCGGCGGATCATTGGCGCATCGGACGATTGCCAAAAGTCGAACTGAACCTCCTTCGTATGGGGGTGTATGAATTGCTCTCGTACCCCCAGATTCGCGCGAACGTGACGATCAACGAGGCCATTGAAATCGCCCGACTCTATTGTGGGGATGAGGCCCCGACGTTTATCAATGGTGTCCTCGACCGAGTGGCGGCGACGGTTGGGAAAAAGGCGCAGGTAGATGAGTCAAAAGAATAATCTCCAGATGGATGAACACGAGCAGCAGCCCGGACGTGAACGCGTCCGCTATCGCCCCCAAGACATTGAACCCAAATGGCAGCGCTATTGGCTGGAGAACAAAACCTTCAAGGTTGAAGTCGATCACACCAAACCCAAATACTACATCCTCGACATGTTTCCGTATCCCAGCGGGGCGGGGTTACATGTGGGCCACCCCGAAGGCTACACCGCCACCGATATTCTCGCCCGCTATAAACGGATGCGCGGGTTCAATGTCCTCCATCCCATGGGCTGGGATGCGTTTGGCTTACCCGCCGAGCAGTACGCCATTGAAACCGGCACCCACCCGCGTGAGACCACGGCGCGCAATATCAACACCTTTCGGCGACAGATTCAGTCACTCGGGTTCTCGTATGACTGGGATCGCGAAATCTCCACGTGTGACCCCGACTATTATCACTGGACGCAGTGGATCTTTCTCAAGCTCTATGAGCGTGGACTCGCCTACATGGCCGATGTGGCGGTCAATTGGTGCCCAGCTTTGGGGACGGTGCTGGCGAATGAAGAAGTCATCAACGGCAAAAGCGAACGCGGTGGACATGACGTCGTCCGCAGACCGATGCGACAGTGGATGTTGCGCATCACGACCTACGCGGAGCGCTTGCTGGCGGGGCTTGAGCAGCTCGACTGGTCGGAGAGCGTCAAGGATATGCAGCGCCATTGGATTGGGCGCAGTGAAGGCGCGCGCATCCGGTTTCCCCTGTGTCTCGCCAATGGCACGCGGCTGCCCGGTGAAGATGCCTTCTTTGATGTGTTTACCACGCGACCCGACACGCTGTTCGGCGCGACCTATTGCGTGCTCGCTCCCGAACATCCGCTTGTGGACCGGGTGACCACCACCGCGCAACGTGACGCGGTCGAAGCCTATCGCCAAGACGCCACGCGGAAGTCCGACCTCGCGCGCACCGATCTCGTCAAAGAGAAGACCGGCGTGAACACCGGTGGCTACGTCTTGAACCCGGTGACCGGCACCGCGATCCCGATTTGGGTGGCGGATTACGTGCTCATCACTTATGGCACCGGCGCGATCATGGCCGTGCCCGGCGGCGATCAACGTGACTGGGAGTTCGCCAAGCGCTTCGACTTACCGATTATCGATGTCGTTCAAGGCGGGGACATCAGCAAGGAAGCCTACGTCGGTGACGGGCCACTTATCAACTCCGGGTTTCTCAATGGGATGGATGTCGCCGCCGCGAAGAAACGCATGAATGCGTGGCTCGTCGAACATGGCTATGGCGAAGGCACGGTGACCTACAAGCTCCGTGATTGGCTGTTCAGCCGTCAGCGCTACTGGGGCGAACCGTTTCCGGTCATTCACGTCGATGGCAAACCACAGCCGCTTGATCCGCATGACCTACCGGTGCTGTTGCCAGAAGTCGAAAGTTTCTTACCGACCGGAACTGGAGAGCCGCCACTCGCGGCGGTCACGCAATGGGTGGAAACGACCGACCGGATAACTGGCAAACCCGCCAAACGCGAAACCAACACCATGCCACAGTGGGCCGGGAGCTGTTGGTACTTCTTGCGGTTCATTGATCCCAAGAACAAGACGCAGCCCTGGGATGCCGAGAAGGAACGCTACTGGATGCCGGTGGACCTGTACGTTGGGGGCGTCGAGCATGCGGTTCTGCATCTGCTGTATTCCCGTTTTTGGCACCACGTGCTCTACGATTGTGGGCTCGTTTCGACCCCGGAACCGTTTCAGCGCCTCGTGAATCAAGGCATGATCCTGGGCTTCAGCTATCGCTATTATGAGGACGAGGGCGGGAAGCGCTACTCGTCTCATGCCGTCGAGAAGATCGCGCGGGGTGGCGCGGAAGAGCCGAGCTATGTGGTCGCGGGGATCCCGACCGTGAATCTCGTGATTCGTTATGTTCCAGTGGATAAAGTCCAATGGCGGGATGAGAAACCGTATCATCCCGAAGAGGCCGACTTAGAACTCGAACTCCAGCAGGACAAGATGTCCAAGGCACGCGGCAATGTCGTGAACCCGGATGCCGTGGTCAGCGAGTACGGAGCCGACGCGCTGCGGTGCTATGAAATGTTCATGGGGCCACTCGAGCAGGTCAAGCCGTGGAACTCGCGGTCAGTCGCGGGCGTGTCGCGATTCCTGGCGCGGGTGTGGGCGTTGCTGATTGATGACGACGGAGACCTCCGCTCACACATCGTGACCGATGCGCCCGATCCGCAAGCCAGCGTGACGCGCCGCTATCACAAGACGGTAAAGAAAGTCACCGAAGACTTGGAAGGGATGCGGTTCAATACGGCCCTGAGCGCGTTGATGGAACTGCTGAACGAAGCGCAAAAGGCGGAGCGGTTACCGCGCGCGGTGGTGGAAGGCATGGTGATGCTCATCGCGCCTTTCGCGCCGCATCTTGGTGAAGAATTATGGGCGCGACTTGGGCATACGAACACGTTGGCGTATGAACCGTGGCCGACCCACGATCCGGTACTGGTACGGGATGAAACGGTTACGGTACCGGTGCAAGTGAATGGCAAAGTGCGCGCCACGATTGAAGTGGCGGCTGACGCCGATCAAGCGACGATCCTCGCCCTCGCCCGTGTCCAGGAGAAAGTCCAACCCTATCTGACTGGGAAAACCGTGCGGCGAGAAGTGGTTGTTCCTGGGCGGCTGGTTAATTTTGTGGTGTCGTGAATATGGAAAAGTCCAAGGTCTCAAGTCCAAGGTCTCAAGTCCAAGGTCCAAAGTCTTCAGGCCCCGGTCTCCGGTCTTCGGTCTTCAACACTTTTGTCTTTTGTCTTTTGCCTTTTGACTTTTGCCTTGCTCTTCTCCGGCTGCGGCTATCACTTCGCCGGCTCCGGCACCTTGCCGCAAGGGATAGCGCGGGTGCGTGTGGCGGAGATTGACAACCAAACGCTGGAGACGGGTTCGGAAAAAGAATTGCAGTGGGCGCTAGAGCGTGAATTCCGCAATCGCGGTGGCGTAACTGTTACGGACGAAGGCGAAGGGATCTTGAGCGTGACGATGCGCCAGTTAGACCTCCGCCCCCTCTCGTTCGATAGCCGCGATCAAGTGTTGGAGTACGAAGTGACGTTGCTTCTGGATGTGGTCCTCACGCATCGGGAGACTGGCCAGACGTTATGGCAGGCGAACAACATGCGCGTGGCATCGGACTACAGCGCCGTGCCACAAGTGGTGGTCACCACCTCGCCTGAATTCCAGCAAGGAACGCTCAACCCTGAAGACCTACGTGGACTGACGGACATTCAATTTTCCGAGACGCAGAAGCAGACCGCGATTGAGAAACTCTTTCTCGCCGCCGCGCGGGAAGTGGTGTTTCGGTTGAATGATAATTTCTGATTTCTCGGAGAGACGACCCACTGGGGCGTCTCTCGCTCATCAATTGCGACGATCCATTCAGCAGTGGCAGGCCGGTTGCTTCCAGGTTCCCTCTCCCGGCTGGGAGAGGGTCAGGGTGAGGGGGATCAAGTGACCTTTCCTTTATTTTTCCCGCAGCCTACGCGGAAACCGCGGCACTCTTACTCTTCCGCACGAGGCGCGAAAGTCGAGCCACTCGGCGGGATGCCGTATTGGGATGGAGGATGCGTTTCCGCCCAGCCTTGTGCAGCTCACTTGTCGCGAGGCGCAATTCAGTCTCGGCGGCAGCCGGGTCTTGAGCCTCGGCCGCGGCGATCACTTTCTTAATCGTTGTTTTCAGGCGGGATTTCACGGATTGATTACGGTCGTGTCGTTTGACGCTCTGTTGATAGCGTTTCTCTTCTGATGATGCCACTCTCTGTTCTCCTTTAAGGTACGGAAGTCTGAGCCCCCGGACCCTAGCATGGGGCTGGCGGGCGAGCAATGTCTGAGGCGCGGGTGGAGAAGGGGAAGAAGTCAAAAGGCAAAAGTCAAAGTGCAAAAGGCAAAAGTGGGGAAAGGGACTGAGTTGGGAACGTGGGCAAGGCGAATGTCCTCTATGGCTTGCCTGGGTCCTCCGCAATCCACAATCCGCAATCGAAAGGGGTCTGAAGGCGCTTGTTAGGCGGCTTTCTCGGGAGGCGGTTGGCCGGAGAGAGCAGTTGACCAAATATCTTGTGACTTCGCCTCGGACGCATGATGTATCTCGCGCCAATCGACCTCTGCCACCCAGCACTGCTCAGCCGCATCGTAGTGCACCACACCGTCCACTCGCAGTTCGTCAGGCTGCCCGTGCTCATCAGCGTCATCCGTATAGAAAGTGACCACTTGGCCTTCTTGGAGTGCGAGGCCGTGACGCCGCAAATCCAGCGTTGTTCCGGCACACGTCAGCCGCAGTCGATTGCTATCATCCAGATTCTGGAAATCAGCATAAATCTTGGGGGAAGTCATATTGCACTCCCCTGAGAGCGCCCGCCCCAGTCATCCTCTCGCGGACGAGACGCCCGCGCTCCCAGAAGCCATTCCCAACTCATAACTCATAACTCATAACTCTTAACTCGTCCCCCGTCCTACCAGCCTCCCGCCACCGCCTTGTCCGTCGCCACCCCAAACGGCCCACGGGTCAAATCTGTCGCGGTGATGAATGCCCCGTCTCCATTAGCGTCCAGGTACCACATCCCGTTGCTGGACCGAAACACTCCAATCTTCGACTTCCCATCCCCCGTCCAATCTCCCACCACCTGCTGGTCCGTCGCGAACCCAAACGCCCACACTTTGTCCGTCGGCACCGCATTCACTATCCCGTCGCCGTTATAATCGACAATCCAGCGATTGGTACTCGCACGGTAGACGCCAATTTTCGTCCTCCCGTTGCCCGACCAATCCCCCACCATGGGCCGGTCGCCATTGATCCCAAACGGTCCCAAACATTTGTCGATGGTACAGACGTTCAACAGTCCGCTGCGATTGGCATCAAGATACCACCGTCCCACATTCGGCACGGTCGTCCGGTACACCCCGATGCCCGCCAGCGGTAATCCCCCGATCTTCGCCACGAACGCATCAGTGAGACCATTCGCACTCAGGTCCGGCCTGACCGTATCGGGAAACGTCGCCGCCGGGGAGTCGGTGTCGCCCGTCACGTATGCATTACCCGCACTGTCTACCGCGATGCCAAAGCCTTCGTCACTGCCACTCCCGCCCAGGAAGCCCGCATACACCAGCCCCGTGCCATCCGCCTTTACCTTCGCCACGAACGCATCGGTATTGCCATTCGCACTCAGGTCCGGCCCAATCGTCTCGGGAAACGTCGCCGCCAAGGAGTCGGTCTCGCCCGTCACATAGGCATTGCCCGCACTGTCCACCGCGATGCCAAAGCCATCGTCAGCCTCACTCCCCCCAATGTAGCCCGCATACACCACCAACACCGGATCAATGATCAGCGTCTGGCGGCGATCATATTTCCCTACCTCGAATCCATACTCGAATCCGCGCGGGCTCCGCGCGCCGTGCCGCCGCAGCCGATACGCACTGCGCACCTCCTCCCGTTTGCCGTTGATCTCTTGGTAACTGTAGGGCGTATCTTCCGTCAGTATTTGCTTCGGCGTGTGAATGTTGAGCTGCCCGTTCTCCGCCAGCGCCAACTTGGTCACGCCACGATAAGCTAGGCGAATCCGCTTGGGATCGGCACCAGGTTTGACAATGTAGGTGGTCTTGAGCTTCTGCCCAGTGCCGCTGTACTCCACATCAATCCCTGGCCATACCTCGCGGTACACCACTCTCCCGTATGTCGGCAGCCCGGTCTTCCATTGATCTTCGTTGCCTTTGAAGTAACTGACCACCGCTTCGCCACGCTCGACGCCTTCCATTTGGATATCGCGCCGCGCGCCGACGAAGTCCAGCTTCGTTACCCAGCGCGGACGAGGTTCCGGTTCCCGCGACGTGGCCGTCCGCGACGTGGCCGTCCGCGGTGTCGCTTTGAGACTCGCTTCGCGCCGGGGCTCTTCTTTTTTCCCTGGTTCGGTGAGGACCATCGTGAGCCCCTTGGCGGTGAAGTACACCTAGGTGTCACGGCCATGCAGGGAATACTTGATCTGCTTGTCGGCTTGTCCCTGGTTGGGAATAAAGGACAACGGTAGGCCCGTCAGCAGCTTCTGCACGTGCTGCTGCGTGGCGGGTGTCGCGGGTTCGGGTGCGGGTGGAGTAACAATTTCGGCCTGAGCACCACGGAGTAATGTCAGGGGTCAGGAGCGTTGCGAGAGTAACACGGAAGAAAGCGCGCATACGGGACCTCCTTGGGATTCGGGATGAGGCGCAGTGCAGGGGGCGGGCTGGCGGCGTGCAAGCTGACAAGAGGGGAAAATCAAAAGGCAAAAGGCAAAAGTCAAAAGTCAAAAGTCAAAGCGCAAAAGTCAAAAGTGAGGAAATTGACTAGGAGTGCGGGCGTCTCGCCTGCTTGCGGTGCGGCGAAGGCAGGAAGCAAGGGGAATTGAGTCATTCAGTGATTGCGCCCTTGAGTGATTGAAAAAATGCCACCATGTCGCACGTCCTGGTTGTCGATCTCCGCGTCTGCGCGCTATAAAGCTGGGGACAGGCAGCGCAACGCTTTATATCTTCGTTTGCGAGGTGTCCCAATGTTAGAACCTGTATCAGATGTGCCCCCCGATATTTCCGCGCTCGTCACTCAGGATGACTCGCCTATGGACGAGCTGCTCTCCGCTCTCGTCCCTGATATCTCCGCGCTCATTACCGAGGATGATACACCTGTGGATAATCTCCCCTCCGAGAAACACCAACGGTTGTTGACCGAACCGCTCTATAGCTCCTGGAGTGGTCCAGGCGAGAATCGCTCCTTTCTGGCCGCCGCCAATGTGGGGGTCTTCTCGCCGGCCCACCCGTCCCCCATCGTGCCAGATATGTTTTTGAGTCTGGACGTTACGGTAGCGCGGGAGTGGTGGCGCAAGGAACACCGGTCCTACTTTATCGGAAAATTTGGCAAACCGCCGGAGCTGGTGGTGGAAATTGTCTCCAATACCGAAGGGAACGAGGATACGGAGAAACGGCAAAAGTACGCGGAGATTCACGTGCCGTTCTATGTGATTTACGACCCGCAACGGCAGGTGATGAGCGAAGTGCTCACGATCTACCGACTTCAGGGGGCCGAGTACGAGCGCCAGGACACGACGCAACTTGACGGCTTGAAGCTGGGGCTGACGTTGTGGGACGGCGAGTTTGAGGGGCGGAGGGAGACGTGGTTACGGTGGACGGACGAGCAGGGCGTGTTGATTCCCACTGGCAAGGAGCGCGCCGAGCACGAACGTCAACGCGCCGAGCACGAACGTCAACGCGCCGAGCACGAGCGTCAACGGGCCGAGCACGCCGACCAACACGCCGAGCACGAGCGTCAACGGGCCGAGCACGCCGACCAACGCGCCGAGCACGAGCGTCAACGGGCCGAGCACGCCGACCAACGGGCTGACCACTTGGCCGCGTTACTTCGTCGCGCAGGGATAGACCCGGAGCAGCGGTAACGCCAAACCCTAGTCGGATATACTGCCTGCGGGCGGAGATTGTGGTTTTGCCGAACGTCCGGAGCACCCCGGCGATTGATGCCCGCGCGGAAAAGTGCAATTCGTCCCAGCGTCCAGTATAGCGGAACGCTTCCGTCGCTTACTCATCCCAGCGTCCGCTTCGCCTCGTCCCACAATGCTTCGAGCCGCGCTGGGGTGGTCTGGTGAATATCTTCCTGATTGCGCTCAAGCTGGGTTTCGATATAGCGAAAGCGCGTGCTGAAACGCTTGCCCGCTTTGCGCAAGGCCGTTTCCGCATCAAGATTGAGATGCCGCGCTAAGCTCGTGAGCGCGAACAGGAGATCGCCCAGCTCATGCTCTTGACGTTCGGCATCCGTGGACGTGAGGGTTTCCGCGAGTTCTTGGACTTCTTCTTCGACTTTCTTGAACACCTCCGGAGCGGACGTCCAGTCGAATCCGACCCGCGCGGCCTTTTCGCCCAGTCGTTGTGTTTGCACAAGCGCTGGCGCACCTTGTGGCACGCCAGCGAGAGCGGAGCGGTCCGCTTTCCCCGCCTTTTCCAGGGCTTTGATTTTTGCCCAATTCTGGACAACTTCTTCCGTGTCTTTGACTTTGACATCACCGAAGACATGAGGATGTCGCCGCACGAGCTTGTCGGCAATGGCTTGCGCAACATCATCAATCGTAAACGCACCAGCTTCCGCCATGAGTTGCGCATGAAAGACGATTTGTAGTAGCAAGTCGCCCAGCTCTTCCTTGAAGGCGGGCAAGTCTTTCGCTTCCAACGCTTCGAGGACCTCGTAGGTTTCCTCAATCAGATACGGCTTGAGTGTGTCTGGTGTCTGTTCCCGGTCCCACGGGCAACCAGTTGGTCCACGCAAGCTGGCCATGATTTCCACGAGACGAGCGAAGGAAGGGTGAGAAGCTGGTGGCATGAAGAGAGCTCGATGTATCTTGTTGGAGTAGCGGTTTTTATAAGTTGCGAAATGTTGCTTCTGTGAGACTGGCCTGTTTGAGAATTTTGCGGAATGTTCCTATTGGGAGTGTACTCGTGTGCATGGCCACGTAGGTTTGCCGTCCATCTGCGTGTCGCAGCACTTTGTGGCCACCAGATTGGCGAACCTCAACGAACCCCGCGCGTTGTAGCTTCGCTAGTACCTCACGAGGTGAGTAGGGCATCAGGAATCTCGATTTGGCCGATCAGGGTTGCGGCTTCCGAAGGAATTGTTTCTCCTTGTAAGCGTTTTTCACTAATCCAGACTTCGACAAGCTCTTGCGCTGCGGCAAGTGCTCCTTCGACTCCTTGTCCATGTGTGGTGAGGTCAAGCGTGGGAATATGAGCGTAGTAGAAACCCTCGAAGCCGAGTTCGTGAACGGGTTCAAGTAAGACTGCATAGCGCATGACAACCTCCCGCGATTTAGGCTCTGGCGTAGAGGAAAAGCAAGAATGGCGCAAGGGTAATAGTAGAGGCGTATAATCATACGCCTCTACTGGACCACCATTCCGCCTCTTGGCGTTATGAAGCACGCATAGCACGTACCGGCGTGCCATCAAGAAACGCGCGGATGTTCTCGACGATATGCCGGAAGAAAATTTCGTAGGTCTCTTTGGTCACATACCCAATGTGAGGAGTGACCACGATGTTCGTCAGCGTGCGAAACGGATGATCGAGTGGCAGCGGCTCTTCGTCAAACACATCTAGCCCCGCGCCCGCGATCGTGCGCTTTTGTAGTGCGTCGATCAGTGCCGGTTCATTGACGATTGGGCCGCGTGAAGTGTTGATGAGCGAGGCCGTGGGTTTCATCAGGCCCAGTTCGCGGGCACCGAGCAGGTTTCTCGTCCGATCACTCAAGACGAGATGAATCGTCACGATGTCCGAACGTGACAGTAACTCATCCTTTGTGACCAGGGTCGCACCAGCTTGCGTGGCTCGTTCCGCCGTCAGATTTTGGCTCCATGCCAGAATTTCCATTTGGAACGCCTTGCCGATGTTCGCGACATACGAACCCAAGTTCCCCAAGCCGATCACGCCCAAGGTTTTACCTTGCACTCCCAGCCCCATGCTGACTTGCCATTGTCCGGCGCGCGTGGCCGCGTCTTCACGTGGGATGTATCGGAGCAGGGCAAGAATGAGCCCCCAGGTGAGTTCCGCGGTTGGTGGCAACACACCGCCAGACCCACACACCGTGATGCCAAGATCAGCGGCGGCTACAAGGTCAATCGCCGCATTGCGCATGCCCGTTGTCACCAGCAGTTTGAGCTTCGGTAAGCGCGACATCAGCTCGCGACGGAACGGTGTCCGCTCACGCATGGCGACGACGATCTCAAAATCCTTGAGTCGTTCAACGATGGCGTCAGTGGCGGACAGATGGTCCCGAAAGACCTGGATGTCGGTGTCGGGAGCGAGGCTGCTCCAGTCGGTCATTTGGAGAGCGACATCTTGATAGTCATCAAGGACGGCAACACGGGTTTTTGGCATGGTCATGTTCCTTTTCGCTCCTTGCTCCGTGCCCAGGCAAACTGCGGCAAGAATGGGTTCGGCGGTGTTGATCTCGTTATCGTACGACAACCTCGTAATCATGCGGGGAGGAAAGCAGCAAGATCGCATTGCGACCTCGATCAAAAATCAGTCGAAAATGGTCAAGCACATCTCTACCGAGCACTGGGGTGTCACATGCTTCGGCATCAGTGAAGGCCCCCATTGTTCCGGTGAAGGTCTTTGTTCCCTCTTCGGAGGTGAATCGCAAGACCGTGCTGACTTGCATATAGGAGGCTTTTCCGCCAACGCCTTGAGCGGTTTGCTCGACACCCGTTCTTGGGTTGACGCCCATTTGCTGAAGACAACTGGCATCAAGAAAAGTGGCGTCCGCTCCTGAGTCGATGAGGAATGGCAGCGGAATCCATGTGTCGTGCTGGGTGCGGACGAGGACCGTGATATAGGGACGACGGACCCCGTTCATGTCGTCATAGGCTCCGTGGAAGACCATAGATGCTCAGCTTTCGTTCCCGCGGAATAAAAAACACGATGGGAGTTCGATCCGGTTTGTGTTGCTTGGCCAACACGTAAGCTCCCTCACGTGTTGTTGCGGCGAAAGGTTCCTGACCAGCCACGGCGACGAAAAGTCCGGCGAACCGTGAGTAGAGATGTTGAGAATGGTCAGCATACCATTGTTGATCCTCCAGGAGGTGACGGGCCTGCAAAGCGGATTCTGGGGTAGCCGGATCGTCGTGAGAGAAGTGTAATGACATGGGACTCTCCTTGAGTATGCACTGGGGATAAAGGAAAGACTCCGTTGAGGCAAGAGCGGCGGTGCGACGTTGCCCGTGGGTAGAGGCTCCAAGATGACAACCATCCGTGCCACGATAACAAGGATAATCACGTTAAGTTACTATTTTACATTCTTGTTGCCTACGCCCTTCTGATTTCTCACCCTCTGTTTTCTTCTTGGCAGTCGATTTTTTTGTGCTAGCCTCCGCCCTTACGTCATACGAAGACAAGACAAAATTCTATCAGGAAGGAGAAACTTGGAGTGAGGAGGGCACCATCCAGAAGACAATAAACTATAAGCACGCTACCACAACTCTCGTTGAGTTTCCCAAAAGGAGGGAAAATGAAGAATCAATCCAGACGCTCATTCGTATTGGCCCTTGCGAGTTTCCCCGGCATTATGCTTATCTTCACCGCGCTCTTCTCAAGCGCACAGACCCCTGCGGGACCACCACCAGGGCTCATTGATAACCCAGCCCTGGCCCGAGCGCGCCTTGATGCCTAGCACAACAGGCACCTCCCACATCCTGCGTGTCCAAATTGCTACAAAGTCGATAGTGGACTGCCTGGCATCTTTGAGAAAGTACCGGGAACGGACCACATCATCTCACGTGATATCCCAGACCCAGCTCCATTAGCACTAGGAGAAATCCGACCTGATCGACATCCGGAAACCGGAGAGCCGCTGTGGTACATAGGCCGTCAGGCCTATGTGGGGCTGACTGATGAAGAGCCAGTGTCAGCAAGCTTGCCCAGACCGCTGATTGAAGTGAAACGGATCATGCCTCGTCATCAAGATCAATTGTTCAAAACCGAGGGCGTGCATGGGGTAGGAATCGGAGAGAAAGGTTTGGTGGTCCAGATCTTGCCGGGAAAAGTGCTAACCGCCGTTTGCTTCCAACCATGGTTGAAGGCGTTCCCGTACATGTTGAGGAATCCGGGCTCGCGATAGGGCAGTCTCACACCCTCAAGTACCGACCAGTTCCTGTTGCCGCCGAGTTTACGAGTACGGCCTCGTACGCAACAGGAACCCTTGGACCACACGTCTCTCGCGACTTTTCGGATGGTATAGGTTATTGTTGCCAACTCTACACTCTTACTGGGGAACGGCAGCAACGGCCTCTCGGCCATCGACATCTCCGGTGGATAATCCCTGTTAAGTCGAGTTATTTGCTGTTGTAGAAAAGGGCGAAGCCTTCGTTCAGCGCTGAATAAAGGCAAGAAATTTGTTCCCACGAATGCTTCGCCCTTGGTCACCTCGCAGCCAAGTGAAAATCAATAATGCGGAAACTCCTGTCCCTCCTCGCCGGTTGTGTTGTCGTCGTCCTCTTGGCCGTCTTTGTTCTTCGTCAAGAATTCCGAGGTGCCCAAACGCCCCTCACACTCTCAGGGATGCCCGAGTGTGACTCGTTATTACCAAAACAGGGGCCGGACAACGTTGTCTCTCTCCGCGTCAGCCGGATAGCAGACAATCCAGGCACCGTTTGCATACGGGTCTATAATGGGACCCCAGAATTCTGGCGCTACGAGTCGGAGGCTCTTCAGATTGAGCGTTGTTGGTTTGGGCTGGTGTGCTTTCCCCCTTTACGCTTGCGGTTCCCTCACTTGCCGTTAATAGGAGGCCCGGTATTGCTAGTTGACTCAGAATATAGGCTGTTTCCAGGATACCGTGATTTCTATCGTTCGCTTCCTGACGAACCGACATCTCCTGGTACTTATCGCGCGCGGTTCCGGTATTTTGCTTCTTACGAGGAAGAGGAACAGACGGTCTATTCGGAAGAGTTTGTTCTGCCATAAGGGGCGCGGGATCGTGCCCCTCAGGCTTGGCTTACGCCGCTTGCCGCGCTTGTTGTATGAGAAGTTTCGCGATGATTTGATCAACCACCTGGTCAACCAACGTGCGCACTTCATCCGGGGTTTTGGGCTGGATGGGATGGGCGACAAAAATTGGCTTGTACTGCGGGAGGCCGAGCGCGGAACATTGGGCCTGCGCGGCACCCATGAACTCGGTCGTAGCGACATTCGCGGTCGGGATTCCGCTGTCTTCGAGGGTGACTACATCGTGCGAACTGCACGAAATGCAGCCCCCTCAATCGCTTAACGCTTCAATGACCGCGTCGCATTTGCCGACCAACTCCGTCTTGAGCTGCTCCGACATCATCCGGCCTGGCGACACTTTCTTGCGGCGCAGCACCTCGGCCACGCCGTACTGCGTGCGGAGCACTTCCTCGAGACGGTCAAGAAAATACACCCCTTTGGATTTGTTGATGTCCAGCAAACCCACGGTCTTCCCGGCCAGTGTCTCAAGCCGGGGCGCGAACACTTTCTGTCCACGATCCACCCGATCGGTGGGATCCAGTAACACTTCTCCCATGATGGTACCTCCTTTTTATGACGACTGAATTTCTCTAGTTGTGATCTGACTGCCCGCGTCTCCCCGCGCCAGTCCTGGCACCGCCGCCGAGAACCGTCCCGCCGTGCCGCCCGCGACAATAATCATAATGCTGTCGAGCGCGGGAAATTTCGCGTAGATGGTGTCGTCGGTTGGTGGTGTGCTCGGCGCGTTTTTCATGGGCAACATGCTGACGCCCGCGCCTTCGCCTCCGTTGACTCCCGGGCGGAGTTCGCGAAACGGCTTACGAATCTTCTCGAACAGAAACTGCCGCAGGTCATTCTTGGACCAGCCATCTTGGGCAAATGTCTTGGCATGTTCTGGTCCGACAATCAGTGTCGTGTCCGAGAAGACCGGAAAATTCTTGTGGTTCCACAAGGACGCCATGGTCCACCCAAGAGAGAGCGCCAATTGCTCGGCGTCACGGCTGGCATGATCGCTGATCTGCAGCGGGGAATGTCCACCAAAAAGCGTGACCGTGCTTTGGTCGGGTCGAAAGCCTTTTTCCACATGTAACGGCTCCCACGGACTTTCCTCTTCATTCTCGCCCACACAAAATGTGTACTGCGCCGGGTGACCCATCGTGGCCTTGGTGATCTCCTGCGGTTTGGCACCGCCGATATTGATGATGAGGAGGCGGAGCGTGCGGCCAATGGTGGCGTTGGCGCGAAACCCGTGGCCCAGGGCATTGTGGCCACAGTTCACGCCAATGGCCTGTCTGATAGGGCCGTTGATAATGGCGAGGGGAGTCGCCGAAAATGTCGTCACATTGAGGGCATGGGTATTGAATTTTTCGTCACACAAGGCTGAGGCGGCGGCGAGGACGACGGGGAAATACGACGGGTGACACCCTGCCATGACGGCATTGATCGCGACTTTCTCAATGGTCGCGCGGCCATAATTGGGACCGACCGTGCCGAGCTGTTCTTGCGGGTCGCGATGGACCGCCGCGAGCATGCGTTGCACCCGCTCTTCTGTTGGCGGCACGATGGGCAGGCCATCGGTGACTCCGCGGGCATACATCACCTCGACGGGGTCTTCTTCGTGAGTCTGAATGCGCGGTGAGCGTAACGAAACCGCTTGTGGCATGGCGTTCCTCCTTTTCGCAGGCTGAGTGTCGCACTTCCGTGGCTGAGCTGTCAATCTTTTTGACCGCTGGTGGATTCTGGCACCCGCAGGAGTGCGTGCGGTGCTTGGGGTTCATTGTGCACGACGACCCTCCGTCCGCGAATTTCCACGCGCCCTTCGGCGAACAACTGAATCGCGTGCGGATAGAGGCGATGCTCCTGCGCGAGAATCCGGGCACTCAAGGTTTCTTCGGTATCATCGGGATACACCGGCACGGCGGCCTGCGCGATGATCGGACCATGATCCATATCCTCATCAACGAAATGGACCGTGGCCCCAGCGATGCGGACGCCGTAGTGCAGCGCTTGACGCTGGGCATGGGTGCCGGGGAACGCGGGCAGCAGCGCGGGGTGGATATTGATAATGCGGTACGGAAAGGCGCGGACAAAGAATGGGGTCAACACCCGCATGAACCCGGCGAGGACCACCAATTCGACCTGATGGGATTGGAGACACTGAATCAGCGCGGCCTCAAAATCCTCGCGTGACGCGAACTCTTTATGATTGATGACGACCGTAGGGATGCCGTGGTGCTGAGCGCGGCTGAGCCCGTAGGCATCCGCGCGATTGCTGATGACCACCTGAATGCGGGCGGTTAATTGCTGTCGCTCAATCGCATCAATAATGGCCTGGAGATTCGAGCCACTACCCGAGATGAGTACGCCGAGGGGAAGGGGAGCAGTCATCATGGTACGTAAAAACCTACCACGCGAACGTACCGAGGAAAACGAAAACCGTAAAGCAGCGGGAGCTTGACTCACTACGCTACTCTTTTCGTCCGCACTTTTGCCTTTTGCCTTTTGCCTTTTGCCTTTTGCCTTTTGCCTTTTGCCTTTTGCCTTTTGCCTTTTGCCTTTAGCCTTTTGCCTTTTGCCTTTTGCCTTTTGCCTTATGCCTTTTGC
>CAMBFS010000015.1 GCA_945865755.1 Klebsiella pneumoniae
CCGCACGTCGCCCAAGCGCGTGTACACCGGCAGTTCCTCCTCTTGCCGAATCCGCAGCGCCTCCTCCAGCTCGCCCCGCGCCTGCAAAATGTCGGCGATCTTCCCCTTCGTCACCGCCGCCTCCCGCACGTCGCCCAAGCGCGTGTACACCGGCAGTTGCTCCTCTTGCCGGATCCGCAGCGCCTCCTCCAGCTCGCCCCGCGCCTGCAAAATGTCGGCTTCTGTTCCCCTCGCCAAAGCACCTTCACGCTCGTCTCCTCGCCTCTTATCGAGAGTGGCTTTGTCTCGCGCGACGACTAAAGCGCGGTCAACAAGCCCACTATGGCGAGTCACTTGGCTCAAGGTCCACAGCACGTTTGAGCGTTGCCCGTCGGCCAGTTCCATATTCAGCGCATTCTCGCAGAAGGTCACCCACGCCAAAAAGGGACCGTTCCGCTGAGCATACACTGATCCGGCCCGCTCAACCTGGACGACATCGCTAGGCGAAACGCGCGCGAGCCATTCAAGTAACGCATCGGTCTCGTCCCGCACCTCTTGCCACAAACGACCTTGAGCATCCTCATCTCCCGCTGGACGTTCTGGGAGGCGGGTGACAAACCAGTCCGTCATGCGCTGCATGACAGTCGCAGCATCGCTCTCGCCGCGCACGCTCTCGGCCAGGAGGGGATGCAGCCACCAGATCGTCCGCGCGGTATCCGTCGTCGGACGCCGTTCCAAAAGCGAGAGGCTCGCCGCCGTCACCGCCAGCTCCTCGAAATCTCCGTCGGATAGCCCGGCGATGGCCGCGCCTAAACTGGCACCACAACCCGCTGCCGGTCCATGCCCGAGTGCGAGAAACCCTGGGAGCAGCCGGTCCGCTTTCGTCCCCAGCGCGCTCCGCAACAACTCTAGCGACAGCGCAAAGGTCGTTTTCAAGATCGCCCGTGTCTCGTCGGCTGTCAGGGTAGGATCGGCCACATCCACGGGGGGGACGCTCAAGCCACGTTCGCGGAGGAGCGTCAGAAAACCGCCGACAGAGCGACCCGCGCGTAAGTGACCAGCCGCCAGATGTACAGCTAACGGAAGCGCGCCAAGCACACGTACTAACTCCACGTGCTCCGCCGTCGTTGCCGCTCCCAGTTCTTGAGCGAGTTGAGCAAGGGCGGTCGGTTCGTCAAACGGGCGTAGCGCCACCTGCCGCCACCCGGCACTCGCGCCCAACCCTTGAAAGCGGCCACTGACAACGACTGGGCATCCCGGCAACGTGTTGACAAACATCGCCGTCGCGGCAGCGGCTTCTCGGGCATCGGCATTCTCGATGTGGACCAGCGTGAGGGGATGTTGGAGACGAGACTGGAGGTCGCCTCCGGCGGGTAGGTGTAAGAGGTCCAACAGTCGCTGTCGCAAGCCTTCCGCCGTGAGAGGTTGGCGCGGATCCAGCGTTAATCGCACATAGCCGCCAGGAAACGCGGCGGCATGCTCGTGGTAAAACCGATCCGCCAGATAGGATTTCCCCACTCCTGGCATCCCTTGAAGAGAGCAAATGGCCACCGGGCGGGCCGTCCCAGAGGTCGGCAAGAGCGCCCGCGCCAAGGTGTCAAGCTCACTTTCCCGTCCGACAAAGACGTCCGAGACGCGCGGATGGATGCGGGTCGGTGTCGGGGCGGCGCTGAGCCACCAAGTCAGCCGCCCATCGCGCGTCTTTGGATACAAACTGTTGTCATCAAACCAATGGCCGCGCGCGGACCACCCGCGAAAACGGAGATCATAGCGCTGTGGCCGTCCCTCATCATTCAGCGTGATGGTGAGGACATGACACGCGTTCGGATAATGATCTTGCTCGTAGAGACAACCCGCCGCCAGTTGTCGCAGTCGCCGCGCTGGGTCAGCCCGCTCAGTCGGTTCCGGCTCATGGAGATGGCCACGGAGCACGAGGTCCACCTGTTCAGCCAGCAGGCGGCGACAGTGGCTCGCATCCGCCAAATCATCAAGAGGGTGATGGACCAGAGCCAGGCGGAAGCCGCTCAGGCGATTGCCCTCGGTAGTGGTACTCAAGCGCATCACTTGATCCTCGGTCAAGCGCAAGTTCCCGGCATCGCGCTCGTCGCCAGCAAGCCAAGCTGAATCCAAGCCAATGATATGAATCGGAAAAGGACAGCGCGGCAGGTCGAGCGTCACGCGATAGCCGAGCTGGGGATGCTGGTCGGCGTGCGGCAGCAACTCTGGTCGCTTGAGCGTCTCGGCGACCCACTGACGGTAGGCCGTTTGCCGCGTGAGGACCGCGTCGCGCTCTGGGCCCGCGAATCCGAAAGGTGGATTTCCCCCATTGAGCCAGCGGGAGACATCTTGCGAGTCCACACGCGCGAGATTATCGCGCAGGTTCCGCCACGCGTCCGGGGCCACACCTCGGTCAATGTCATGGTTCCCAGGGATGACAAAGAGCCGTTCTGGCGACACCGCTAATTGTTGCAGAGTCATCAGCAAAAAATCGGTGACCCGCTGATACTCATGCGCTTGTCCGGAATGGGCAATGTCGCCAGTAAAACAGACCAAGTCATACGGCCCCTCGTCCCGCAGAACGTCCACGTTGCTGAGCCACGCATCGCCCAGCACTCGTCGTCGCCGCCAGGAGTCGCGTTCTTGCTGTCCGCGGTCATGGAGGTCGGAAATATGGAGAATGCGTAGTGTGAACTCCGCCATGCGTGGTCCCTTTGTCTCGCCTTGGTGTCCTATGGTCCGTATTACCGGATGTGGTCCGGCAATTGTACCACCATCCGCAACGGCCAGACGGTAATCTGTTCATGGACTGGGTACGCATGCTGGCCGGGATACACCACCCACAGATGCTCAAGCTGAAGGTCCGTGAGCGCCGTGCGCATGGATTTCGTCACGGTAGGCGCTTCGTTGAACTTCACTGCAACCGCATACCGCCGCCCGTTGCGCAAGAACAACAAATCCACTTCCGCGCCACCGTGCGTGGACCAGAAAAACGCTTCCGCTGGGACAACCGCCTGTAACACCTGCTCAATGGCAAACCCTTCCCACGACGCCCCGACTCGTGGATGGGCCAATAACGTGTGGCGATCAGCGACACTCAACAAACTATGGAGCATTCCCGAATCCCGGAAATACACCTTGGGCGCTTTGACCTGGCGCTTGCCCAGGTTCTCGTACCACGGTTGTAACTGCCGCACCATGAACGTGCCCGTCAGAATATCCAGATACGACCGCACCGTTTTATCCGACAACCCCATCGAGCGCCCAAACTCGCTCGCGTTCCAGGTTTGTCCGTGATAATGCGCCAGCATCGTCCAGAACCGACGCATCGCCGCGGCGGGAATGGTAATACCCAGTTGCGGAATATCGCGCTCCAGAAAGGTGCGGATAAACCCTTCCCGCCACGCCAGACTGTCCGCCTCCGACTCGGCCAGCACCGAACGGGGAAATCCACCGCGCAACCACAACGTCTCCATCGACGCCTCCCCCAGCTCACGCAGATCAAACCCCGTCAACTCGATGAATTCGACCCGGCCCGCGAGCGTTTCGGAGACATGCTTCACAATCGCCGGCGACGCACTGCCGAGCACGAGAAACCGCGCCGCATGACCGGAACGATCCGCCAAGACCCGCAAGACACTGAACAATTCCGGCATGATTTGTATCTCGTCCAAAACCACCAACCCGTCGAGCGACTCCAGCATCAATTCCGCATTCTGCAACCGCCGCCGATCGGGTTGTGACTCCAAGTCAAAATAGGTTGCCGGTCGCTCAGCGGCAAACCGCCGCGCCAGCGTGGTTTTGCCACACTGGCGCGGACCAAGCAGCGCCGTCACTGGCGACCGTCGGACCGCAGATTCGAGCCTCGTCTGATATGTGGGACGATCAATCATGGGCTCAAATTGCCATGAAAATTCGGAGATGACATCCGAATTTTCATGGCAACTGCCGTCGGAAGGGGTGCAGGGCATTCATCTCTCCCAGATAATATGCCGCACGCTCGCTAAATGCCGTGACATCTAACCCCGCGAGAAAGTGCTCCTTCGTCAGTTGCGCAAAGATGGGAGTAGCCGAAGATTCGAGGTAGGCATAATGCGCGAAGTAGCTGTGCCCTTTGGCGATATCAACCGTCCGCAACTCCCCGGCCCATTCGTACACATCACCAAATAAATGCTTGTGAATCGCTTGCAGATGAGCGAGGTCAAAATTGCCTGCAATGGGATGCAGGGCCAGCTCATAACGAACGAGCGGCGACATAGTCGGCTTCCGCCGTTTCGAGGGCCAGCTCGTCGTGGAGACCAAGTTTGTTTTTGAGGACCCCGCTCTCAGAATCGAGATAGTGATCACGGTTGGCGTACTTTGGCATGCGGGAATCTTTTGTGGAGGTTCCGGATGACCTCTTGGACAGGGATTTCGCCGCGGGCCGCCCGTTCGAGGTCCGCCACGAGTACGCTGGACGGTTCTAATCCTTCCAACCGTTGTTGGGCAATCGCGTTTTCCACCACGCGCAGATTGTGAATGATTTCGTGCTCGCTGGGCATGTCGCTCCCTCCCTTTCGTGCGAAGCATCGTACCATGAGCGCGCGAACAAATCCTCATCGTCCGCGCGGCATCCTGGCAGAGTGCCGACAAACGTCGCTGTCAATGATCCAATCATGGGAGTTTTGCACCGCGCCACCGCGCTTTTCGCGCTGAACTGTGCCGCCCGCCGCAGTTCTTCCCAGGCGGGATCGGGATGAGCTATATAGAAGCGACCAGAAAAACCCACATCGGATATAAAGGGAGGAAAAAGCACTATGGCGAACACGAATCAACCTCAACAAAAACCAACAAACCCCGGAACGGTCGAACGCTATGACGCGGTCATTATCGGCGCAGGCGTTGGCGGTCTGTACGCTCTGCACCACCTGCGCGAGATGGGCCTCTCGGTCCGCGTCTACGACGGGGCCAACGGCGTAGGTGGAACCTGGTGGTGGAACCGCTACCCCGGTGCGCGAGTCGATGGACCAGGCAGCCCCTACTATTGTTATACGTTCTCCGAAGACCTCGTGCGGGAGTGGAACTGGGCCGAGACACAACCGAGTCAGCAGTCTGTCCTTGAGTATCTCGAGTATGTCGCCGATCGGCTCGACCTGCGCCGCGATATCCAACTTGAGACGTGGATCAGCGATGCCCGCTATGACGAAGCAGAGCAGCGCTGGCTGGTCGAGAGCAGCGCGGGCGCGCGCGTCTCTTGCCAGTTTCTGATCTGCGCGGTCGGCACCCTCTCAGCACCGAACACGCCGAACATCCCAGGAATCCAGACCTTCGCGGGGGAGTGCTATCACACGGGTCGCTGGCCGCAGACGCCGGTCTCCTTCACGGGCAAGCGCGTCGGCGTGATCGGCACGGGTTCCTCAGGGGTGCAGGCGATTCCCGAGATCGCCCGTGAGGCCGCCCACGTCACCGTGCTCCAACGCACGCCGCAATACAGCATCCCCGCCCGGAACCGCCCCCTCGAACCTGAGCTGCAGCAGTACGCTCGCGAGAACTGGGAGGCCATCCGCGCGCAGTTGAATACGAACCCGGTGGGCATGCCGTTCAAGTTCAGCGAGCGCTTGGCCTGCGAGGATACAGCCGCGCAGCAGCAGTCGCTGTACGAAGAACTCTGGAAGAAGGGCGGCTTCCACCTCCTGTTCAGCAGCTATGCTGACCTGCTGACCAATAAGGAGGCGAACCGCTCGCTGGCCGATTTCGTGCGTGGCAAGATTCGCGAGACCGTCCGTGACCCCAAGACGGCGGCAAAGCTGATGCCCGACTACTACCTGGGCACCAAGCGCCAGCTCCTCGACAACGGCTACTATGAAACCTTCAACCGCGACAACGTCACGCTCATCGACTTGCGCGAAGACCCCATTCAGGAGATTACCCCCACAGGCGTGCGCACCGCGACCGGCGACCACCCCCTCGACATGCTCGTGTTGGCGACGGGCTTCGACGCCATCACTGGCACCTTGCTACGCCTGAACCCCAAGGGGCGCGGCGGCGTCAGTCTGAAAGAGAAGTGGAGTACACGCTTCGACACGTACCTCGGCTTGGCGATCGCCGACTTCCCCAATCTCTTTCTGATCCACGGTCCTGGGTCACCGTCAGTGCTGTACAACATGCCGCTGGGTGCCGAGCGCGAGTCGGAATGGATCGGTGACTGCGTGCGTTTTCTGCGCGAACGCGGTCTGGGCGCCATTGAACCGACCCCTGAGGCCGAGAAGAACTGGGACCAAGAGGTCACCGATCTCGCCAATACGACGCTCTATCCGCTCACTGACTCCTGGTACACCGGGGCCAACATCCCAGGCAAGCCTCGTCAGTTCTGCGTGCACCTGGGCGGCCCCCGCTACTTCCAACGCATCTCCGAGGCCGCCAAAGCGGGCTACGAGGGCTTCGTATTCGAGAAGGAGCGGCACACGCAGGTTGCCACCGTGTCCTGAGCTTCTAACAGTCCAAGGTCCAAGGTCCAAAGTCCGGCCATTCCGGTGCGAACGGATTGGCCGGACACACTCCGTTTCTTCCGGCCTACTTTCTTTCCTTCTCCGCTCACATGAAACCGCTGGAGAACGGCAGAGATGGGAATTCACACGATCAGCTGTGCCCTCCATCGGGGGCTCGCTTCAGACGATATTCTCATTGACGACAAGATCACTTCGCTTATACTCGTGCGCATGAAAACCGCGATCTCATTACCGGACCCGCTTTTTCGCTCGGCGGAGCGCCTCGCCAAACGCCTGAAAATTTCTCGCAGTGCCCTCTATGCCACGGCTGTCGCGACCTACGTGGAGCACCACCAGAGGAATAGCGTCACCGCGCGCTTGAATGAGGTGTATGGAGATGGCGGAGAGGATTCGACGCTTGATCCCGTCGTCGCTGGCCTACAATGGCACTCGCTTCCCAAGGACGAATGGTAATGCAGCGCGGGGAAGTATGGTGGGCATCGCTCCCAGACCCGACGGGCGCGATGCCAGGGTTCCGCCGCCCCGTAGTCATTATCCAAGCCAATGACTTCAACCGTAGTAGTATCCGCACCGTGCTGGTCGCAATCGTGACCAGTAACCTCCGCGTGGCCAATGCGCCTGGAAATGTCGAATTACCTAGCAAAGGGACGGGACTGAACAAAACCTCGGTCGTCAATGTCTCCCAACTGCTGGCCGTCGACAAACATTTTTTGACGGAAAAGATTGGTCGCTTGACCTCCGAACAGATGGCCGAGGTCGACTCCGGCCTGCGCTTGATACTGGCGCTATAACCGCTACCTTACCGCTTCGACCGCCAAGGAGAATGAGGAGCACGACCGACCATGCACGACATTAACTTTGTCCGGGCCAATCTCGACTTGGTCCGCGAGAAACTCGCCCAACGCAACTTCGCGGTGGCCGCGCTGGACCGTTTTTCTGAACTCGACGAGCGCCGCCGCACCCTGATTCGTGACCGTGACGAACTGAAGTCCACCCGCAATAAAGAGAGCCAAGAAATTGGCAAACTGATGAAAGCGGGGCAACGCGAGGAAGCCGAGAAACGTGGAGCCGCGGTTCGTCAGCTCGGCGAACGCATTCCAGAAGTTGAAAAACTTCTGGAAACCACGGAGACCGACCTCCATACCTTGCTCGCCACGCTCCCCAATCTCCCGCATGAGAGTATCCCCGTTGGGTCAGACGAATCGGCCAACCAGGAAATGAAACGCTGGGGCGAGCCGCCACGATTTTCCTTCGCGCCCCGCGATCATGTGGATATTGGCACCACGCTAGGGATTCTTGATCTGGAACGCGCCACCAAAATCACCGGGGCACGCTTCTCGATTCTCACTGGCATGGGCGCGCGGCTCGAACGGGCGCTCATTAGCTTCTGTCTGGACCTCCACACCAAACGGCATGGCTACACGGAAGTGTTGCCGCCGTTCATCGTCAACGCCAATTCCATGTATGGCACCGGCCAACTCCCCAAGTTCGAGGCCGACCTCTTCAAGCTGACCGATGAGCGTAATTTCTATCTCATCCCCACGGCGGAAGTACCGCTCACGAACATGTATGCCGGGGAGATTCTGGAGAATGACCAGTTGCCCATGAAGCTGACCGCCTACACCCCGTGTTTTCGTTCGGAAGCCGGGAGCTACGGCAAGGACACGCGCGGCCTCATTCGTCAGCATCAGTTTGATAAAGTCGAGCTGGTCAAACTCACGCGCCCGGAGGATTCCTACCAAGAACTCGAAGGGCTGACCGCGAACGCCGAAACGATTCTTGAAACGCTGGGGCTTGCTTATCGGCGAATCGTGCTCTCGACTGGTGATGTTGGCAACGCGTCGGCGAAAACCTACGACCTCGAAGTGTGGCTGCCGAGTCAACAGACCTATCGTGAAATCTCCTCATGTTCCAACTGCGAAGCCTTTCAGGCCCGGCGCGCGCAGATTCGCTTTCGGCGCGACGGCAAAGCCAAACCAGAATTCGTGCATACCTTGAATGGCTCCGGGCTCGCGATTGGCCGCACGTGGATCGCGATTCTGGAAAATTATCAGCAAGCGGACGGGTCGGTCCTCATCCCCGAAGCTCTGCGTCCGTATCTGGATGGGATGGACCGTCTCACGCCGTCGCGGTGACCGCCTCGCCCTCGCAGGCGGCACTGAATCGCGGATTGAATCGGCACCGGAAAAAGCATAAGAGACTGCTCAAATATAGACGGAGGAGATCACCATGCCACGCGGAAAACAATCAAAAGGCCAGTGTACCTATTGCCAGACGGACATCGTCAAGAATGTCGTCACCAAACACCTCACGACGTGCCCACAACACCTCGCCATTATCCAGAAAGCCGCGACGAAAAAAGGGAAGCCTGAAACCCTCTTGCATCTCCGTATTCAATCCGCCGACAACAAGGAGTTCTGGATCGACGTTGAGATGCGCGGCTCCAAGACCTTGCTAGACCTCGACAACTATTTGCGAGCAATCTGGTTGGAATGCTGCGGCCACTTGAGTGAATTTTCCATTGGTGCGTGGGAAGAAGATAAATTCGACATGGACGAGCGTATCGCCGCCGTCTTCTCACAAACAACAACCCTGACGCATCTCTACGACTTTGGCACCACCTCGGAAACGAACATTTCACTCATCGGCACGCGCGAGGGCCACCCCACCACGTCGCATCCGCTTGCACTCATGGTCCGCAACCTGATGCCAGAGGCGAAGTGCTCGGAGTGTGGAGAACCGGCAACGCAGTTCTGTATGGAATGCGTGGTGGAGGAAGATCAATCGGGAGATCTGTGTGATGCCCATGCGGACGATCACCCCCATGACAACTACGGGGAACCGGTTCCGATAGTCAATTCGCCACGGATGGGGATGTGTGGGTATACCGGGCCAGCGGAAGCGCCCTATTGAAGCCCCACGAGGACGACTATTCGTCTCTTTCAATAGGGAACCCCTCGGTCGCCCCACTCCAATAGAGACGCGACTGGCGCTGATGCCGCACTCCGTGCAACCTGATGCGGTCGGTCAGGTTCAAGAGCAGCGGCATCAGGTCCGCTCCAGTCACGCGCCCTAGCCCGCCATGGATCGCGGCCCGTTCGTGAAATGCGCGCACCTCATCGACCAACACATTGGGCCCGCCAGCAATCAGCAACGGCACCGCCTCACCAGAGTGAATCAACGGCCCGCTACTCGGGGTCGCATGATCGCCAGTCACCACGATCAGCAAATCCGGGTCATGTTCAATCCGCTGGACGAGCGGACCAAGAGCGCTGTCGATGGCTTCCAGCGCGTGCTGCTTGCCAATGGGGTCTTTACGATGTCCCGCCACGTCAGGCGCTTTGCTGTGCACGTGCACGAATTCGTAGCCTTGACGAAACAGATCGTCCGCCACGCGGAGCTTCTCGTGTAAGTCGGCGCGTATATCCGGCTGTTGTCGTGTGGATACTGAGGTCATGCCACAGACGCGAGCGATACCCACATACAGCGGATAATGCTCGACACTGGCGGCGCGCAGGCCGTTCTGTTCGAGAAACGGCGGCACCTGTGGACGTACTCCCGCCCATTTGGTCAGCAGGAAATTGATCGGTGGCAGTCCCTGTTGTTGTCGTCTGGCATTGATGGGATGCGCGAGCAAACAGCGCCGCACCCAGAGTAAATACTGGTTAAGTGCCGTGGCGGTGCGTTCAGCATTGTCTTGAGCCACGTCCTCAGCAAGCGGCAACGCGCGGGCGACGAACGCGCCGTTATAGAATGGGTCCACATCTGATATGGACCGACTCGGATGCCCTGACAGTATGAGAACTGCCTCGCAGCGACCACAGGACTGTAGGCTGAAACCGACACCCAGGGTTTCATACGCAGCGATGGCGGCGCACAATTGCGCACAGTCGTCTTCATCCTGGGGGCGTTTCTCCTCCCACAAGATTGTTTCCCTGCGTACCTTGCCATCAACGACTGTGGTCGTGGCGAAACTGGCCAACAGCACGACGCTGTTATCGGGAATGTCGAATCCGCGACCAATGGCCTCGAAGGTGGCTCGACCAGGAAACTGTTCGGGTGGATAGCCAAACAGCAGGAAGTGCGAGAATTCACTTTCCAATGGAATCCCCGGCGCGAGCGGAATCAGTAGGCCGGTGGTGCCACGTTCCGCAAGTCGATCCAGGTGCGGCGTGCGCGCGGCTTCGAGCGGGGTTTTGCCACCAAGCGCCTGCTGCGGTCGGTCCGCGAGTCCGTCGAGGATGAGGAGGAGGATTTTCATGGGAGCAATGGCGTTGCGTGAGCGGGGTTCGGGTTCTGAGCCTGTCGCAGCCCCTTTGGAGCTGAAAAATCTACTGACTACTGACTACTGACTACTTCCCCCCAATCTCCTTCAGAATCCGCGCAACCGCCACAGGCACCAGCTCCTCCCACCCCTGCCCTAGCAGTAATCGACGACGGACCTCAGTCCCACTCACCTGCTTCTTCACTCCTTCGTCCAAGACAACCACGGGCCACCCCATCGCCTGAAACCGCTCGACTTTTTCTCGTCCCCACGCGGAAAAAAGACGCACAAATTGTGTGGTCTCTGGAGGACAATAGAATCGCCAGCGCTCGGGATGGTGAATCGGAAACGGCACGACGGAAACCCGATGCACGTCACACCCCGCCTCGGCGAGCGCGGCGCGCGCCATCCGTTGCCGCTCGAAGAAAGTAAATAGATTCGCGGCTGGTAGATGCCGCTCTGGGTCCAACAGCTCTTGGACAATCAGGGAGGGATCGGGATTGGTAATGCCAACAATCAGATGGTCACAGCGCTGGAACGCGCTCAGCGCGTACTCCAGGTGCCCATGATGAAACGGTTGAAACCGCCCATGCACCATACCGTAAGCAACCGACATGAGGGTATATCGCGATTATGCTCTCGTCACGCTAACGCACCGCGGTCGGCACCGTGGGTTGCTGCCGCTGGACATACGCATCAGCGGGAAGCACGTCCGGTGAGACGAGTACCCGTTGCGCGGGCTCAGGCTGTGACGCTGGCGGCGGCTTGACCGCGGTGGTTTCGACGGGAGCGGATTCCATCTCAAATACCAACTGTCCAGCTTTTTCCTGCGCGTCCACGCGGGCCGCGACCTCCGCTGGCAACTGAATGGGTCGCAGATTGGGGAATTTGTCCGCGTCCACAGGTGGACGGAGAAAGAACATGTCAGGATGCGACACGCTCGCTTGGCTTTTCACCGAGAGATCGAGGTACCACTGACGGCGCATGAAATCGGGATTGAAAAACGCTTCGGTTTCTTCCTCTGTCCATTGCTTGAGGCGATGGTTATCGCGAATGTTGTAAGACATCAGGTCCGAAGCAATATCCCAATAAAGCACGAACAACGGCCCATAGCCGCGCTCCTTGAGCGCCGGATTAAACATCTCCGAGATGCGCGTTTCGACCATCGCCAGCTTCCCATCCGTGTCATACTGCTCGATACGCAACGGGTAGAAAGAGTGCTTTTCCAACCAATAGAGAATCCGCGGCGCGTAGTAGTCCGGCAGCCATTCTTTCCGCGCCCGCGCTTCGACGACATAACATTCAACACCGCCAGTCGCGCCGCCAGTCGCGGTGTAGTGCGGATACGCCTCGCCCATGATCTTAATGTCAGCAGTAGCGACTTCGCGCAGAGTCCCATCCCCTTTGGTGCCGAGCACCACCGTGGGACGAGCGACCGGAAACCGCACCGTACGTGACAGCACATCCGTACCAATCATTTTCCACGTGTACTCCCAGGCATCACGCCCAGTGGCATCGTCCGTGGTCTGCGCTTGATTGGGAAATTTGTCCTGTCGGCGGAACGGCACTTGATGACGCACACGTCGGATGGACGGCGAGTAAAAGAACGATTCCTCTTTCTTCACATGCTCATGGTCCGTCCGGTAGCGGATGGTCATCCGTTGTGACCCTTCGGCGTCTGGCGGAAACGTGTTCTGATTGAGATAGCGATACATCTCCTCGCCCGGTTTCTTGGCGAACTCGGCGGCGACCCCTTGCGGATCAAGATAATCCATGAACGTGACCGACTTCCCTGGGCTCATCAGCACGCCTTGCGCGGAGATCGACCCCCAGGCGTTGGCGAACATACAGGACCAGCGAGGCCGCTGGGTGAATTCCATCAACCGGTATCCCATCTCTTCGGCGGTATACGGCGGCATAAAGGGGTAGGCTTCGGCGATCATGTACGGAAATTCTGGATGTCGGGGGGTGTCGGTCCGTAGGTCCACATTTTTCAACTCTTCCGGTGACATCTCCTCGACCAGCTTCCACGTGCGGCCCGACGAAGTGGCGGTCTCCGCCATGTCCGCATACGCACGTAGCCCGAACACACTCAGGACCACCGACATCAGCACTATCCACCCAATCTGACGATCGCGCATAAAAAATCCCACCTTATATGATTTGGAGAAAGAGGAGCCTCGCGAAGAATCAAGACGCGCGATGTCCGCCCAAAGGGAAGAATCCGCTCTCGAACTGCTGAGGCGCGACTTGAAGAAGGAAGTAAGAATAACTCTCGGACTTGTTGGCATAACACTGGTGCGATCTGTTCACAGGGTAGTAGCTACTCGTGATCCCACCGTTCAGACACAGTATCGCCCGCAGTTCTTATAGAGGATGAACGCTCCTCCAGCAAGGGAGACCGCGGAAGCCTCGGTCAGCAGACTTGTCCGCGCGAAACAAACCTGGTACGGTTCGTCCCATTATCGCTTCCGAACATTCAATATCCAAGGTTGATCCAAACATACGAGGCCCCGGAAACCCTCTTCGAGTTTCCGGGGCCTCTTTATTATGTAGATAGAGGAACAGATGCCAGGCGCACGACACGGACAAAACAGACCACAACGACCTTCAACGCCACGACCACCACAAACAACAAACACCGACTCCATTGAAGTCACAGGGAGAGTGGTCGAGGTCCTCCCGAATGCCCTGTTTCGGGTGCGCCTCGAAAATGAACATCTCGTCTTGGCGCATATCGCCGGCAAGATGCGCAAGTTTTTCATCAAAATCATTCAGGGCGACATGGTCACGGTGCAACTGTCTCCCTACGATCTTGATCGCGGACGCATCACCTTCCGCCACCGCTAACACTCCTGACGATTCTTACCAAACAAGTTCGCTCGCACTCCCGGCTGAGAACAAGCCGGGGTGATGACGCGTCTTGAGGTCAGTGACCGAATCACTCACTGACCCGGTGTGGTCGGTTCACCTCGGTGGCCAACCCTAAGCGCTCTAAGCCGACGATCACCCACCAGCCAATATCGACCTGGGACATAGTCCATCCTAGTCGTGCCGACCCCGGTCGCGCATGATGGTTGTGATGCCAATTCTCACCTTGGAAGAAGTGCCAGAATCCCAGCCAGCGCACGTTCCGGCTCGAATCTTTCAGCGGTGCGGCTTCGGGATCAAGATGGCAGACGCTGTTGACGAAACACTGACCATGCAGCGCATACACCAGCCGCACCGCCCCTAACCAGAAGAAGGCGGCCCACCCAAAAAACGCGCCGCATAAAAACGAGACCGCGAGCAGTGGCCCTTGGAGCGCGGACCAAACGCGATACGACGTGGTGTTCAGGTCACGACAATATCGAGCCGGGGTAATCTGCCCAGCTTGCCACAGCCACCGCAGATGCGCCCACCAGAACCCGCCCATGCGAGGGCTTGAAATATCGTCCGGCGTATCGGCGGTCGCATGATGGAGGCGGTGGTTCGCCGTCCACGACAGCGGCGTCCCAGAGCCATTAAACATCGCGAAGAAAATGAAAATCTCACGCACCACCGGATGCAGTTCAAGTGAGCGGTGAGCAAGCGCGCGGTGATAACACACCGTCGTCCCCAAGCCGCCGAGCCACGCGAGAGTAATCGCGCCAAGTAACAGTTTCCAACCAGGGAGAGGAAAGATGATGAGCCCCACCACAGCGGTAAGATGAATTAAGATTATCCAAAAAAGTATTATGCTTTGTCCAGGGGACGGGCGCCACCAAGGATACGCCCAAGGTGGGGTCTTCTCTTCGGTCGTAGAAAGGACGGGGGCAACAGGCATCAGAAAAATTCTCCTCTCAGGTCCAATGACCTGCAATAAAAACCAGTGTACCGTACCCGCTTCATAGGCACCGAGCAATGCCCTCACCTCAGTACGATGGCTGAGCGCATCCGTCTGGCTATGGCCGCAGGAGGTGTAACGCCTTACGTGTCGCGGCCAGTCGTTCTTCGTTCACTGGACTCACCGCCAGCACCGGCATCGCGGCTCCGGCCTCGCGAAAGGCTTCCAGTTGTTCCCGACACTGACTGACCGGACCAAATATACACACTTCATCCACCATTTGGTCGGGAATCAGTGCCGCCGCCGCTTTGCGATCTCCTCGCTCTTGCCACAACTTTTGGATGGCATTCATTTCCCCGACAAAACCACACCGGCGCCACTGTTTGCGATAAAAGGGCAACTGCGCGAAGAAGGCGAGATTGTATCGCGCCGCGGACCGCGCTTGCGCGAGGTCATCCGAAATGAAGGTCGGAATACTCACGATACAATCGACGGCGTTGGGATCCTTGCCAACGCGTTGCGCGGCGGCCTTCGCCGCCGCCACTAACTTTGGTAAATACGGCCGAGCCGGAAGGAACGGCATGATCCCATCCACTTCTTCTCCACCCACCTCGGCGCTCTCCGTCGTCACGGCGGCCACATAGATCGGCACCGGATGCAGTGACGGTTGCGGACGAAAGAAGGACCCAATCGATTGCCCAGTGAGCAGTTTTTTCACCGTGCGCGCATACGTCCGCATATACTCGCGTGGTTGCTCCATCTTAATACCCAGCGATTCCAGTAACGGGCGGTGACTCATGCCGAACCCCAGAACAACACGACCACCGGAAATTTCATCAATCGCTCTGGCGGTCATGGCGGTCAAAAACGGGTGGCGAAAATAGATATTGGCGATGTTGGTCCCGACTTTAATGCGTGAGGTGGACATGGCGATCGCCTCGGCGCACGCCAGGGCATCTCCCCTCCCCTCGTTGACCAAGACGGCCTCGAACCCTTGATCCTCGGCGAGTTTCCCAAGATCAATAAATTCCTGTGGTGACCCTTCGGTGACGGTCGAAAGCACGACTCCAAACCGACGCATAGTTCCTCCTTTTTTCGCGGCTATTTCGTCTCTGGCGTTGCGGGTGGTGGATTCTCTGGCGTACTCGGAACGCCGGGCGTGGTTGTGTTTCCCGCCGCGGCTTCACTGATTTGCTGCGGCTTGATCGGCACCACGCGCAGTGTGGCGGTATCGAACACCACGATCTCGTCCTTACCAAGAATCACTTGATAGCGACCGGCTTGCGGACGAGAAGCAAGCTCGAACAACACTACTATCAGCAAAACCATGAGCGCCAGCAGGATTACTACCTGCCACGTTAATATCCGCAGAAAACGTTCGAGCACTTTCAGGTTGACGAGGGGCGGCTGCACGGCGATTACCCCAGTATCAGGACGTGTCTCTTTTGTCGGCATCTCTACTCCTTCATTCATTGTGTACCGCGGGTCGTGGATTTTCTTGCGGGGATTCTATGAGAAGTTTTCACTTCTGTCACGGTCCGACTTGTGTTTTGCCGCGTTCTATGGTCTGTATGGCGCTGACTCCACGGACTGGTGGGACGAATATTTCCCCAGGAAAGACCGCGAGAATGGCGGCGCAAGAACGGTATCCAAACAATCTCCAAGCCACGACGCTCAAAGCCGAAATTCGGAAAGCGATTTGGCAGCTCCTCGCCCAACACGGAGCAGTCCGCTTTCCCAATCCCCAGGGGAGGATTCCCAATTTCGTGGGGGCCGACCGTGCGGCACGCCTGCTGCGCGAGTTAACGGTCTGGCGTAAAGCCCACGTCATTAAACTCAGTACGGATGCTCCCCACCTCCCAATCCGTCGAGCCGCCCTCGCCGATGGAAAAATTGTCTATTTGGCCGTCCCGCGCCTCACGGCGGAGAAGTGTTTCATAGAACTCGACCCACAAAAGCTCGGCGGCCGCGTGCTCGCGACCACCAGCCTGCGTGGCGCGCTGAAATATGGACGCTTGGTCTCTCCCCGCGAAATGCGCCATACCGACCTCATTATCTGCGGGTCCGTCGCCGCGAGTCGCGATGGCGCAAGGTTAGGCAAAGGCGGCGGGTTTTCCGATCTCGAATACGGCCTCCTCCGCGAAGAGGGAAAAGTCCGCGAGCTGACCCCGATCATCACGACGATCCATCCTCTCCAAATGATCCTCCATAAGATTCCCATGTTCCCACATGACCTCCCGGTCGATTTCATCATCACGCCGACCGAGGTCATCGCCACGCGCGCCATCTATCCACGTCCGCGCGGCATCTACTGGGACCTCCTCCGCGATATGAAAATCAACGCGATCCCTATCCTCCGTAAACGTCTGCGCCAAGGGGGCACAGGAACTCGGCAGGGGTAAACTGACGACTGCTTTTCTCAGCGCTGAAACCGATGAGCCGCCGCGAACGCTAACGCCACCGCCGCGGCCGGGGAATCAGTTGCCTCCACACCGCGGACATCCGCCCAGGCATTCACACCGATCACCGGTTTCCCCAGAGTCAAGGCGAGCGCGACTTCGGAGAGCGTGCCGTAGGACCCAGGTAAAGCGATGACGGCATCACCAGAAGAGACCACGAGCGTATTACGCGCATGTCCCAAACCGGTTGCGATGGTCACCCCAATGGACCCATTGGCGGTGGCGGCATCGTAAGACGGCAGGATACCGATGGTGAGCCCTCCAGCGTCAGCGGCACCGCGTGCGGCCGCGGCCATCACCCCACTGAGTCCCCCACAAATCAGTACCCCGTCATTTTGCGCCACCAGTCTCCCCACTTCCTCAGCCCAGAGTAAAACCTCCGCTGACGGGTTGCTATCTCCGATGACAGCGATTTGCGATTTGCGTTTCATTATGCGCGTTCAGCATTCGATAAACTGAGCACCTGGAGCAGGTCAGGAATGGCCCGCACCGTGTAGTCGGGAACGGGGATATTCTCCGGCAGGGGAGCGTCCAGCGCATTGACCCAGGCAATGTCCATTCCGACCTGGCGCGCGCCGACGATGTCATCATAGGGAGAATCACCCACGAAGAGGGCCTCCGAGGGACTCACGTCCAGCACGTCAAGCGCATCAGTAAAGATGCGGGGATGCGGTTTGCGCCATCCGTGCTCGTCAGAGATCACGACGTGGTGGAAGTAAGGAGAGGCGCCATCACGTTCGATAATGCGACGCGCGGTGGGGGCATGATCGAAGTTCGAGACTAACGCCACGCGATAGCGCGGAAAGACCCGCGCCAGCAGGCTCACATGGTCAACGGGAACCAGCGTTACGCCGGCCAGTAACTCCATGTGCGCATCGGCCAGCTCTCCAGCAAGTTGGAGCGTCGCCGCCGTCTCCGATAATCCTACGTGCAGCAACACCCGATTGAAACGATACGTCGAGGAAAACTCCCGCATGTCTCGATTACGGAGCACGCCCAGTGCCTGGTTCACGTCCGACATGGCGGTAAAGAACCGCTCGAAAGGGACCGAAGGGATTTTTTCCTCAATCACCGTCCGCAATTGTCCCATCGTCGAGCGCGTCGTTTTCCCCTGCCATTCAAAGAGTGGCAGTCGCTCTTGGGCGAACAGCGCCACCGTCCCAAACAAGTCGAACAGGACCGCACGATACGATTTTCCCGTCTCATTCATGGTTCAGTACTGCTCCTCTTTCTAACGCGCCGCCGTTGTAACGACACTTTACCCCTTGTGCAAGCAGAGACCATGTATTATCTATTGCATACATACAAAGATGTCCCGATAGTTATTGGAGGAATCCAGAATGGCAGAGCCAAAAATCAGTGCCAGTGGGGACGAAGAGCTTCAAGAGCATCGTCCAGTTGGTTTCGAAGATGACCCAAGCGGAGTGACTGTTCCAGGAGAACTGTCGATTTTGCCGCTCCGTGGAGTCGTTATCTTTCCATCCGCTATTGTCCCGCTCTTGATCTCGCGCGGGGCGTCACTGAAACTTGTCGATGATTGTCGGAAGGGAGACAACATACTGGGGTTATTCACCCAAAAGAACCCCGACGATGAAAACCCAAACGCGCAAGGGTTATTCGCGCGTGGCTGTGCCGGTCGTATTCTCAAGCTGCTCAAATACCCGGACGGCAGTGTGCGCATTCTCATCCAGGGTCTCAAACGGATCGAGATACGGGAGTATCTCCAGGCCGATCCTTATCTCACTGCCCGCGTCGCGCATCTGCAAGATACCTACACCCCGTCGAAAGACCTGGATGCGCTCCAGGCCCACATGGTGAGTCAATTCGCCAAGTTCGTCTCGATGGTGCCCTACTTGCCCGATGAATTGCAGGGCGTCGTGATGAACATTAAGGACCCCGGTCGAGTCACGGACCTGATCGCCTCAAACCTCAATATCTCCGTGGACGAAAAGCAAGACCTGTTGAACAGCATGGAAGCGCGCACCCGTCTGGAGAAGCTGTCCACCATCCTCAGCCGCGAAATTGAACTCGTCGAGCTGGGCAACAAGATTCAGACCCAGGTCCAAAGCGAGCTAAACAAGAACCAGAAAGAATTTTACCTACGCCAACAGATGCGCGCCATTCAGAAAGAGCTAGGCGAAGGGGATACGCGCTCGAACGAAATCGAAGACCTGCGCAAGAAGATCGAAGACGCCAAGATGCCCGAAGAGGCGCGCAAAGCCGCCGATAATGAACTGGAACGGCTACGCTTGATTCCACCAGAATCCGCCGAGCATTCGATGGTCCGCACGTATCTCGAATGTTTGGTTAATCTGCCGTGGTCGATTTCAACCGAAGACAACCTCGATATTCTCCATGCTCGCCAGGTCCTCGACGAAGATCACTATGACCTAGAAAAGATCAAGGACCGCATTCTCGAATACCTCGCGGTTCGCAAACTAAAAAAAGATCCTAAAGGCCCCATCCTCTGCTTTGTCGGTCCGCCAGGAGTCGGCAAAACATCCTTGGGCCGCTCCATCGCACGAGCGATAGGCCGTCGTTTTGTCCGGATTTCCCTCGGTGGCGTTCGGGATGAAGCGGAAATTCGCGGCCACCGTCGCACCTACATCGGCTCGCTGCCTGGACGGATTATCCAGTCCCTCCGCACGGCGGGTTCTAATAACCCCTTGTTCATGCTTGATGAGATTGACAAGTTGGGCACCGATTTCCGGGGCGATCCAGCCTCGGCACTGCTCGAAGTGCTCGACCCCGAACAAAACTTCACCTTCGCCGACCATTACCTTGATGTGCCGTTCGACCTCTCCAAGGTCATGTTCATCACCACGGCGAACTACCTGGAACCCGTGCCACCGGCGCTCCGGGATCGGATGGAAGTTATTGAACTGGCAGGCTACACCGAGGAAGAAAAACTCGAAATCGGCAAACGCCACTTGGTCCCGAAACAGATCAAGGAGAACGGCTTGGTGGATGCGAATATCGCCTTCGAGGACGATGCGATATTGTCGCTGGCGCGGAATTACACGCATGAGGCTGGCGTGCGCAATCTGGAACGCGAACTAGGCAGTGTCTGTCGCAAGGTCGCGCGTGGCGTTACCGAAGGCAAAACGGACAAAGTGATTGTCGACGCGGCCAAGGTGCGTGAATTGCTGGGCGCGGAGAAGTATTTCTCCGAAGTAGCCGAACGCACGCAAGAGCCGGGAGTAGCGACCGGGCTCGCGTGGACCCCAAATGGCGGCGAGATTCTCTTCATTGAAGCGACCAAGATGGCTGGCAAAAAAGGGCTGACTATTACCGGACATCTCGGCGACGTGATGAAGGAGTCCGCGCAGGCCGCGTTATCCTACATTCGCTCGCGAGCCGATCGTCTGGGCATCGCCCCAGACTTCTTCGAGAACTGCGATCTCCATCTCCATGTCCCCGCTGGCGGGATTCCCAAAGATGGCCCGTCCGCCGGCATCACCATGGCCACCTCGCTCGCGTCCTTATTAACTGGGCGGCCAATCCACTCGCATTTGGCGATGACGGGAGAAATTACTCTGCGTGGGAAGGTCATGCCGATTGGTGGCGTGAAAGAAAAAGTCTTGGCGGCCCGACGGGCAGGCATTACCACCATCATTCTGCCAAAACGGAATGAAAAGGACCTGGAAGATATTCCCGCCAACGTGCAAAAGGAAATGAAATTCCGCTTCGTGGAAACGATGGACGATGTCCTCGACCTCGCCCTCGAACCCGCCGCGATTCCTATCGACGCGAAACCGACGAGTTTCCCACAGCTCACGGTCTCTTCGTAGGTCATCGGCGGTCAGCTCTCAGCTTTCTGTCGTTGACCAGACAAGAACACCTAGCGAAGGGGAGCCCATCTTCTGAATCGACTCAGAAGACTCTCCAGGGCTCCCCTCTCCTGGGTTCCACGGGAGGCTGAACGCCTCCCTCTCAACAAGCAAACATATCAGAAAGACATCCGCGACTTGCGGCGCGAATGAATGAGGAACCCCATATCATGTCGTTCACCACGATTGAGCAGCTACCGCTGACAGGCAGACGCGTCTTCATCCGCGTCGATTTCAATGTTCCACTCAACAAAAGCGGCGCGGTCACCGACGACACCCGCATTCGCGAAGCACTCCCGACGATTCAGTATGCTCGTCAGCAAGGCGCGAAGATCCTGCTCGCTTCACATCTGGGACGCCCCAAGGGGAAAGTCGATCCCGCTTTCAGTCTGCGACCCGCCGCCGAACGGTTAGCCACGTTACTCGCGAGCCCGGTCTCACTCGCACCCGACTGTGTCGGTCCTCCTGTCCAAGAGCGCGTCTCACGCCTGACAAATGGTGAGGTGCTGTTACTGGAAAATCTCCGCTTTCATGCCGAAGAAGAAAAGAACGACCCGACCTTCGCCCAAGCCCTGGCCAACCTCACCGACGTGTATATCAACGATGCCTTCGGTTCCTCCCATCGCGCGCATGCGTCGGTGGTGGGGATGGTCCCTTACGTCTCCGACAAAGGCGTTGGCTTTCTGATGCAAAAAGAGGTGACCGCCCTCTCGCGCCTGCTTGAACATCCAGCCCATCCGTTTGTCGCCATTCTCGGCGGCGCCAAGGTCTCCGATAAAATTGGACTGATCGGCAGCTTGCTGTCGCGTGTCGACACCATCATCATTGGTGGCGCGATGGCCTACACGCTGCTGCAAGCGCAAGGCGTGCGCATTGGCAAATCCCTGGTGGAACCCGACAAGATCGCTGAGGTCAAGGCGACTCTCAGTGAAGCCGCCAAACGGGGAGTGACGATTCTCGTCCCACAAGACCATATCATCGCCGCGGAACTCCAGGCGGGGGTAAATTCGGCACCGACGACAGGGCCGAACATTCCAGATGATCGTCTCGGTGTGGACATCGGACCGCGGAGCATCGCCGCGTTTTGCGATGCGGTACGTTCAGCACATACCGTGCTCTGGAACGGTCCGATGGGCGTCTTCGAGATACCACCGTTCGATCAAGGGACTCGCGCCCTGGCTGAAGCCGTCGCCGCCACGGATTGTTATAGTGTCGCTGGCGGCGGAGACACCGTCGCGGCACTGACACAAGCAGGGCTCGCGGCCAAGATCAGTCATATTTCCACCGGTGGCGGCGCCTCTTTAGAGTTTCTCGAAGCTGGCGATCTGCCTGGGCTGGCGGCGCTCCGCCACGAGCAACCCTAGTCGCGGACGATGTCCCCCCTTTTCGCTATGGGACATTTCTGCTAGACGGAACCGGTCTTTCCGCCGGGGGAGTTTGCGTATGAAAACGGGCAACACAAGTTGGAAGCGGCTGTTCTTTCTTTTCTGCATCAGCTTTTTGCTGCTCGCGGTTCCACATCTCGTGCTCGCGGAGTCTCAAGCAAAAACCTCGGTCCGAAAATCGACGAAAGCCAAATCATCGAAAGCCAAATCCACAAGGTCCAAAGCCTCGACCAAGAAAACACCATCCGCGCCGGTCGTGATTGATGAAGCCGCCGTGCACTCTAGTTTCGAGACGTTCACGCTGGACTGGATGAAAAAACTAGCGGAAGCAGAAGAGTATCATCGTCAGGAACAGCTCAAAGTCTCGCACAGTAACAAAAGTCTCTCGGCGGAATATGTTGGCTATCTGCCGCGGCGTTTCATCGCAGTCAAGAAGACCACCTCAACAGAGCCCCCGCTCACTGGCGCCTGGACGTATCATGAAGAAAGTTTTTCAGCGGAATATGTCGGCTACCTGCCCCAACGCTTCGTCGCGGTCAAAAAAACCACTTCACCGGAGACTCCGTTCATTGGCACCCTGACCTACTATGAAAGAACCTTGCGGTGTACCGGGAAAACCAAAGAGGCGGCAACCCAAGGTCCCTTTGAACAGGTGGAAACCATCCCGGTCAAGGAAATCTTCCGTTTCACCAAAGGGAAGTGGGTCTACTAACCGAGTGGATGACTTTCTCTTCTCTCTGTTGATTCGTGTCCCCACGGCTCTCTTTCCAGGAGAGCCCCCTTTCCCATATCGCTTCTTTTGCGCGCGGTCCTTCTTCCCGCTCACTATAGTGATTGATGTGATGGAGGTATGTACATGACACAGCCCGGCAATGCTCTTTTTCACTGCCCCCTCTTCCTCCTCTGTTTCGCGCTCCTGCTCGGCTGGACCGCTCCGCTCTCGGCCGCCGACAAGGACTGGAACGTCACTCAGGAAGTGCTCACCAATGGTCTCACGGTCCTCATGCTTGAAGACCACCGCGCACCAGTCGTGTCGGTCCTAGTCTGGTACAAGGTGGGATCGCGCAACGAGCGTCCGGGTATCACTGGCGTCTCCCATCTCCTTGAGCATTTGATGTTTCGTGGCACGCCCAAATACGGCAAAGGGGAATTTCCCCGTTTAGTGCAAGAAAAAGGTGGCTCGCTCAATGCTTCCACCTCTGACGACCAAACCGTGTACTTTGAGAACGCAGCATCCGCGCATCTGGATCTCCTGCTGGAACTCGAAGCGGACCGCATGGCCAATCTCACACTCGATGACACCGGATTCGCGGCTGAGAAGAAAATCGTCATGGAAGAACGGCGCATGCGCACCGCCGATGAACCCGCCGCCGATCTGTACGAACAACTGAGCGCCGCCGCTTTTACCGCCCACCCGTATGGCTGGCCGACGGTCGGGTGGATGAGTGACCTCGAGACGATGACCCTTGATGATGTCAAGAACTACCGCCAGATCTTTTACACGCCCGCCAACGCCATCCTCGTGGTCGCCGGGGACATCACTCCCAGCACCCTACTGCCCAAGATTCAATCGACCTTCGGCGCGGTCCCATCTGGCCCGCCCGCGCCGAAAGTGACCTCGCAAGAGCCACCGCAACGCGGAGAGCGCCGCGTAACGCTCAAGCGACCAGCCTCACTCCCGGTGTATGTAGCCGGGTATCACGCCCCCAACTATAAAAACGATGACGGATTCCCACTCTCGCTCCTGTCCGTCGTATTGGCGGGAGGGCGCAGTTCCCGCTTACAAACGATCCTCGTCGAAAACAAAGCGCTCGTCCTGGGCGCCGATGCCGACTATGACCGGACCTCGCAAGACCCGTCGTTGTTTACCCTTTCCATGCGGGTCGCGCCTGGGAAATCCTGGCAAGACGCCGAGGCCGCGCTGTACCAAGAAGTGGAAAAACTCAAAACCCAATTGGTCAGCGCCAAGGAACTGGAACGGGCGAAGAATCTCGTCGAATCCTCGTTCGCATACGGACAAGATTCGTTGTTCTATAGGGCCAGGCAGATCGGAAAATATGCCTCGTTGGGGGATTGGTCGCTGATTCAGAAAGTCATTCCCGGTATTCGCGCCGTCACCGCCGAAGATCTGCAACGAGTCGCCAAGACCTACCTCACCGAGGAAAATCGCACGGTTGGGTTGCTGATCCCGGAAGGGGCGCCCGTGCGAGAAGCACCAGGCAGCGGGCTCGGTCGCGGGGCGGTCCATTAAATAAAATGCCCCGCGGCAAACAGCGAACGCGCCTCCCCTCTTATCTGTTCGGCTCCTCAGTATTCGGAGTGCTTGTCATGAAAAATACCTTTCTCACACTGAGTGTCCTCGTCACCGTGCTCTTCTCCCCACTCGCCCACGCCGCCCCCCTCGGCACGCGAACGGTCCTTGATAATGGCGCCACGTTATTGGTCGCTGAACGGCCCGGCGTGCCGATGGTCATCTTCAACATCTTGCTCAAGAGCGGCGCGGCCTCTGACCCGACGGGGAAAGAAGGGGTCGCCAATCTTGCAGCGGAATTACTCACTCGCGGCACCCAGCAATACACCGCCCAAGCGCTGGCCGAGGAACTCGACTTTCTCGGTGCTTCATTAGGCGTGGGAGCCGACCTTGAGTCCACGACCATCACGCTCACGACGCTCACCAAGAACCTCGACGCCGCGCTGTCGTTGCTCACCGCGGTCATCTTGACGCCAACGTTCCCCGAAACCGAGTTGGACAAGAAACGGACCGAAGTGCTTGGCGGTCTCAAAAGTCAGGAAGAGGATCCAGGGTGGGTCGCCCAACGCGCCTTTCTAGAAAAATTATATCCGGGACATCCGTATGGACGCCTTGTCGAAGGGCAACCCGCCTCGATCGCGAAAGTGACACGTGCCGATGTCGTGCGGTATCACCAAACCTATTACCGCCCGAATAATGCCATTATCGCCGCGGCCGGCGACATCACCCAAGCCCAGATTGTCGAGCTTTTACAGAAGCACTTCGCGAAGTGGCAGAGCGGCGACATTCCGGCGACCGCGTGGCCCGAAGAGCAGCAACCAAAACCCGAACGTATTGCTCTCGAGAAAAAAGTCACGCAAGCCACCGTGGTCTTAGGGCACGTGGGGATCACACGCGCCAACCCGGACTATTACGCCGTGCAGGTGATGAATTACATTCTTGGCGCGGGTGGGTTCGGTTCTCGGCTGATGGACAAGATTCGCGTGGAACTCGGACTCGTCTACCACGTTGGCAGTAGCTTTAGCGCGCGCAAACATGCGGGGCCATTCACGGTCTCGTTACAGACCAAAAATGAAAGCGCGACTCATGCGCTGGATGAAACGATGCAAGTGATTCGTCGCTTCACGGAAGAGGGACCGACCGACAAGGAACTCGAAGCCGCCAAGTCCTATCTCATTAACAGTTTCCCGCTCCGGCTCGTCTCGAACCGCGACGTCTCCTCACTCTTGCCGGTGCTCGAGTTCCACGAGCTTGGCCTTGATTACCCCGACCGCTATCCAACAATCATTGGCGGCATCACCCGTGAACAGGTGCATGCGGCGGCGAAGAGTTACCTCCACCTCGACCAGATGCTCCAGGTCGTGGTCGCGGACCTCGCACAGGCCAAGTTGCCCAACAAGCCGTAACCTGGCCTATGGATAAATCCCACGCCACTGCATGGCTTCAGCGACCCGCTGAATTCCCAGCACTTGCGCGGCGGTCCGCATATCCAGCTTCTTCTCATGGGCCACCAGCATCACTTGGTTGAAACTGCGGACCATGATGCGACGCAACCGTTCGTTGATCTCGTCTTCTCCCCAAAAGAACGACTGCAGGTCTTGCACCCACTCAAAATACGATACCGTCACACCTCCCGCGTTGCACAAGACATCGGGAATGATGAAGACGCCCTTCTTCAATAAAATTTCATCCGCCTCGGGGGTGAGCGGACCATTGGCTCCTTCGGCGATGATCCGCGCTTTGACACGCGGCGCATTCGCGGCGGTAATCTGATTCTCCATGGCACAGGGCATCAGCACGTCACAGTCGAGTTCCAAGAGGTCCGCATTCGAGATCGACTCACCTTTGGGATATCCGGTGAGCGTGCAGTGCGCGGCGAAATGCGCGCGCACATCTTGGATATCGAGGCCGCGCGCATTATACAGTCCGCTGTCAACATCACTCACCGCGATAATCTTGGCGCCACGCTCTTGCGCGAGATACGCGGCCGGAGCGCCGACTTTCCCGAAACCCTGGACAACGATGCGCGCATCTTCCATAGTCAAGTTCTGCCGTTTCAATGCTTCGATGGTCGTCACAACCACACCCCGTCCGGTGGCTTCGGCGCGGCCTTGCGACCCACCAATGGCAAGCGGCTTTCCCGTCACCACGGCGGGAACCGAAAACCCGTGGTGCATGGAGTAGGTGTCCATGATCCAGGCCATCTCGCGCTCTCCAGTCCCAACATCCGGGGCGGGAATATCGCCTTGCGGGCTCATCAGCACACTAATTTCGGTCGCGTACCGACGCGTGAGGTTTTCGAGTTCACGGAGCGACAGCGCCTTGGGATCGCAAATAACCCCACCTTTCGCGCCGCCATACGGGATACCAACGACAGCGCATTTCCAGGTCATCCACATGGCCAGCGCCCGCATCTCGTCCAATGTCGTCCCCGGATGATAGCGAATCCCGCCCTTGGTCGGGCCGAGAGCCGTGCTGTGATGCACGCGATACCCGGTAAACATCCGCACGGAGTCGTCGTCCATTTCCACCGGAAAATTGACACACAGCTCCCGCTTGGGCATGCGCAGATATTGCACGATCCCAGGATTGAGATCGAGGTGTTGCACGGCCTGATCAAACTGGCGTAACGCGGTCTCGTAGACCTTTTCCACCATCGGCCACTCCTCCTGCTATAAAATGATTCCACGCTTCCTACACATGCTTCCACGCATGATACGAACTCCGCACCAGCGGACCTGACTCGACATGGCGAAAGCCCAGAGCGAGCGCCTCTTCGCGTAGAGCCACGAACTCGTCGGGATGGACATAGCGTTCAACGGGAAGCTGATCTTTCGATGGTCGGAGGTATTGGCCGAGCGTCAGGATGTCGCACCCCACCGCGCGCAGATCACCAAAGACCGTCAAAAGTTCCTCGTAGGTCTCACCGAGGCCGAGCATCAGCCCGGTTTTGGTCTTGAGGTCAGCACGGACTTCTTTCGCTCGTTGCAACACTCGCAGTGAACGTTCGTATTTCGCTCCAGGACGGACACGTTTGTACAGGCGTGGGACGGTTTCGGTGTTGTGGTTGTAAATTGCAATTGGCGACCGCGCCACTGTCGCGACGGCATCCTCGTTTCCCTGAAAATCCGGGGTCAACACCTCTATCGTGCAGTCAGGCTTGAGGGCTTTGAGTGCTCGTACAGTTTCAGCGAAATGGAACGCGCCCCCATCAAGGAGGTCATCCCGATTCACCGACGTCACCACAATATGCGACAGTCCCATCTTGAGTGCCGCTTCAGCCACGCGTCGTGGCTCCTCCGGGTCGAGGGTCGCCACGCGCCCGTGGGAAACCGCGCAGAAGCGGCAATTGCGCGTACACACCTCGCCCATCAACATGAACGTCGCCGTCCCATGTCCCCAACATTCGGCGATATTCGGACACTGGGCCTCTTGGCAGACAGTGTTGAGCTTGAACGCTGAAACAATCGCCTTGGTCTTGGTATAGCCTGGCCCGCCAGGCATCCGCACTTTGATCCAGTCGGGATGCCGCCTCGGGATTCGGGGTTCGGGGTTCGGGGTTCGGGGTTCGGAAGCTACGAATGTGTCGGTAAATCCGTCTGCCATATCATGTCCTTGTATCCGAAATAGCGGGCGAAGGTCGCCGCCACGAAAGATTTGATGGAAGCCATATCCATAGGCGTATTCAGCACCTCCGCCATTGAGGTCATCCGCACGCCAACCAACCCGCACGGCACGATGTCAGCGAAGTACGAGAGATCGGTGGTCACATTGAGCGCGAAGCCGTGGTACGTCACCCACCGGCGAACGCCGACCCCAATCGACGCGATTTTCTTCTCGTTGACCCACACGCCAGTTTTTCCCGCCTCGCGATGCGCCGCGATACCATACGTCGCCAACACTTCAATCAACACTGTTTCCAGTCCACGAAGGTACAGATGCACGTCTCGTCCATGGTTCGTGAGGTCGATCAGTGGATACCCCACGAGCTGGCCCGGGCCGTGGAACGTGACCTCCCCTCCCCGGCTGACGCGATGGACAGGAACATCACGTGGGGTGAGAAGATTTTTCTCCTCCGCGCCTCGCCCTAACGTGAACACCGGCGGATGTTCACCCAGCAACAGCGTATCCTCCCCCACCCGCTCACATCGTCGATGCAGCACCTCCTCCTGCATGGCCAGCGCACACGTATATTCGAGACAGCCGAGGTCGAAACAATGGAGAACCATCGGGGTAGTGAAGAGTTGAAAAAGTCAAGCTGCGCGTAATAAATTCAGGATCTCGTATCGAAAGAAGGGACCCCGAACTCCGAACCCCGAACTTTTCCTCAACTTTCCCCTCAGAAATTGATCCCTCGGCCCTCGGCATTCAGCGCGGCTTCCATGATGGCCTCGGACATCGTGGGATGGGCGTGCACGGTGCCCGCGATTTCCGTCGTCGTCGCTTCCAGCGTGCGCGCGAGGCAAATTTCCGCGATGAGGTCAGTCGCTCCGTGGCCGATAATATGGCAGCCCAGAATCTCGCCATACTCCTTATCAACCACCAATTTCACAAACCCTTCTTCATGGCCAGCCGCGATCGCTTTGCCGGAGGCGAGGAAAGGGAATTTGCCGACCTTTACCTCATGGCCTTTTTCCCTTGCTTGCTCCTCGGTGAGACCCATCACCGCCACTTCGGGTTGCGCATACACACAGGCCGGGATGTGCGAATGATCGATCCCCTTCTCGCGTTTCCCGGCCATGCATTCCACGGCCACGATGCCTTCCTCGGACGCGGCATGGGCGAGCAATGGCGGACCGTTGATGTCACCAATCGCATACACGGTGTCACAAGTCGTCCGCATCCGGTCATCAACTTTGATGTAGCCACGATGCAACTCAACACCCAGCGCTTCCAGTCCGAGTCCCGCGCTCAGCGGCGCGCGGCCAACGGCCACGAGCACCTTATTGGCCGTGCGTCGTTTCAGATCACCCTCGCTCTCAAGCACGAGTTCCACCCGACCGGGAAACTTCTCGACCCCGTGGTACTTCGTCCCGGTCAACACCTCGATCCCTTTTTTCTTGAACGCCTTCTCCAGTTCGCGCGCCACTTCAATATCCACACCGGGGAGCAGTTGCTTCTCCATTTCGACCACGGTCACGCGACACCCAAAGGCACTGTAAATATAGGCGAACTCAACACCCACCGCCCCACCCCCGATAATCACGATCGCATCGGGCATCTCAGTATCAACCAACGCCTCATAACTGGTGAGAATCTGTTTACCGTCCACTTCCAACCCCGGTAACGTCCGTTCCTTTGACCCGGTCGCGATGAGAATACGGTCAGCCTCAACCTGCTGCGTACCTTTTCCAGGCGTCTCGATCACCACGCGGTTCTTACTCTCAAGCCGACCCGTGCCAGCAATGAGTGGGACGCGATTCTTCTTGAGTAAAAATTCAACGCCCTTGGCTAAGCGATCCGCCACCTCGCGCGACCGCTTGATGACCTGCGCGTAATCAACCGAGAGGCCATTGACCTTGATCCCATGCCGTTCGCTCTCTTTCAGATTCTCGTAGAGTTCCGCCGAGGTCAGCAACGCTTTCGAGGGAATGCAGCCCCAGTTGAGACACACCCCACCCGGACGGTCTTTCTCGACCACCACGGTCTTGAGCCCAAGCTGAGCGGCCCGAATCGCCGCGACATAGCCGCCAGGGCCAGCACCAATCACCACCAGATCGTATCGTTCCATGTTGTCCTCTACACCATCAGTCCGACGGGATTTTCCAGGAGTTGCTTGAGCGTCGTGAGAAATTGCCCACCAGTCACCCCGTCGAGGATGCGATGGTCACACGAGAGGGTCGCCATCATCGTATGCGCGACAGCGAGTTGTCCGTTGCGCGCGACCGCGCGCTCCTTGATCGCCCCGGTCGCCAAAATCGCGCCCTGCGGCGGATTGATAATGGCGGTAAAATGCTCGATCGGGAGCATGCCCATGTTGGAGATCGTGAACGTGCCGCCGGAGAGATCATCACCGCTCGGTTTCCCCGCGCGCGCCCGTTCCACCAACGCATTGGCCCGCGCCGCGATCTCAAGTAGCGACAAGGTGTTACAGTGATGCAACACGGGAACAATCAACCCATCATCCAGAGACACCGCGAGTCCAATGTTGATGTCCGCCTTGTATTCACGACCCTCTTCCACATACGACGCGTTGAGGCGTGGATGCCGCTCCAGGGCAATCGCCACCGACTTGACGAGAAAGTGCGTGTACGTGACATCAGCGGCGACTCGATCGCTGGCCTTGAGCGCGCTCCGCAATCGGACGGCTTCCGACATATCGATTTCGCAGGTGACATAGAAATGGGGAATGTCGCGCATGCTCTCGGTCAAGCGTTTCGCGATCGTCGCTCGCATCCGCGAAAAGGTTTCTTTTCTCGCGACCAGCGCGGAGGCTGGCGCGCTGGTCGGCAGGGGTGCCGCTGAAGTCCGCACTCGCACGGCCGGCGGTGACGATTGCGCCAGCAACGCCTCAACATCCTGCTTCACAATGCGCCCGCCTGGGCCACTGCCACGCACCTGTCGCAGATCAATATGATGTTCTTCCGCCATCCGCCGCACAACCGGTGAGGCGGACATCCGCGCCTCTGACGAGGCGGGCTCTCGTTCTTCACGACGTGGACGCGACTCGCGTAACTCGCGTACTTTTGGAGGAGGTGAGGCCGGTGGGGCGGCGACATCCACGGGAATTCGCTCTGCTGAAGTGACTGGCGCTGCCACTGGAGGCGCAACAACTGGCGGTTTTAGCGCCTCCGTCTTCCGAGGTTCGGGAGCGGCGACTCCCGCGCCAGCCTCGCCTAAGACGGCGATCACCGCTCCCACCGCCACACTCTCGCCCTCTTGCACACGAATCTCGGTGAGGACCCCGGCATCAAGTGCTTCCATCTCCATATCGGCTTTGTCGGTTTCGACCTCCGCGATGATGTCCCCGACTTCGATCTTGTCTCCCACCTTTCTCAACCACTTGAGGATTTTTCCCTCCTCCATCGTGTCACTCAGGCGGGGCATTTGCACTTCAATGGACATACGCATCCTCCTCTCCGACGTGCAGTATAGCGCTCTCCCCAAGAGTTTGGCATTGGGGGGCGGGAACGAACGTCGCATGAACCGCCGACGCCCGGGACTTAGAGCAAGCGAAATGACCGTCGATGCACCGGGGCGGGACCGAAGCGTCGCAGAGCATCACGATGGGCGACAGTGCCATATCCCATGTGTCGCGCAAAGCCATATTCGGGATACTGGCGATCAAGATCAATCATCAGCCGATCACGATAGACCTTGGCGATAATGGAAGCCGCCGCGATGGAATACACATCACGATCGCCTTTGATGAAAACGGAACACGGACAGGGTAGGTTTTTCAAGGCACGACCATCCACCAACACATGCTCGGGAAAAGTAGAAAGGGCATCGAGGGCGAGCCGCATGGCCTTGAGCCCCGCCTGATAGATATTGATGCGGTCGATCTCTTCGACCTCAACCATGCCAACCCCCACACCAAGCGCGACCTGGCGAATTTCCGTGTCAAGCCGTTCGCGCGCTTTGGGGGTGAGCATCTTGGAGTCGCGCACGCCTTGCGGCAGTGACGCGGGGATATCACTGTCGCACTCGTGGTGTGGCGGAAAAATCACCGCCGCGGCCACCACTGGTCCCGCCAAAGGACCCATGCCAACTTCATCGACACCGGCCACTAAGCGTAAGCCGCTTCGCCATAGGTCGCGTTCGCTGTACAGTCGTGGAGCAATGCGGGTGGACATTAGGTTTCCTCGGTTGAGTGGCGCTCACTCCGACGCTGTTCGCACTGAAGTATTTCCTCACGAAACAACGTCAGCTTTTCCAGGTCTCCCACGGCGAGGGCAAACGCCTCGCCTGCGCGTAAGGCCACCAACGCCTCCTCAAGCTGCCCCTTTGCCAGGAACACTCCGGCTTTGCGAAAGAGCCGGCTACATCGTTTTGCCGGGCTCTCTAGGAGTGACTCCGTCATCGCGTTCTCCTTTCTGGAGTAGTCGTTTTCGTCGCGCCTCAAGAAGCCTCCGGAATGCCGCTTCGAGGTCAGGACGGCCCAACGGCGGCAGGGTAATTTCAGTATAGGCCGGAAGCGGGCGCTGAGCGGGACTATTGTGGCGGAGCGCCCGCTCACTGACACGGCCAATGACAAAGCGAATATCGCGCACGACCTGGGCACCGAGTTGTTGATTGAGACGATCTCGTAAGGTCGCTTTCGTGAACTGCATTTGCTGGATCAGGACCGGATGCGAGACCATCACAAAGAGTGTTCCGTTCCGAATGCTGCTCGGACAGGCTTTCCGAGCCAGGGCCTCGCCCACCACCTCGTCCCAGACCTCCCACACGCGATATTCATTCCACCGTTGCGGTGGCACAAGCTGTGACAACATCGTCGTCAAGACGGCATTGGCGGGGATCCATGACATCGGTTTTTTGTCGGCGTCCATACGATCAACACCTTACGCGGGAAATTCGCTGGAGAAAGGCTAGCAAATTCAGACCACTAGTCATAGGGGCATTTTTTACTTGACAACACCACATATTGTGGTAGTGAATATCTCCACGCGAATCACCTTGTCAATGTGTCCACACTAAAAAACGAGCAGCGGAGGAGGGGGTATGGCGGAAAAATCACGAAAGAAAGTCACTATGGACACCACCCAACCAGCACCAAGACTACCAAGCGAAGACCAGGCCGCGGCGCCACGTCGTGGCCTCACCATGAAGCGGTATTTCACTCGCCCCGGCGTCCACCCCTACAACGAAGTGGAGTGGGAAAAGCGCAGCGCGGTCATCTCCGGAGAAAAAGGGGAAACCGTTTTCGAGCAACTCGATGTGGAGATTCCCAAGCCGTGGTCGCAACTCGCCACCAACGTCGTCGTCTCGAAATACTTTCGCGGTCAGCTCGGCACCCCGCAACGTGAACAGAGCGTCAAGCAACTGATTGGCCGAGTCGTCGATACCGTGACCAACTGGGGCCGCAAGGATGGCTACTTCACCACCGAGGAAGACGCCAGCATTTTTTCCGAGGAACTCACCCACTTACTGCTCCATCAAAAACTCGCCTTCAACAGTCCCGTCTGGTTCAATGTTGGAGTTGAGCCTCATCCGCAGTGCAGCGCGTGCCAACCCTACCATGCGCTCATCAACACGGTCTTTGGTCCCATGCCCATCGGTGAAATCGTTGAGAAAGAGATGATCGGCCTGCCGGTCTACGATGAGAATGGGCTGACACAAGTCGTCGCGGTCAAACACAACGGACAAAAACCCGTGTATCGCGTTCAATTGAACGACGGATTCTCAGTCGAAGCCACCGGAGACCATCTCGTCTGCGCGCATGACGTACGGCGAACACAAACCCTGCAGTGGATGCGCGTCGATGAACTGCGGCCGGGCATGGTGATGCGGGTCTACCCGCACACGCCTGAAACCATCACCCCGCCAGGGTCCGAGATCGAAATCTCCGAAGCCGCGCTCGCGGGATGGCTGCAAGCCGATGGGTTCGTGGGCCAATACGAAGAAGGAACCAATCGCTCCTTAACGTTGGAATTCATGACGGCCAATGAAGGCGAGTTCCAATGGGTCATGCAACACCTGGACAAAGTTTTTCCAAACCACCATTCGCACACGCGAGAAGTCGAAACCAAGAGTGACAAACTCCATGTGCAACGTATCCGTCTGTATGGCGAAGCGCTCCGACCATTTGTCGAGCGCTACGACCTGTTACGCCGGAAAACGGAAATCCGCGTGCCTGAACGACTCTGGACCGCATCAAACGACGCTGTCATCGCCTACTTGAAGAGCGTCTTTCAGGCCGATGGCTATGTGACCGTGCAAGCGCCGAGCGCGCGCATCGGGGTCGCCACTATTTCCCAGACTTGGATGGCGGAACTCCAAGTGTTGTTGACCCGCGTGGGCATTTATTCTCGTCTGAGAAAAAAGGAAGAAAAACGCGAAGATCGTCTGGACCTCTGGGACCTCGACATCGCCATCCTTTCGGAACGTCTTCAGTTCGCTCAGCGGATTGGTTTTCTGTCCGAGCCAAAACAAGCGGTACTCCAGGAATCCCTCGACTTGAGCGGCAAAGACTGTCCAGAAGTCCGCTTTTCCACCATTGAGACGATCTCACCAATTGGTGGGATGGACGTCTACGACATTCAGACGCTCAGCAGCCACTACCTGACCAATGCGGTCCTCGTCCATAATTGTTTCATCCTCTCCGTCGAGGACAAAATGGACTCGATCCTCGACTGGTACCGCAAAGAAGGGGTGATTTTTAAGGGCGGCTCCGGCTCTGGCGTGAACCTGTCCAAGATTCGCTCCTCCAGGGAACGTTTGGCCGGAGGGGGAACGGCATCAGGACCCGTCTCGTTCATGCGCGCCGCCGACGCCTCGGCGGGCGTCATTAAGTCCGGTGGCAAAACCCGCCGGGCCGCGAAAATGGTCGTGCTCGACGCCGATCATCCTGACATTGGGGAATTCATCCAATGCAAAGCCGAGGAAGAAAAGAAAGCCTGGACGCTCATCGACGCGGGGTACGACGGCTCGATCGACGGGGCGGCGTACAACTCCGTCTTCTTCCAAAACGCCAACAACTCCGTGCGCGTCACCGACGAGTTCATGAAGGCGGTGATCGAGGATCGCACCTGGTCAACACGATACATCACCACCGGTGAAATTTGCGAGACCGTGCGCGCGCGCGACCTCTTGCAAAGAATCTGCGGAGCGACATGGCAATGCGGCGACCCAGGGATGCAGTTCGATACCACCATCAATGCGTGGCATACGTGTCCGAATACCGATCGTATTAACGCAAGTAATCCTTGTGCGGAGTACATGCACCTAGACAATAGTGCATGCATGGGGCCAGAAGTCAGGATTTCAACGAAACAGGGACTGCTTCCCGTCGCGGAATTGTATCGTCGCCAAGAAGCGGGAGAACCCATTTTCGTCAAGACTGAATTGCTTTCGGAACACGCCGCAGTCCCACGTCAGGGAAAGCGTGGGTACCGACCAGCGGATGTCCATGCGCGCCAGCTCGCGTTTCGACCCGCTGTCGTCATCAAAACGGGTCGGAAACTGCTTTATCAAATTGAACTGTCAACCGGTCAGAAAATCCGCTTGACCGCGGACCACAAAGTGCTCACCGAAGAAGGCTGGAAGGAGGTGCGTGATCTCCAAGTTGGCGCTGACGCCATTGTCACGCAAAAACAATCCACTCCTCTCGACTACTCCGAAGCAACTCGGGAAGAGATCAATTTTCATCACATGCTGGGATGGATGCTCGGAGACGGATATTGCTCGCAGGACGGCCAGCGTCCTGCCTTTGGTCTGGTTTTTGGCCCGCAAGATAAAGCAACCGCCGATTACCTACTCCCCGTGTTCAATCACTTTGTTGGTGAACACACGCAGGCTCGCACAAAAACCATCAGCATCTCCACGCAAGCCAACGGAGTCATGCAAATAGGTTCGACCGCTCAAGGCGCGTTTCAGACGCTCGTAGCGGAGCATGGGGTTCAACCCGCAGTCGCTCCATGGAAATGCGTTCCTACCCGTATCTTCACGGCCTCCAAAGTCCTGCAAGCGGCTTTCTTGGGAGCGCTTTTTAGCGCGGATGGTTCTATTTTCTTGCGCGACTCGCACGACCAAGATTCGCACCTGCTTCTCGTGCGTCTTGCGTCGAGTTCGCCCCAACTCCTCAGTGACACGCAGCTCCTGCTTTTTGACTTTGGCATTCGCTCCTCCATCACCTGGACGCATCCCGATGGAAGAAAAAATCCTCAAGGTACGCTCAGCATCCACGGGTATCACGCGTACAAGTTCTGCCAGATGATTGGCTTTCCACTAGCGGAACAGAAGCAGGCAAAAGCGCAACAGGTCCTGAATCAACCGTTCGAAGGAAACAACTACGCGGGTCGGCGGGCCGTGATAAAGCAAATTCAAGAGTCTGGAGCAGACGATGTCTACGACATCTCCGAGCCGGTCACACACTCAATGCTCGCCGAGGGGATGATCATCCACAATTGCAACCTCGCCTCGTTAAACCTGCTGAAGTTCATGCGTGACGATAGCGGGTTTGATACCGTCGCCTTCAAGCATGCCGTGGACATCAGCATCACCGCTCAAGACATCCTCGTTGATAATTCCAGCTATCCCACGGAAGAAATCACCGCCAACGCGAGGGCGTTCCGGCAACTTGGACTGGGCTACGCGAACCTGGGCGCGCTCTTGATGTCACTTGGACTGCCCTACGATTCCGAAGCTGGACGTCAATACTCCGGTGCGATTACCGCATTGATGACGGGAGAAGGGTATCTCCAGTCCGCTCGCATCGCCGAACAGATGGGAGCGTTCTCTGGCTACGCCGTCAATCGCGAGCCGATGCTCGACGTGATCGACAAGCATCGTTCGTATGCGCACACACTCGACCCCTCGCTCGTCCCGCTTGATCTCCTGTCAGACGCCCGCAAATCCTGGGAGGAAGCACTCGCTCTCGGGCGCAAGGCTGGCTACCGCAATTCACAAGCCACCGTCTTGGCTCCAACTGGCACTATTTCTTTCCTCATGGACTGTGACACCACCGGCGTCGAACCTGACATTGCCCTGGTCAAATACAAGCGCTTAGTTGGTGGCGGCATGCTCAAGATCGTCAACCACACGGTCCCGCGCGCACTCAAGCGGCTGGGCTACGATAACACCGAGATTCAGGACATCCTCGAATACATCGACGAACACGAAACCATTGAAGGCGCGCCGCTCCTGCGCGATGAACATCTCGCGGTGTTTGATTGCGCCTTCAAACCAAACCGCGGAGTCCGCACCATTCACTATCTTGGTCACGTGCGCATGATGGGCGCGGTCCAGCCATTCTTGTCGGGCGCGATCTCGAAAACCATCAACATGCCCACCGAGGCCACCGTGCTGGACATCAGCGAAGCATACATGGAGTCCTGGCGGTTGGGACTCAAAGCCGTCGCGATTTATCGTGACGGGTGCAAACGCATCCAGCCACTGGGCACGGGCAACAAGAAAGCCCTGACTCAACCAGTGCCCGTGGTGATCGCCGACCCAGAGCCGACCCGACGGCGACTCCCCATGGATCGGCAAGCGATCTGCCATAAGTTCGACATCGCTGGCCATGAAGGCTACATCCACGTCGGGTTTTATGAAGATGGCACACCGGGTGAGATTTTCATCAAGATGGCCAAGGAAGGCAGCACGATTTCCGGGCTGATGGACACCATCGCCACGCTCACCTCGCTGGCGCTGCAATACGGCGTGCCGCTGGAAGCACTGGTCAGCAAGTTTGGCCATGTCCGTTTCGAGCCCTCGGGCTTCACCCAGAATCCCGATATTCCGTACGCTAAATCGCTCACTGATTATATTTTTCGTTTCCTCGGCACGCGCTTCCTCGCCAAAGACCCACGACAGGAAGCGGGCCCAGAGGAGCAGTCGGACCACAGGGAATCCTCACGGGGTACACTTGAGCATGCGCAGACTCTTGGACCACAAGAGCAGGCCAGGGCACCACTCAACGGATCGACGAAAAGCAGCACGGCATCCACCGCGCCGCTCACTCGGAGTTCTCACCCCTCCCACGGGGATTCCCTGCGGTCAGCTTCTCTCGCGGCACAGCAGGCTGGCGCCTCTCTTAGTATGACTTGGCAGTCACAGTCGGACGCGCCGAGTTGCGCGGACTGTGGTTCAATTATGATTCGCAATGGGGCCTGTTACAAATGCCTCAATTGTGGAGCCACGAGCGGATGTTCGTGAGCACACTCACCTCAACCGCACACTTTTGGAGGGGATGGAGGCGGGACGCTAGGCTGTGGAGAGGGGGGAAACGCCTCCTGGGGAGAAGGCCGGATCACCGGGCGGGGCATCTCTCGTGATGCCCCGTGACGGATCAAAAAAGAGGGGAGTTGTCTCCTCTCGGCAAAGAGTCAGTTGCTTAACATCATCGGCATCCGTTCTGGATACGCATACGAAATACCATAGACGAGGTGTGGACCAGCGGTTTTGGACATGGTGACTTTTGTCAGGCCAACATACGGAGAGATGTGCAACACGAAGCCGTTCTTCGCGGTCAGCAGGCGCGGCATTTTTTTCACCTCATCGGTCGAGTGCGACTCCATTAGTGTCCAACCTCTTTCGGCGAGTTCACGGATTCCGCCTCATCCGCTTGATCGAGCAAATAGCCTAACTCATGCAGCGCTTCATTGACGTGAAAGGCAATGGCCAACAGAGATCCGTAGGCGTCTTCGTCAGGTTCATGGAGCTTCAGATGGTCGTTGACCACAACCAATAACTCGCGGAGTTGCTCTTCGACATTACATAAATGGTCACAAGAGGCCATGCTTCCCTCCGTTCCCCCACCAGGGAAGAATCAGTGCGCCGATCTTAGCCGACAACCCCTAGACCGCCTAGTATCTACTTTAAATTCCAAGGCAACCCGAAAAATCGCCAAAATATCTTGACAAATAGCCGCTAAACACACACACTTTATGGACTTTGAACAGAGAAGACTTACAGGCTGAAATCAACGCCATCGACCAAGAAATCGCCCAACTGGAA
>CAMBFS010000016.1 GCA_945865755.1 Klebsiella pneumoniae
CGTGGTGGCATCTGCAAACATGGGGGGGCCGTTGCGCTCCACGTCCTCCGCACTCCCCAGCCAAAGACAGAAGCCCCTGTTCTTCAGTTTCCGATGTTTCACTTGATGTGGCGTGATAGGATTGTCCTCTGTGGAGAGCCTCACCCTGACCGCGTGCAGGTGTGGCCGTGGACGCAAGGCATGTTGAGCTGGCCAGAAGTTTGCCCATCCTGTGTAGCAGCGTACCGACACCCGAAGATGGCGAAGGCGGCGTAACTCACGTGGGGCGTGCGAGACTGGGCGCTCACACGTTGCCCACTTCAGATGTGGAAATCGGAACGTCCCATGAACGACATCACTCTGTGTTTATATCGGCCCCGTGGTCCACCTGGCAGGCACCCTAGTCGCACATCGCCTTCCTCACTCATCGGAAAGCAGAAAGGAGCATGTATGGCTGTCCGAGTCCGACAACGCACCGACCGCCCAGGGTGGTACGTCATCATCGACCACAACGCGAAGCGCAAGAAGAAAGCCTTTCCAGACAAAGACACAGCGACCCGGTTCGCGCGCACGATCCGGGTCAGACTGGCGGAAGGAGACTTCGGGATTGCCAAGGAAGAGCAAGAGCGGCTCCCATTTGGTGCCTATTACAAGACCTGGCTCGATTCGTATGTCAGAACGCATACCAAGACATCGACCTACGCGAACTATGAAACGGCCTATCGGGTGCACTGGCTTCCCTTCCTTGGCGACATCGACATCAAGGCCATTACCAGAGAACAACTCAAACGGTTCATGTACGAGAAGCTCAACGCGGGTCTCTCTCGCAACTCAGTGAAAGGGTACATCGCGCCGCTCTCCGAGATGTTCAACCATGCGATTGAAGATGGACATCTCGACCGTAACCCCTGCATCAGGATCATGCGTACCACACGAGAGGAAAAGGGCACGCAACAACAGAAGATTGATTTCTTGACACGGGCGGAACTCGCCTCACTTCTTGCTACCTGTCAAGAACACTTCGCTTCCGCCTACCCGTTCGTCTTGCTCCTCGCCCGGACCGGACTCAGGATCGGGGAAGCCGTGGCCTTGCAGTGGAACGACATCGACTTTCAGGGGCGGTTTCTCACTGTCCAACGCAATTGGGTAGACGGCCATCTTACCACGCCCAAGAGTGGCAAAAGCAGGCGTGTGGACATGTCCTTGCACCTGACCGACACCCTGAAGGCGCTGTCAGTCGAGCGCAAGAAGGAGACGCTCAAGAAAGGATGGGGACAGATGCCGCAATGGGTCTTCACCAACGAAGTCGGCAACATGATGGACACGGAGAACTTCCGGCATCGGGTGTGGGCGAAACTCCATCTGAAGGCAGGGATGCGCCGGATACGGATTCACGACTTGCGGCATACCTTCGCCTCGCTGCTCATTCAACAAGGCGAATCCTTGGCCTACGTGAAAGAGCAAATGGGCCATCATTCCATCCGCGTGACGGTGGATGTGTACGGGCATCTGGTCCCAGGGGGAAATAGGGCCGCCGTGGACCGGCTTGACGATCCGGTGTCGGAGCATGCGCAACCGACCGAGTATGAGAGCCTCACGGTCCGCCACGAGGCGGAGACGAAGAACCAGAACGCGGGGTAGTGGATGCGCAACGGTGTTTTGACCGGCCCCGGACGGACCCTATACGGACCCGCGACGACGGTGGTTGAGTTGCGAACGTGCTAAGTGGCTGAAAAGACAAGTGGAGCTGATCGGGATCGAACCGACGACCTCTTGAATGCCATTCAAGCGCTCTCCCAACTGAGCTACAGCCCCACATCAAGACCGGGAGGAAAGATCAATAGGCCGGGGAATGGTGCCACTTTCCTCCCACCGAGTCAACCGCGCGGCTTACGGCGCGGGGGCCGGGGCGGGCTTGAGCGCGAGGGCAAAAGGTCCTCTCTCCACTCGGATCGGTCGCTCCGTCACAGGCTCACCGTTGATGGTGCTGATCACATCGACATCACGCCCGTCTCCGCTCCGACCATATCCCGCCACATAGAGCCGTTTTCCCTTGGGCGAGACCAAAACGCCATCCGGCTCGAAGGAGGTGGAGATACTCGCTACCGCCGCGATCGGGTTCACGCTCAAATCGAAGACCCCCACGAGGGACTCCAAGACGCTGGAAATATAGGCGCGTGTGCCATCGGCGGAGATCGCGATTTTCACCGGTTGAAGGCCGAAGATCACGGGGTCCCCACTCACGACCACGGGACTCGCCACCGTATTCAGAACTGAAAACGAATCGCCGTCGAAATTCACCACGAAGGCGCGTTTCCCATCCGGCGCGACCACGATGCCGTTTGGTCCTTTCTTCTTCCCTAAATCAACCGTGCCCAGCACCGTATCCGTCGCGGTGTTCAGCACCGAGACCGTATTGTCCGAGAAATTCGTGACATACGCCGTTTTTCCATCCGGCGCGAAGACCACCGCTTGTGGCTCTTTGCCGACAGGAATCGTGGTCACCACTTGTTTGGTCGCTGTATTCAAGGCGGTGACTGAATTGTCGAGACTATTCACGATATACACTTTCGTGCCATCCGGTGAGACCGCGACCCCTTGGGGCGATTTTCCGACCGACACGGTCGTCGTCACCGCGTTCGTGGTGGTATCCACGATGGACACCTCATGATCCCTGGCGGCTGTCACATACGCCGTCGCTCCGTCTGGACTGATCGCGATTCCCCGCGGCGCGCGCCCGACGGGAATGGTGGCGGTGACTTCGTTTTTCGCCGTATCAATGACGGAGACGGAATTACTCAACACATTGGTCACATACAGTGTGGGCCCTCCGGTGCACGCCTTGGTCTCAAAGAAACAGAGAGGAACCGCTTCGAAATCCGGGGTCGCTGGAAGCTCCGCGCACGTGAGCGATCCGCCGGTGAATCCCAGGCTTGTACAGCTTTCTCCACCCAGGGTCGCGCCATCGCATTCCTCACCAGGTTCAATGCCGCCATTGCCACACAGCGATTCGGGCACGAAACATTGGCAACTTTGCTGCCACTGAAACCGCGCGGCGATCTCGCGTACTTCCGTGCTCCCGCGCGGGCGAATGCGAATTTTATCCAGGAACAGCGCGAAGCCGCCTTCAATCTGCGCCTTCGCTTGCGAAAGATTGAATTCATCAAGGAAAGGGACCTCACCTAAACGCACGACCGTGGTTTCATTCTCGATGATTTTGGAGACACCGTTACTATCGCGGATTTCCACGCCAATTTTATACTTGGCGCTAGGCAGTTCGTTGAAATTGACAATCACCGCGAATCCACTGCGCAGGGCTTGGGGAAAATCCTTATACCCGCTGGCGACATCTTCGCGGGCCGTGCAGCAGGGGATGGTCTGGATGTTGACGCCATTCACCCGGAGGTGAACGGAGGCGATGGAGACTCCCGTCTTGTTGGAAAACACCCACCCTGACACCAACCCTTTCCCACCCACGGTCGACGAAGCGAAGTTCGTGGGATTTTCTAACGTCGCGATGATAGTATCCGCTTCTCCTTCCGCACGCACGATGCGCTCTATGGACGCCGGAGGTTGAGGCGCGGCGGCGCTTTGCGCGGAGGTCCCGCTGTTTTCCGAGCGAATCAGCGCCAGGGTTTGCGTCTCTGGTTGCCACGCGAGTCGGACCGTCACTTCCTTGGAATCTCCGGCCTCGCCAGAATCCTGCGCGAGCACCTTCTTGATGACGATTTCTTGGCCGTCGATATTAGCCTCGGCCGTCAACAGATTCAGACTGTTGAGAAATGAAAAGCCGCCGACTCGGATCGCGGTGATTTTTCGTTCGATGATGGTTGGCGCGGCCACGTTATCGCGAATTTCCAGCCTGAGCGTGTGATCCCCCGCGGTGAGGTTACTGAAATTCACTCCACTGCCAAAGCCGCTGCGGAGCGCTTGCGCGCCGCGCTCCTGCGCCACATCGGCCCGTTCGCCGCAACAGGCAATGTCACCAGCATCCGCCCCATCCACAAAGATTTTCACCGTCACTGGCGTATCGGGGGTCGTCGAGTATGCCCAGCCCCCGATCAGACCAATGCCGGTGATGCGCTGTTCATTCGTTGGCGTCTCCCAGTTCGCGACAATCTCCGCGTGACTCGGGGTCTCCCAGAGCAATAGCAGGCAGCCAATCAGGGTTCGCAGCATCATCTTGTGTATCCCGTTCATATAGTGTGTCCGTCTGTTTGCTTATTAGGAAGTAACGAAGTGTTCGGCACGTTAAGGTTTACGCCGGCGCGGCCAGCGCCACGACACGCAGGCCGGCGGCATTCGCGCGCTGGACAACCGTCGTCCGCTCCAAGACCAGGGTTTTGTGGGCTTCGACCGCCAACACCGCCGCTTGCACTTCTTGCATCACGGCGACCGTGTCGGGACCAATCGTGGGGACATCGAAGCGCAGGTCCTGCTGGGGTTTGCTGACTTTGACGATCACCGTCCCCGCACCGCCCAACGTGCCTCCGCGACGAATCGCCGCGTTGGTCCCTTCTACCCCTTCCACCGCGAGCACGGTGCCACGCTTGACGATGACGCTCTGCCCAATATCCCACCGGCCAATCTCTTTCGCGACCGTGAAGCCGAGCCGAATATCTTCCCACTGTTGCGCATCGGGTTCCGTCGTCGTCAGTGGCCCTTCCCCCGGCACGAGCGCCGAGAGCAACTGGGTGGAGTCCACCACGGCGATCCCCTCGCTCTCCAACTCGCGCGCCACGCCGCGCAGAATCACATCGTCCTTGAGGCTGGACAGGGTGCGAATAAAAGCCATGCCCCGCGCATCCGGCTGAAAATGGGCGAACGCGCCCGCCTTGCTGATTCCGCCCGCCATGACCGCCTGGGTCACTCCGGCCTGGTGAAAGGTTTCGATGATTTTGCCTAATTCGCCGACGCGGACCCACGTGACCGTTGGCACCAGCGTGGCGATCTCATCTGGTGTCTCGCCCGTGTGCGCCACCGCCACGATCTCCACGCCTTCGCGTTGGGCCGCTTCGGTCAATAACAGGGGAAACCGTCCGTTTCCGGCAATGAGTCCTAACCGCGGCATCAGTAGAGACCTCTGCGTCTAGAAGAGTTCGCCGTCACCTTCGGGATCAGCAGTGCCCCGCGGGCGACACAGGCCACGTTGCGAAGCCGCGATGAATTCAACCAGATGTGCCACCGTTGGCGAAGCAGGCGCGTCTTCCCGCACCCGCGCCAACGCCTCTTTGAGTGGCAGACCTTCCGCGAACAGCGTGCGGTAGGCTTTCTTGAGTAACGAAATATCCTCCGCCGATACCCCGCGCCGTTTGAGTCCGATCAGATTGAGGCCATGCAGATGCGCGCGATCACCGGTCGCCGTGCAATACGGAGGAACATCTTGTGAGACCATCGCCCCGCCGGCGAGGAGCGCCGATTCGCCGATCCGTGTGAACTGATGAATCGCCACTAATCCCCCAACCGTCACGAAACTTTCCACGGTCACATGCCCGGCCAGCGTCGCCCCGTTGGCCAGCACCACATAATCGGCGATCCGGCAATCATGCGCCACGTGCGAATAGTTCATAAACAGGTTGTGGTTCCCCACCCGCGTCACCATTCCCCCCCCCGTCGTCCCGAGGTGAAGCGTGGCGAACTCACGAATGGCGTTCCCATCACCAATGATCAGTTCGCTGTTTTCGCCCTGATATTTTTTATCTTGCGGGATGGCCCCGATACTGGCGAATTGGAAGATGCGATTATCGCACCCAATCGTCGTGCGTCCCTCGATCACGGCGTGGGGGCCAATGTAGCTACGGGCGCCAATGCGAACCTGGGGGCCAATGACCGCGTAGGGGCCCACTTCCACCTCTGGTCCCAGTTCCGCGCCAGGGGCGATAACGGCCGAGGGGTGAATCTTGGACAGGGTCAAGGTCACAGGGGCGCCTCGCGGGTCGGCTCAGTCCCTAACGCCACGGTAAATTCCAACTCCGCCGCGACTTTCCCATCAACCAGCGCGGCCCCACGCATTTTCCAGAACGGGCCGCGGCGGCGTAGGGCCTCGACCTCCAGCCGGACCTGATCCCCTGGAATAACTTGCTGGCGAAACCGCACGTGATCCAAGGCGGTGAGCATGGCGATCTGTCCATCTTTCTGGGGGTCTGGCGCGGTCATTCGTGCGAGAATGCCACCGGCCTGCACCACGGCTTCACACAACAGGACCCCGGGCATAATCGGACGGCCGGGAAAGTGGCCGGTGAAAAAGGGCTCGTTGATCGTGACATTCTTGAGGGCCACGATACGTTTTCCCACCTCCACCTCAATCACGCGATCCACTAGCAAGAACGGATAGCGATGAGGTAGGAGGGCCGCGATATCAAACGATTCCATGAAAGAGATTAGGCCCCGTCAGGAAAGAACTTACCGAGCATGGAACACTGCTGGACAAGCCAGCAGTGGCACCCACTAGCCAAATTGGCAAGTTCTTTCTTGACACGTACTTAGTTGGCCGTCGGAGTTTTCTCACCAGCTTGCGAGACTTTCGCTGGCCCTTTTTCGTTGTACGTCTTGATGATCGACTCGGTCAGGTCGATGGTCTTCGCGCCATACAACACGACGGTGTTATTGCCTTCGAGAATAACCGTGTAGCTGCCCTGCTCACCCAAGGCTTGCACAACCTGCCGGAGGTCTTCCAAGATACGGCCAGTCAAATCCCGGTCTTTAATCTGCAATTCTTGTTGCAAATCCTTGTAGGAGCGCTCGAAATCGCGCAGTTTCTGGCGGTAATCCTGTTCGAGGTTATCGCGTTCGTCTTCCTTGAGCAGGAGCCCTTTCTTTTCGAGTTCCTCTTTCAGTTTCTCGACCTCGCTCTTGCGACGTTCCAAGCTCTGTTCCGCTTTTTCGACTTCCTTCTTGAACTTCTCTTTGGCCACTTTTCCCGCTTCACACTCATTGAGCGCGCGTTGCAGGTCCACATAGCCAATCCTCAAGGCGTCCTGGGCCGTGGCCTGTGGAATCCACCCCAACACTCCAGTCAACGCTAATACCGCAATCAGAATACGCATAATAAATACATCCCCTCTTGTACTACGACCTTTGCAAAGTCTTCCTTGTGGCGTTTTCAGCGCACACGCTAGAACGGCGAACCACCGCCACCACTGCTGCCGGTATACCGACCGCCGCCTTGACCGATGCCGAATCCACCGAATGAAAAATGAATGCTACTGGTCTTTTCGTCGCTCTTGGCATTGAGGGCCCGCCCCAGCTCAATACGAATCGGGCCAAACGGCGAACGCCAGCGAATCCCCGCGCCCACGGAATAGCGGAGGTCTGATATGTCCAACCCTTGCTCATGGGTGAAGGCGTTGCCCAAATCCGCGAACACCAACCCTTTGAGATTCAATTGCTGCACGAGCGGGAATATCAGTTCATTGTTGAGAATCAGCTCTTCGCTCCCACCGATCGGCCGGCGATAGGTTTTGCGACGCCCCCCACCGCCATTATTCAGCACGACCGTCACTTTTTCGCGCGGGCCAAGGCTGCGTTCGCCAAAGCCACGCACCGAATTGATCCCCCCGGGGAAATAGCGGTCAAAGAGTGGCAGGTCATCCTTGAGCACTGCCGTGCGTTTACTGCCAACATGCGCTTCCTCGGTGAAACTGATGTCGCCCGCGCCATAGCCAAAGAAGCCCCCGGTCATCAGCGTGAATTGCCCCCAGCTTGGGCTGCGGTAGACCGGGATGAAAAAGCGCGCTTCGAGTTCCGCTTTTTTATAGTCGGTGGACCCGCCCAGTCCGGCGTAGCCAAACGACAACTGTTGGAATGAGCCTTCAGTGGGGTCTTGAGGATTGTTCAAGGTGTTGCGCGAGAAATTCGGCGTCACTAACCCCGAGGTTTTCTTGCCGCGTTCAGCGAGAATCGCCGACGGTGTAATGTCATCAAAGTTGCTGATCTTCGACTGTTCATACTGATAGTTCATGCCGAAGTAGACATCTTCGAGCGGGTAGCCCCACGCGGACTCAAATCCCAGTGACGCCAGTGGGTACGACAACCGCGTCCCAGCCCCAGTCCCGGAACGGTCAAAGTCCTCGAAAGCGAAGCGCCAGTCAAAAATATCTCCACCGAGCGAAAAGCGGGTATCAAAGGCATACGGGTCGGAAAAGCTGACAACCGAATTTTTGTAGCGCGTCCCGATACTGGCTCCGATCACCAGCGATTGGCCACGGCCCATGAGGTTATTCTCTTGGACCCGGGCGGTGGCGACGATACTCGTGGAGGAATTGAAGCCCGCGCCGACACTAAAGGCTCCGGTTTGCGCCTCTTTGACATCGACAAGGATGTTGAGCAGGTCATTTTTCACGCCCCGCTGCGTGGCCAAGTTGACATCCTCGAAGAAGCCGAGCCGTTGCACCCGCTCCTTGCTGAGCTGCAGGGCGGACGCGGAAAACAGCCCTTGTTCTTCGACCCGTAACTCACGACGGATCACTTTATCGCGGGTTTTCGTATTCCCAGCGATTTCGACTCGGTCAACGTAGACCTCGGGTCCTTTATCGACTCGATAGTGAATGTTCACGACCTTCTTTTCTGGATTGACGGCGGTCTCAGGTTCCACGTTCACGAACGCGTATCCTTGATCACTAAAGTACCCCGTCAGACGAAAGACATCATCGCGCAAGATACTCGCCTTGAACGTCTTCCCCTCTTCCAGCGTGATGCGCAGTTTCGCCTCTGCTTCACCGCCCGGCACCTCACCAGTAAACCCCACTTCGCCAATGGTGAACTGTTCGCCCTCATCAATGCGGAGGGTCACATATAACCCATCTTCTTTCCGTTCGACTTTCGGTTCATCGATACGGACGTTGATGTAGCCGTTGTCGTAATAATACGCGGTGAGCCGCTCCGTATCGGTCTTGAGGGCATCGCGATTGAGGACGCCGGTGCTGAGGAAGCGCGACAAAAAGTTTTTCTGTTTCGTGGCGATGACGCCACGGAGTTCATCAGCCGTGAACGCGACATTGCCTTCAAAGAGGAGCTCTTTGATGCCAACCTTTTCTTTTTCATCGATCGTAAAGGTCAGCGAAGTCTCTCCAGCGGTTGTCGTTTCCGTGCGGTAGGTAATGTCCGCGTCGAGATGCCCCTTTTTCTCGTACTCTTTTTTGACCTCTTCGATGCCGCGGCGAATTTTGACCGGGTTCAGGATCGTCCGCGGATGAATCTTGAGCTTGGTTTCCACCTCATCCTTCGCCAGCGCTTTATTCCCCTCAATACGGACCTCGCGCAGCAGCGGACGTTCAGTCACTTGATACGTCAGGGTTGTCTTCCCGTTTTGTTCAGTCACGCGCGCCTCAACGTCCTTAAAGAACCCCATGTTGTAGATCGCACGGATATCGGTATCGACTTTTTGCTGATCAAGCGGTTCCCCGACTAGGCTCTTGATGTACACACGGATGGCTTCCTCTTCGACGCGGTCATTCCCGCCCACGAGGACAGCTCCAATTTTTTTGGTATCGTCCGTCGGTGACGCCGTTTCAGAGGAGGAAGGAGAAGGGGTCTCGGAGGGAGGAGGGGTGGTCGTCCGCCCTTCGTCATCGGCGGCGGACACGAAGCCGAACAAAAACAGGGAGATAACGAAGGCTGCGCTTGCCAACAACGATTTGGGCATCATCATGAGGGGAATTCTCTCGCGAAAGACGTGTCTCCCGTAACAGAAACCCCCCAGATTGTAAAGCAGTTCGGGGTCTCGGATATAAGAGAACTCCCCCGATTCCACGCTGTTTCATCCGGGCTACAGTACGGAAATGCTTTCTCGACCATCTCCGGCGATCTCGGTTCCCACCCCGCCCTCTTTGCAACTGGCCCTCCATTTCGCGTGTGATCCTGCTGGCAGGACCTTTCTGGCCCGTCAGTTCGTGACCTATCCTTTTTTTCTGACCCAGCCGTTTTATCTGGACGAGACACCGCCAGGGATGCCCTCGCTGATTCTGCAATCAGTGTCGGGCGGACTGTATCAAGATGAACGACTAGCGGTGGCCGTGACCGCTGATGTCGGTGCGCAGGTCCACTGCACCACCCAGAGCGCGACCGTGGTGCACTCAATGGCTGCGCACCGACATGCCTCGCAAGTGGTATCGATCTCGGCGGCGGCAGGCGCGTTCGTCGAATATCTTCCTGGACCGCTGATTCTTTTCCCACACGCAAACTGCCGTACCATTCTCGACATTGTCCTCGACCCCAGCGCGGCGGTGCTCGTGGGAGAAGCGTTTCTCGTCCATGATCCCGCGGGACAGGACCGGAAGTTCGGATCGCTTATGAGCGAGACCACGGTGCGACGACCGGATGGACGCCTGCTCTGTCGCGATCGACTACGCATCACTGGCGAGGAACGGACGCTTGCGGCTCCTGGCGTACTTCGCCATTTCCAAGCCCAAGGCACCGTGTGGGTGCTCTCGTCTTCGTCCACACCGGAATTGTTAGAGGGATTGAGAACCGCGCTCAATGGAGTGACCGGCCTGTATGCTGGAGCCTCAACCTTGCCAAATCAAGCGGGCGTCTGGGCGCGCTTCCTTGCCAGTGATGCGCTCGTGCTGAACCGCGGATTCTCGGCGGCGTGGTCCGCGGTCCGGCGTGTGCTGACGGGAAAGGGAATCGAGGGACGACGCAGGGTGGGATGGGTGTGAGCTGAGGCTCGTTCGGTCTTGTGTACAATCCCACACCGATGACCTATAAAGCCACCCATTCCCGCCGCAGGAGTCTCGCATGACTGAAACGAACGACGAAAGACCGCTACCGGATTCCGCTCTGACCGAGGAAGAGCCCACGCCCACGTCCGAACCCCTCACGCCCGGCGCGGGATTCCCCATCGTGGGGATTGTCGCCTCGGCTGGTGGGTTGGAGGCGTTGGAAGCGTTTTTTAACGACATGCCCGCCGATAATGATATGGCCTTCGTGGTCGTCACTCATCAGGCCTCCGCCCGCGTGAGTCTGCTCCCTGAGTTGCTCAGGAATCATACCACGATGATGGTACGCGAAGTCACCGCTGGTATGCCCGTCGCGCCCAACACGATCTACCTTCCGCAACCCGGTCTGCACCTGGCCCTCTTCAATGCCACGCTCCAGCCAATGCCCGCTGAAGTGACCCACGGCAGCGTGCAGTTTCCCATCGACTACTTCTTCCGCTCACTCGCCGCGGACCAGAAGGACAACGCGATCGGGATCGTGCTGTCCGGGACCGGGACCGATGGCACGCTCGGCGTGCAAGCGATCAAAGGGGTGGGTGGCATGGTGATGGTGCAGGAGGAGCAGTCGGCCAAGTTCGCGGGGATGCCGACGAGCGCGGTCGCCACCGGCGTGGTGGATTACATTCTGCCTCCCGGCTCCATGCCCCGTCGTTTGCTCACCTTCGTGCAAGGGCCGCACTCACCAGTCCCGATGACGCTCACGCCCGTCATGCCGCTGACCGCGGACCTCCTGCGCCAAGTCCAGGTGTTGCTGCGCAATCGCACCAGGCAGGATTTCTCCGCGTACAAAATCGGGACCTTGCAGCGGCGCATTGGACGGCGCATGAACGTCCACCAGATTCAATCCGCCGACCAGTACGTGCGCTTTCTGCGCGAACATCCCTACGAATTGGACTTGCTGTTCCAGGAATTGCTGATCGGCGTGACGAACTTTTTTCGTGACCCCGAGGCCTTTGCGTTTCTCGCGCAGACCGCGATCCCGGAGCTGCTGGCGACCCGACCGGACGATCTTCCCGTGCGGGTCTGGGTGCCGGCCTGTTCCACGGGCGAGGAAGCCTATTCGCTCGCCATCCTGCTCCGGGAAGGGCGCGACCACTTCCGGAAGAGCTGGCCCATCCAAATTTTCGCGACCGACTTGAACCCACAATCGGTTGAGAAGGCGCGCAACGGACGCTATCCGGGGGGCATTGCCGTGGACGTCAGTCCCGAACGGCTCGAGCGATTCTTCGTCACCGAGGAGGACAGTTATCGGATTAAGAAAGAGATTCGCGAGCTCATCATCTTTGCCGAGCAAAACATCCTCTCGGATCCGCCTTTTACCAAGGTGGACCTGCTGTCTTGCCGCAATTTGTTAATTTATCTGAACCCGGAGAAGCAACGCCAGCTCGTGCCAGTGTTCCACTACGCCTTGAATCCTGGGGGCTTCTTGTTTCTCGGCTCCGCCGAGACCATTGGCGGGTACACGGATCTGTTCACGACGCGGGAGCAGCGCTGGAAGGTCTTTCAGCGCAAAGAGTCCAGTCCGGCCCTGGTGTCGGGGATAGATTTCCCCGTGCGCCCCGGACGACGCGAAGACCCCACGGTCACGGCCACTGCCTTGCCCCGCTCGTCGGAGGGCACACTCGCGTCGCTCGTGGAGCAGGTGCTCGTGCGGCAGTTTGCCCCGCCCAGCGTGATTGTGAACGCCCGTGGGGAGATCGTGTATATTCATGGGCTCACCGGCCATGTGCTCCAACTCGCGCCTGGCCCGCCGACGCACAATCTGTTCACCATGGCCGACGAAGGGCTGCGCGTGAATCTTCTGGCCGCGGTGCGCGAAGCCACCTCGCTGGATCATCCCGTTCTCCGGAAAGGGGTGCCGGTGCGGACGAACAGCGGCATCACCACCGTCGATATCGTGGTGCGCAAAATTGCCGACCCCGAAGCGCTACGGGGCTTAGTGTTGGTGAGCTTCCTCGAACCTCAGCCCTCACGCACCCGCCGCCGCCGAGTCAAACCGGGCCAGCTTGAGGCGGTCGAACACGAGCGCATCGCGGCACTGGAACGTGAACTGCAAACGCTGCGCACGACCTTGCAAAGCACCATGGAGGAAGCCAATACCACCAACGAAGAATTCAAATCGACCAACGAGGAGTTGCAATCGACCAATGAAGAGTTGCAAAGCGCCAACGAGGAATTGGAGACCACGAAAGAGGAGATGCAATCGCTCAATGAAGAACTGCAGACGGTGAACAGCGAACTGCAAAGCAAGATCAAGCTGCTCTCGTCCCTCAACGACGACATGCTCAATATCCTGAACAGCACGGCGATCGCGACCCTGTTCCTCGATAATGCGTTGGGCATCAAGCGCTTCACGCCGCAGACCACGCAGGTGTTCAAGCTGATCCCCGGTGACGTGGGGCGACCCATTGGCGACATCGTGTCCACGTTGCTGTACAGTCAGCTCGAAGCCGATGCCCGTGAGGTGCTGCGGACGTTGGTGTTCAAGGAACTAGAGGTCGCGACCCAGGACGGCCTCTGGTATGTGATGCGGATGTTGCCCTATCGGACGAGCGACAACGTGATTGATGGACTTGTGATTACCTTCATGGATGTGACCAAACAGAAGCGGGCGGCGATGAAGTGACGAGAGAAGCCAGGAGAAACGCGCGCTCAGAAGAAAGAAGACATGCAATGAAAGATTCTGACAAACCCGCGCTCGTGGCGGCGAAACCATCCGCGGTCCTGCGACAACGGGCCGAGGACCAGTTGCGGATCACCCGCGAGCAGATCCTGCGTATGTCACCTGAGGATGTGCAGCGGTTGGTGTACGAGTTGCAAATCCACCAAGTTGAACTCCGGCTGCAAAACGAGGAACTCCAACGCGCCCAACAAGACCTGACGGCCACCCGCGACCGCTATAGTGACCTCTATGACTTTGCGCCCGTGGGGTACGTGACCCTCTCTTCCGAGGGAGTCATCCGGGAAGCGAACCTGACCGCCGCGACCCTGTTGGGGACCGAGCGCTCGCACGTGGTGGGCACGTTGTTGTCCCGCTTTCTCAACGGGCCTGCACGAGACACGTTCTGGCGGCATCTGTCTCGCCTCCGCACCGAGCGTGCGCTCTGCACGTGTGAAGTCACCGTCCAGCGTTTCGATGGCCTGTCGATAACCCTCAAACTGGAAAGCGTCGCGGTCGAGGAAGCGCAGGGAGCGCCCAGGCAGTTCCGCACGATTCTGAGCGACGTGAGCGCGCGCGTAGAAGCCGAAGCGGCACTGCGCACGCTCAATGAGACCCTTGAGCAACGCGTGGCGGAGCGCACGTACGCATTACAAGAGAGTGAGGAACGGTATCGCGATCTGTTCGACAATGCCTCTGACTTGCTGGCCACGATGACGCTGGAGGGCGTGTTGACGAATGTGAGTCGTAGCGTCCAGCACCATCTGGGATACGCCCCGGAGGAGGTCCTCGGAAAAAACTGGCGCGCATTCGTCACCCCAGAGTCCGTCGCGCGGATTGAGGAACCCCTCATTCGCTCCAAGGAAGACGAATATGCACCCGCCAGTTATGAATTCGAGGTGCTGCATAAAACCGGGAGGCCGGTCCCGCTTGAGGGACAGGTCCGGTATATTCGCGATCTCCACGGTGTTCCGGTCGCGCTGCACGGCATGTACCGTGACATCACCCACCGCAAAGAAGTTGACCGCTTGAAAGATGAGTTGGTCTCGACCGTGAGCCATGAATTGCGCACCCCGCTCACGAGCATGCGAGGATTCACGGAATTATTATTGACGCGCGACTTCACGCCAGAAAAACAACGGGCCATGCTGTCGGTCATGCATCAGGAGTCCGTTCGTCTGACGACCCTCATTGATAACTTTCTTGATCTGCAACGCATGGCCGAAGGGCGGCAACCGTACGCGTTCGAGTCCGTTGATCTCGCCCCCCTGTTGCATGAAGCCATCGGGGTGTTTTCCGCGGAGCAAGCACGGCATCCGGTGCGGCTGACCATTCAAGCCCCACTCCCTCTCGTCCGTGCGGACCCAGACCGCGTCCGTCAAGTGTTGCGCAATCTCTTGTCCAACGCCATCAAATATACGCCCGATGGGGGCCCGGTGAGCATGGGCGCGCATCGCGAAGGCGAAGAGGTGGTGGTGTGGATCACGGACCGGGGCATTGGCATCGCGCCAGAAGCGCTGCCCAAGCTCTTTACCCGGTTTTTTCGGGTGGCTAATACGGCCACGCGGACCATTGGCGGCACCGGCTTGGGGCTCGCGCTGGTGAAGGAGATTATCGACGGCCATCATGGCCGCGTGTGGGTAGACAGCACGGAGGGGAAAGGGAGTACCTTCTTCTTTACGATTCCGGTGGACGCAGGTTGAGGCCACTTCGTAGGTGAAGGACGTTTAATCCACCGCTAGTGGGTGCCACTGCTGGCTTGTCCAGCAGTGTTCTCTGCTCGGTAAGTTATTTCCTGACGGTGCCTTAATCCACCGCTGTCCCAGACTCCGGCACCTCTTCCCGTGCGCGCCGAATCTCCGCGAAACTCACTCCAGCCGCCGGCAACGCGATCAATCCTTGCGCGATTAGCGTGAGAAACTGCACGGCATTGAGCACCAGCCCGTAGGCCAGGGCATCGACCTCGCTCACGCCAAACATCCCAAGTCCCAATTGGCAGGCGTACTGATACGGGCCAATCATGCCCGGCAAGCCTGGGAGCGCGGTGCCAAAGCCGATCAAGATAAAGGTGATGAGCGCGGCCCCAAACGGCACCTGAAAATCGAACGCGAGGATCATAATGTAGGTGGACAGGATCGGCAGAAACCACTGGGCCAGCGAGACGAGAAACACCGAGAGCAGTAACCAAGGATTGGGAATGACCCGCATGCCGTCCGCGATGGAGGCGAGAACTTTCTTGACGTTGGCCCGAAACCGTTCACGCAGGAGGTGTAACACCCACCGATCAACGAACGCTTCCCCCCGCCACCAGAAGAGCAGAACCAGTGTCACGAGGATCGTGGCCGCTGTAGCCGGGAACAGCGCTCCGCGGCGCACCCACAGCGGGAGATTTTCAACGGTCAGGAGCCCAAGGAGGATGTAAAAAACGATGCACACCGAGTCCAGGGTTTTCTCAAAGACGATATTGCCGACCACGTTGGAGAACGACACGGTGGACCGCCGCGAGAGGAGCCAGGGGCGCACGACTTCTCCGAGTCGAACCGGCAACAGGTTAATGGCCATGTAGGCGATGGCGACGATCATCCACAAGCGACCAAACGGCACGTGTTCGAGTGGGCGTAACTCCAACTGCCAGCGCCAGGCGCGAAACACCATGATGAGCAGACTCACACAGACGGCGACCAAGAGCCACCTGGTGTCGAGTTTGCCAAAGGCCGCGCCTAACTCAGCGAATTTAACATTGCGAAACGCGAGATACAAAAAACCCAGGCTGACGATGAGACTGATGATCAAGTGCCGCCAGCGTGAGGGGGTGGGTATGTCGGACATGTGTGCTCCTATGCCCCTTGTTCGTTGCGATGAAAACCAATCCGGCGACGTGGGGGAGTGGGTGGGGTCATGAGTTCTCGAATTGCGTCGAAGACAACTTTGAATTGGGCATCGTATTTCTTTTCCATCTCCGCCAGCTTTCGCGCCATATCTTTATTGGTTGTGAGCAGCTCGCGAAGTCGGACAAAAGCTCGCATGATGGCGATATTGGCTTGAATGGCACGCGTGCTCCGCAGAACACTGGAAAGCATTGCCACCCCTTGCTCGGTAAACACGTATGGAAGAAACCGGCGGCCTCCACGGCCCGGGACCTTTGAGGTTCCAATTTGGAATCTCAAAGAAGCAAACTCCTCCGGGGTAAGTTGAAACATGAAATCCGCGGGGAATCGCTCGCTATTCCTCTTGACTGCTTTGTTGAGATTAGAGGTTTCGACTTCATATAATGCTGCTAAGTCACTATCTACCATGACGTTATGTCCACGGACCAGAAAAATTCTCCGTTCAACGTGTTCGACCCTTAGTGTCTGCTCTGAAGGCAAAGGGACTGATTTCTCGTGACGCATATTCCACAACCCTTCCACTGCCTCTGGATTGACATATCGACCGCTATCATCGCTGACCACGCTCACCTTGACAACCCTTCTCGCTGAGGAGGAGAATCGCCACGCACATTCGCACAGGAGGAACACTATGGCGGAAGGTCAGATACTCGCTGGTTTTCTCGCGCCCCACCCACCGCATCTCGTCTATGGCGAAAATCCCGATCGCAATGAACCCCGCTCGACCGGCGGGTGGGAGATGCTGCGCTGGGCCTACGAAAAATGTCGCGAAAAAATCAAAGCCTGCAAACCCGATGTGATCCTTGTCCATAGCCCCCATTGGATGACGATTGTCGGTCATCACTTCCTGCGCGTTCCACAGCTCAAAGGGTTGTCGGTCGATCCGATCTTTCCCCACATCTTTCGCTACAACTACGAGATGAACGTCGATGTCGAGCTGGCGGATGCCTGTTACGAAGAAGCGCGACAGACGGGGCTGGTGGCCAAGAAGATGACCAACCCCAACTTCCGTGTGGACTACGGCACCATTGTCTCGCTCCACATGCTCAACCCGGATTGGGATATTCCGATTCTGGGCATCTCGGCCAACAACTCGCCCTATTTCTATTCGACCGAAATCGGCCAAGAGCAAATGGTCAAGCTCGGCCAGGCGACCGCGCGCGCGATCGCCAAGACTGGCCGCCGTGCGGTGCTGGCCGCGAGCAATACCCTTTCGCATCTGCACTATGATCGCGAACCGGAGTTGATCGAGGACATGCACAAGGAAGTGATCTTCAACAACAACCAGTATCAGTGGGATATGCGCGTACTGGACCTGATGCGCAAGGGACAAACCGAGCAGCTTATGACGGTCCTGCCTGAGTTCATGGAGCAGACCGCCGCCGAAGTGAAATCCGGCGGGCTCACGTGGATGCTCTCAGCGATGGGCTTTCCGCGCACGCCGGCTCAGGTGCATGGCTACTGGACGGTGATCGGCACCGGCAATGCGGTGGTCGAGTGGGATTTGACGCGGGGGACGGTCTGAAGCGAGACCGAGGACCGAAGACCGAGGACCGAGAAACGAAGGTAGCCTCATTATGGCAAATGGTACAATTGAACACGCCTACATCGTTCCCGGATTACCGCATCTGACGGCGGACATCCCAGTCGAAAGCTGGGAAACGCTCCGGCGTGGATTGCGGCAGGCTGGAGAGCGGGTCAACGCCGCGAACCCGGATGTGATTGTGGTCTACAGTACCCAATGGATTTCCGTGCTCGGTCATTCCTTCCAAACGAACCCGAATCCCAAAGGGCTTCATGTGGACGAGAATTGGTATGAGTATGGGGACTTTCCGTTTGATCTCCGGGTTGATGCCGCCCTGGGAACGCGAGCGGCGGCTCTTGCTTCATCCTTGGGGTTGGCGACGAAGACGGTCAACTATGACGGCTTTCCACTCGATACGGGGACGCTGGTGGCGCTGCGTTTTCTGAATCCTGACAATACGATTCCGGTGTCCGTGGTCTCGTGTAACATTTACGCGGGGCAAGAAGATTCGCTCACTCTTGGTCGCGCCATGCGTCAGGCGATTGAAGAAAGTGGCAAGCGCGCGGTCGTGGTGGCATGCACGGGATTGTCCGGACGGTTTTTCACCGAAGAAGTTGATCCGCGCACGGATCGCTTTGCTCGTGCCGAAGACGATACCTGGAACCATCGGATCCTCGACTTGATAAGCCAAGGAAAAAACGCCGAGGTGCTCGCGTTGAGCGGAGAGTATGCGCGGGCTGCCGTCGCTGACATGGGATTCAAAGCCTTCGCGTGGCTGATGGGGACGCTAGGGACCCCAGCCACACCAGGCACCGTGCTCGCGTATGGTCCCGTGTGGGGGACTGGAGCGGCGGTGGTGGAATACGCGTGAAACGTAAAAGGAACGGACCATCTTGTTCAGCTGACGGCTGAACGTTTACGATTTTTTGCCCTACAGCGATTTGCACGGGGCTGAAGAGACAGCCTTCAGGTTCCCTCTCCCGGATGGGCAATGGCATTAAGTTAAGCAGCCGTGTCATTGCGAGCAGCGAAGCAATCTTTGTTTTGTTGGAGATTGCTTCGTCGTCCGACTCCTCGCAATGACAGTCACCCCCTTAACTTAATGCCATTGCTCGGATGGGAGAGGGTTAGGGTGAGGGGGACCGACGATAGTCTCTTCACTCGTATGAGAACCGCACTGATGCCCTTGGAAGACTCATCGCATTTAAGTTTTCTCTCGCTTTCTCCGATGTGATAAGAGAACTTGTTGTTACTTTTTGCTAAGGAGGTCGGTATATGCTTCGCGCGCTCGCGTTACTCTCCATTGGACTAGGGGTAGTAACGGTTGTCGCATCGGAGGGATACCCGATCTCTTTTCGGAAAGCGCAGGTTACCGTCGAGAGACCCTCCGAAGAAGTGCTGATATTGGAGCGGGTTTCTCTGAGACCCGCCTTTCCCGACGAGACGACCATCTCGCCAGCCGCAGAGGGTGGCATTCACGCCAATCGCAAGGACCATCTGTACTACTTGCCTTCCTGTGACGGATACAAGCAGGTCAGCGCGGAGGATATGGTCCCTTTCCTCAGTGAAGAAATCGCGACGGAAGCCGGCTACCAACGGGCCGAGAGCTGTTCGTAAGCGCCCCTACCCTTACACCGAAGGCGACGGCGCTGGCAGTTCTTCCAGTTGCCCGTCCTTGCAACGCAACACCCGCGAGGCCACCTGCTGAATACGCAGGTCATGGCTGGCGACGATAACCGTGCGCTGTTCCTCGTCGACAAGTTGCCGTAACAGACGAATAACCTGCTCCCCGCTGTGCGAATCCAGACTTCCGGTTGGTTCATCGGCGATGACCACCGGCGGCTGCAGCGCCAAGGCCCGCGCCAGGGCGATACGTTGTTGTTCCCCACCTGACAACATGCGTGGCAGGTGCTGGAGTCGATGGCCAAGACCAAACCGTACGAGCAACTCTTCCGCCCGGTGTCGGGCTTGCGCGAACGTGTATCCACCAAGACGAAGGACCAGTTCAACATTTTCTCGCGCGGTGAGCGCGCTCAGCAGTTGAAAGAACTGGAAGACGAATCCAAGTTGCCGCAGGCGAAATCGCGACAAGTCGGCTGACGAGAGGGTCGTCAGTTCCGTTCCCGCGATGTGAATCGACCCACTGGTGGGATGCAGGAGTCCACCAATCAGGGATAGCAGGGTCGTCTTCCCCGCCCCGGACGGACCAAGAATCAACACCAGCTCGCCAGGATAGGCGAGCAGATTGACCCGATCGACGGCCCGCACGGCAGTGTCCCCATGCCCGTAGATTTTGGTGACCTCATGGAGATGGACAAGGGGTGTGGGGTTGAGGGTTTGGGGTTCAGAGTTGCGCATCTTGGAGAGTGGGTGGTAAGAATTCCAGGTTTCACCATACAGAAAGAGAGGAGAAGCAAAGTGCGTGCAATGATTCTCGCGGCTGGTTTTGGCACCCGTTTACGCCCGTTGACCAATACCACGCCGAAGGCACTGGTGCCAGTCGCTGGCCGTCCACTGATCGCCTACGGACTCTGCTTGCTCAAAGCGCATGGTATCGACGAGGTGGTCATTAACCTCCACCATCTGGGCGAGCAGATTCGTACCACGCTGGGGGATGGCAGTGCGTATGGACTGCGCATTACCTACTCGCCGGAAGACCCAATTCTCGAATCCGGCGGCGGCATCAAGAATGCCCAGGCGTTCCTTGCTGGAGACACCTTTGTCGTTCTTAATTGCGACACGATCATTGATCTTGATTTGACGGCCGTGCTCGCGGCGCACCGCAAGACCAAAGCCGCCGCCACACTCGTGTTGCGACCAGACCCGGATGCCGCTCGCTATGGCATTCTGGAAACCGACAGCGGCAATCGTATTCGCCGGTTTCTTGGTCAGCCACCAACAGTCAACGAACCGCTCTCTCAGTACATGTTCACCGGCTGTCAGATACTCGACCCGCGCGTTTTCGCGTTCATGCCGGAGGTGAAACCGTTTAGTACCACACGCGCGACGTATCCCGCCATGCTGCATGCCGGAGAACCGTTGTATGGAGTTATCCACACTGGGACATGGATGACCGTCGATGATGCCAAGGCGATGGCGCGCGCCACGCAGGCGATTGAGTCGGGGCAAGTGCGACTTTCTTATTTGCTCCCCTCACTCTTACCTTAGTGCGCTGTTGCTCAAGTTCGTCCGCGCATGGTCGATAATCTCTCCGAATGCCACTGCTCCGGAGGACGCGCCCACTCGGCGGGCGAAGGGCGGTTATGATGAGCAGAGGGGGAGATCGTTATGCCATTAAACATTCGGCGGATTCGACTCATGGGGCTAGTGTTGATGTGTACGCCCGCTCTTGAGCATGCCTCCGCGAGAGGGAGCAGGTGTACGAAGGTGAGACTCATAATCTTTACATTGGTCTGCACACTGATGGTGGGGATTTCCGCCCCAGGGCACGCGGCGAACGTGATCTGCTACAAGGTGACATCTCTGATGTGGAACGCCGCTCAGGGCCGGGCGATCCCAACCTCGCCTGATATCCTCGATCGGCTGGCGCGGGCTTTCAAACTGTGGGAGGACGCTTCGGCGGGCGCCTTGCGTTTCCAGTTCGCGGGCCACGATGCCCCGAGCTACGATGGCACGGCGCAAATTCCGTACGATGGCTGTGTGCACGCCGTGCTCCACGGCGAGCGCAACTTCCACGGCGAGCTGGCGCACGGGGGATTCAGTGGGACAATTCCTCACATCTACAAGCGGGGCCATTTCTTCGTCAGCCGGAAATTCGAGGCGATGCAACTCGACACGCTGACCCACGAGATCGGTCACACGCTGGGCCTGCCGCACACGGCGACGCCGCACTCGATCATGTTCAGTGGGCCACGCGCCGTCGGCAACAATCCTATCATGCTGGGTGACCAGGATGCCGCCGACTTGCGCGCCACGTGGTCGCCGGGCTCACCCGGCCTCTACACGATCGAGGGCGTGATCGAGTCCGGTCGGGAGCATCCCATGGCGTCGGTGTTCGCCGTGGCGGCGCGCGGTGGACGAGAATACTCAGTTCGCTCTAACCATCAAGGCCGCTTTGCCCTTGCGCTCTTGAGTCCTGGCGAATACCGTCTCGTGGCCAAGCCGATTGGCTTTGCCCACGACCTCAATGCCGAAGCGCGCGGAGGATTTCGTGACTCTTGGTTCGTCACTGATGGTACCAGCGTTTCAGAGCCGGGGCGCGCTGCTGTCCTGAGGCTTTCCAGCACGGAGCCCGCAATCCGTGGCGTGAGACTCAAGACCCTTGATGAAGCGTCCACTGTCCCGCGCGCGTCCTTGCCACCAACTGGAGATCCCGTTTTCCCGCGTGCCCACCCCACTGCGGGCGACGGCGTGTCGCCGGTGCTGAGGCTGTCCTTCGACGAGGGTTTCAACGACGAGGGGCCTCTGCACATCCAGGCGCAGGCCAACGGCGACGAGGTCCGCCTCGTGTCGGGCATGAACGGGCACGCGCTGTCGGTGGGAGGGACGGAAGACTGGATCGATCTGCCTTTGAGCAGCGCGCTTTCCTTCGACCGGGGCTTCACGCTGGAGCTGTGGTTCAAGCGCGCCGACTGGACCAACCCGTACCGAGGCGGTTCCGGCTGGCAGACGCTCGCCGCGCTCACGACGGACGCTTCACTTTCCATCACGGCCCCAGGCTGTCCCCTGCATAAACCGTGGGCATTGGACGGCTCCGTATCGCGGCGCAACAAGAAGGCGGACGAGAATGAGTCTGCCCACGCGCTGTCCCGGCCTGGCTCGGTGCCGGCGGGACGGTGGATCCACGCGGCGCTCGTGCACGACCCGGTAGAGGCATCTCTTTCGCTGTACCTGGACGGAGCGCTAGCCGACCGAGCCAAGGGCGTTCCACCGCCGGACATGACTTGGCGGCGGCTGCGCCTGGGCACCTGGCACAAGGCCAACCAAGCCTTCCGGGGAGAGATCGACGAAGTCGAAGTCTACAACTACCCGCGCACGGGAGCGGCAATCGCTGCATCCGCCGCGTCGGGGCGCTGAGACGTCGGCGACACCCAGCGTTCCATTCTAAATCATGACGATACGTGTTCAGACCGAGCGATGACACGCGCGACGCAGGCCATCAGGTCGGGACAAGTGTGACTTTCCTATTTGTTCTCCTCCAGCGAGGGTTGGGCCTTCACGTCTCACCGTCGTCCACGAGCGCGATAAAGTTCTCCAGACAGCGCCGCGCGATTGGTGCTTCTTGGATGGTCCCGAGTAGCCAATCCCGCACGGGTTGGCTCTCAGGTCGCCGGTGAAACACTTCTGGTGACAACGCCGAAGTCAGCGCGTGAATCAGGTCGGACATGATCTGGGGCGTGAATTCGGGATGAAACTGCGTCGCCCAAATCTTCTCGCCAAGAGCAAAGGCTTGGTAGGGCCAATGTTCATTCTCCACGAGCGGGATCGCACCGGGAGGTAACTCGGTCACCACGTCTCCGTGACTCATCTGGGCGCTGAAGGTGTCGGGGACGGAAGAGAATAAGGGATTCGTTTGCCCATGCACGGTTTGGGTGACCGCCACGGTTCCCACTTCCCATCCACGTGGACATTTTTCGACCTTACCACCGAACGTTTGGGCGAGCAGTTGATGGCCGAAACAGACGCCATACAGCGGCACTTCACGCTCCGCCGCGCGTTTGAGAAACTCCTCGCTTCGGTGAATCCACGCATCGCCGTCGTATGTTGAAGCGGGCGAGCCGGTCACGATAATGCCCGCCCACTCCGTGTCAGATGGTGTCTCGGTCCGCGCATCCACCACCACGCACCGCTCGTCACCAACCACGTTCAGGAAGGCCCGCTCATACGGTCCAAGGTTCGCGATGACGCGGCGCGGCAGTTCGCCGGTTTTGAGAATGAGAATGGGTTTCATTATGTATCACCGAGAGGGCGAGGAAGATTTGAGCAGTTCGTCTAGCACGAGCACCCGAACCTCCACCACTCGCTTGAGAGCGATATCGTTGGTGAGAAAAGCTTCGCAGTTCGCGGCAAGGGCGGCGGCAACTTGAAAGGCATCCGTCAGGGAGAGATTGTAGCGTGCTCGTAATTCGGCGGCCCTCTCAGCGACCTCGTCGACCCCGACGTATGAGGTGTGCGTTCCCGCCGTAATCACGTCACGAAATCGCTCAACAAGTCGCTGGTCGCCATGTCGATACGGGTGCACCAAACACTCCGCAAGAGTTACGGATGAAGTGACCGCCTCAACCATCCCTTCGTTAATCGCTTGAAATATCGCGTCCATCACCGGCTGATAGGCTGAAACACCTTCCACGTGATAAATGATGGGAGCGGTATCCAAAAACAACCGGCGGACGCCAGCCAAAACCGTAGCCAGGTTCATGGATTTCGTTTCCACTGCTCTTCCCGTTGCTCATCCGCTTCGCGTCGCGTCCGCGAAACCCATTCCTGCGCATCTTTTCCCTCTAGTAAGCGCGGAGCAATGCCCCGCACCGACATCCAATCGTACCGGTGCCCCAATTCAGCTTCACTCGGTCGCCTCGCCAAATCGTGCGCGGTCATCTCGATCAAGCGTAGCCGTTCTTCTCTCGGTAACCGCTTAATGTGTTGCTCATAGATTTCTTCGATGTTCATCACTATCTTCCTCCCATCCTCACCGCGTTCGGTGATCCAGATACGAGCCCGGTTCCTTCGATGGAACGTAGCGCATGCGCGTCAGCGTTCAGTGTTCCTCAAAACTGTCCTGCGCTTCCCGTTCCCGCGAGCGACGAATGGCGTCCGCTTGCTCCTGGTTGAGCTGGTCGAGCGTTTCCCGCCAGTCGTCTGGAGCTTCCGATGCGCGCTCTGGCTCCTCGGCAAACCACTCCGACGCGGTCTCCTTCACGCTCCGTGCGGCCCGCGTGTACGGCGCTTCGATCTCTCCGTATTTATTTTTTCGCCAGCCGAACTCACGCTTCAATTCGTCAAGGACGCTCTCATTGTGATAGGGATCGTAGTAGCTGCGATGGGGCATGCGTTGGGTTTCTGTCACACAACCCAGGGAAAACACCAGCACTCCGAGTTGGAGGACTCGCCACGGCCATTGGTATTGCATCAGTATGTGTCCTCCTGGTGGCGCTCACCCTACCACAGGTGACATGCAGGAAAAAAGTGTGACATCTGTAAACACAATGGGGGTCTCATTTTAAGACATTTCGCCAAATTTTCGTTGTCTTCTTTTGCCTCACGCGTGTCTCGCAAAACCAGGATGCGTGCGGAAACCTCACATTTTTGTCGGCATCCTATTGTGGCACGGTTCCTGCTCAGCATTCGAAGAACTTCACGATGTTTCGGTAATAGTTGGAGGTGTCACAATGGTCCACGAGGCAATGGAAGAACGTACGTTCGGCAATCTTGAATCCGATCTGATGGTCCCTTCGCAATTTTTTGATCGCATCAAGGTCGAACACTCGGCGCAGCCGGAAAAACGGCTGATGTTGGCCGTCATGGAAGACGCCATCTCCACATTTCAGAAGTCCGTGCGCGGGCTGACGCGACGGCAGAAGCGGCTGCTCCGTGAAACCGAAGACTGGGTGAGTGAATCCGACACGCAATGGCCGTTTTCGTTTGAGAACATCTGTAATGCCCTGGATATTGAACCCGCATATCTTCGACGCGGGCTGCGCGATTGGAAAGGCAGATTGCTCGCGCAATATGAGCGGGTAAGCGTGCCAGGACCACTCTCCCCGTTTCGACGGGTCAGTGGTCGTCGCCATACCCTTTCCGCCGGACGCGCGGAACGGGCACCAAAAGCAAAAGCCGCGTAAATTGTCCCTGTCCTCGTTCCTCCCCCAGGAGAGGCGGTTTCTCCCCCCGCCTCTCCACCCTCCTCACCTCACGATTCCAACTCCGTGCGAAACCCCGCACTCTGCGCCAATGCCCGTTCATAGTGCTCCGGCGTCACTCGCCCACGCACGAGTTCCACGCGCAGGAAGAGAAAATAGGTTTGCATCACATCCTGACGGCAGTAGCGGTGGATGTCTGGCAATCGCCCATCCTCCCACAACTGCTGCACCATTGACCCGTCGATATCCATCTTGCCGGGCAGACCAATCAACTTGGCCAAGACGTTGAACCCACCGCGGAGCCGGTGCGCGCCGTAATTGGTCAGAAAATCGTAGAGGTCGTAATGCCCTTCTTCCGCATAGCGATTGCGGGATTTACCACCGAAATAGCGCTGGGCCGGGCAGCCGTATTTCAATCCCTGGAGTTCCAACACCGGCAGATCAAAGTTGCGCCCATTGAAGGTCACGAGGGTGCCGGGAAACCGCTCCAGCCGTTGCCAAAAACTCCGCACCAGCGCCTCCTCGCTGTAGTCGGTCTCGTGCAGGGTTTCGACCGCCGTCAAGACACGCTCGTCATTGACCTGGCCAATGGCAATCGAGATCGGCACGTGAAAGGAGAGCGGAAAGAAGTCATTGCCTTGTTCTTTCTGGAGCCGCTCACGGACCTGCTGGTACGCGTCTTCTTCCGCCATGTCGGCATGCGGGAAGTAGACCGCGCGCACCAGGTTTTTCTCAATCCGGGTTTCGATGTCAAAGATGGTGTAACGCATATTCCAAGACCGTACGCGGTCCGCTCGTGTTGCTACCGCGCGATAAACTTCACCTGTTTGTTCTCTTCGACCCGCCTCACTTTGTCCTCGTACATCAAGAGATGCAGATGGGCGAGCGTCTCGAAGGTCGCCGCCATCATGTGAAAGATCGGGCGATCCTTGGCGAAGTCGAACAGCTCCATCGCGATGTCGTAGGACGTGCGCGCTTGCCCGTGGATCGCATCGCGGATTTCTTGCAAGCGATATTTATGATGCTGAATAATCTGCTGCGCGCGATGACGATGATCCTTGAACACGGCTCCATGCGCGGGCAACACCAGCTCCACGTCGAGCTTCTGCACCTTCTGCTGCGACTCAATAAAATCTTGCAACGGATTGTCGGGACCAAAGTAGTACACGCCCACATGCGGAGTGATTTTCGGCAGCAGATGATCCCCGACAATGAGCACTTTGTCGGCGGGAAAATAGAGACAGCAGTGGCCCGCCGTGTGGCCCGGCGTCCACACCACCTGCACCTCGCGTGTGCCGATATGCAGGATGTCGCCATCGTGCAACAGGTGGTCGGGCTGCACCGGAGCATACAGGGTCCCAAAGTGCTGCCCTGGCGTGGGCATGCCCTCGTCAGGAATCGGCACTCCATGCGAACGGAAGAAATCCATCGCTTCCGGCAACGGCGTGGTGGACTGCATCCGTTCAATACGCGGAATCTCCAGCGGATTGAGATACACTTCCGCGCCGGTCAGCTCTTTGTATTTGCGCGAGGTGCCAAAGTGATCGACGTGATGATGGGTCGAGATGATTTTGCGGATCGCGGAGGGCGGGCAGCCGACTTGCGCCAGGGCCGCCTCGAAGGTCGCGATGCTATCGTCGCTGTGCATGCCGGTGTCAATCAGCGCCCATTCATCGCCGTCGCGCACGAGATAGACGTTGACGATGCTGGGCCGCATCGGCAGCGGCAGATAGAGTTGATAGATGCCAGGGGCAACCTCGTGGATTTTACTTTCGATAGTCATATTATTCGTGCACCCGATCCTTGACTGGGAACGTTGCCTTGATCTTCACTTTCCAGCGTGAGATCACGCCATCTTCGACGACAGCCGAAACATCGGCAATCTCCACATGATAAATGCCGCTAATCGTCACCGCAGCCCGAGCCACGGCCAAGGACACCGCGTCCTCAATGCTCGTGGATGACGAACCGATCAGATCAATAGTTTTCTCAACCATACAACCCCCTTTGGTCGCGGAACGCGTAACCGTCCCGCAGCATAACCCAAAAAGGCAAGAAGTAAACGGCGAAAAATTTCAAGGTTCGGGGCGTGCCGGGGCGTGTTTTCAATTTTTGCCTTTTGATTTTTGCCTTTTGCCTTTTGATTTTTCCTATGGAAGCTGCGTCACGGTGTAGCGTTTGCCATTGACGATGAGGCGTCCCGCGCGCGCGACGCCGGTCGTATTGGCCAAAACCGTGTAGGTCACCGGACTATTCCCCCTGCCACTGCTCGCCGAGGTCACCAGGATCCATCCCACGTGACTCTTCACCGACCACGGACAGCTTGCCGTCGATGCGGCAATGGCAAAACTCCCACTGCCCGCGCTATTTGCTAGCGTGGCCCCGGACGGAAGAGCGATCGTGCACGGTGGCGGCACTGGCGTGCGCTGCGAGACCATGAACACGTTGCCCCCAATCGCCAGCGTTCCCCGTCTTGGGTTCGGCCCTGGATTCGCTTGCACGGTGTAGGTCACCGTCCCAGGGCCGCTGCCCGCGCTCCCTTGCGTGATCGTGAGCTGCGGGGACAGACTCGTCGCCGTCCACGCGCACCCAGCCGCCGCCGTCACCGTCAAGGTCTGTCCACTTCCGCCACCGGCATCTATCACTTGATTGACCGGCGTCAGTGTCACACCGCAGGGCATGACGGCGTGTTGATACGACTCCGTATCCTCAAGTCCAAACTCGCCATCCGTGACCCGCACACTCACGGTACAGTGCTGGAGAACTCCACTGCTATTCGGCGGCGCGGTCCACAGCGGATTGCGTAGGCTAGCATTATTGAAGCTGCCGTCCGTTGCCAATACCGGGGGGCAATCCGCGCTCCACTCGTAGAGCACGCCATGCCCGAAATTATCCGTGGCTGTCACGCTGGCCTGCACCGTCCCGCCTGGTGCGACCGGGTTAGGCGCGCCACTCGGTCCCACGGTCATCGCCAAGCTGTGCGCGTCGTTATCGCTATTCGTCACGCCTACATCCGCCACCGCGATTCCTTGGTAGATCGGGTCCGTGCTGGTGGCGACCGTCACGATGGTGTAGCTGACGTTTCCATCGACCACCGCATCATCGACCCCAGTCACGGTCACCGTCCGCGCTCCGGTCCAGTTGGCCGGGGTGAAGACCAGATTCGTGGGAGCAACCGTTCCTTCCGTGGGGTCGGAACTCGTCAGAGCAATGTTCACGTTCGCGGTCGGTGGCGCGGTCAGCTCCACCGTGCAGGTCGCCGCACCACCCGTTTCCGATGTGAGGAGTCCGGCTGTCGGCGTAACCAGGACCCCAGCGCCCGCGCCTTGGATGCTCAAGTTGAACGGATTCTCGTCACCGTCATTGTTCGCCAAGCTCAGCGTGGCACCGCGCAGGCCCACGGCACTGGGATTGAAGGTAACCTGGAACGTAGTGCTGTTCCCCGTCGTGACCGACAACGCGGGTTGCGTGGTCACGCTAAAGTCCGACGCTTGGGGGCCGCCAACGGTGACACTACCGAGCGTGAGCGTGCCGCCACCAGTGTTCTGGATAGTGAAGGTCCGCAGTCTCGTGCCAGCGGCCACGGCTTGCGCGCCGAAGTCCGTGTGGTCGGCGACAGTGGGCGTCGTATCGCCATCCCCGATGTTGGTGCTGTTGCCGGACACCGCGATTTCGGACGTGGGCACGATGAAGACGTAGGCGGCGCCGGAGTTGCCCGCCCCTTCGTTGGGCGTACTGTTGACACCCGTCGTGCTGCTGTCCTCCCAGTCCGTCCCGACTACCACCGTGTCACCCGCGACGGCCACCGCGACGCCAAAGTAGTCGCTGGCCCCAGTGTTACTGGCCTTGAGGTACCCTTGCCGCGTCCAGCTTGTCCCACTGCGCGTGAACACGTAGGCCGCGCCGGATTCGCTCGCTCCCTCGTTGGGACTGCTGTTGACCCCGCTCGTGCTACTGTCCTCCCCGTATGCACCGATGACCACCGTGTTGCCCGCCACGGCTACCGAGAGCCCAAACCAGTCATCCACCCCAGGGTTACTCGCTTTGAGATACGCTTGTTGTGTCCACGTCACCCCGCTGCGGGTGAACACGTAGGCCGCCCCGGAGTCAGTCGCTCCCTCGTTCGGGATGCTGTTGACCCCTGTCGTGCTGCTGTCTTCTAAGAACGCCGTGACCGCCACGGTATCGCCCGCCACCGCCACCGCGTAACCGAACTGGTCATTCTCCGCGGTGTTACTGGCTTTGAGATACGCTTGTTGCGTCCACGTCACCCCGCTGCGCGTGAACACGTAGGCCGCCCCAGCGTTGGGGGCAGCTTCATTGGGCGTGCTGTTGACGCCCGTGGTGCTGCTGGCCTCTCCGTAGGCCCCGACCACCACCGTGTTCCCGGCGACGGCCACGGCGATGCCGAAATTGTCACCCGCGCCGGTGTGACTGGCTTTGAGATACGCTTGTTGCGTCCACGTCGTCCCGCTGCGCGTGAACACGTAGGCCGCTCCAGCGTTGAGGGCCGCTTCATTGGGCGTGCTGTTGACGCCCGTGGTCCCGCTGGCCTCCAATCGAGCGCCGACCACCACCGTATTGCCTGAGACCGCGACTGTGTAGCCGAAGAAATCATACGCTTCGGTGTTGCTCGCCTTGAGATAGGCTTGTTGCGTCCAGGTGGTCCCGCTGCGGGTGAACACGTAGGCCGCCCCGGCATTGAGGGCGGCTTCGTTGGGCGTGCTGTTGACGCCGGTGGTGCTGCTGGATTCCCCGTAGGCGCCCACCACGATCGTGTCGCCCGCGATCGCCACCGACCAACCGAACTGGTCATTCGCGCCCGTGTTACTCGCCTTGAGATAGGCTTGTTGCGTCCACGTGGTTCCGCTGCGGGTGAACACGTAGGCCGCTCCAGCGTCTGCCGCTCCCTCGTTGGGCACGCTGTTGATGCCCGTGGTGCTACTATTCTCGCCATGCGCCCCGACGACGACCGTATTGCCGGACACCGCCACCGACCAACCAAAGAAGTCACCCGCGCCCGTGTTGCTGGCTTTGAGATAGGCTTGCTGAGTAATGGGATCAAGGAGGAACCGCGCAAAATTGTCCACCTGCCCCGCGTGCGCGGTGGGCTGGGGCGCATGAGGCCCCGCCTGATACGCCGCCCGGATGCTCCGCCAATCGGTCTGGGTCAACCCTTCGGGCACTTGGTCGGCGGCCATCAGCGGTTGCCACGTGTTCACCACGGGCGGCACCAGCGGAGACCGTGCGCACACGGGATTGCCGAAAAACCCACTGAGCAGTAGCCACCCAAGCAGCACTCGGCGAAGAGAGGAGATGTTCATAGCGTATTTTTCCTTGGGCCAAAGGTATGTCCCAGATGAACGCGACACAACCGCTCCCGCTCTCGCCTGGGCGCGTCAGCAGTCCGTGTGGTTGATGAAACTGTCATGCTTGTAGCTGCCCCCCATCGGCGGAGCAATTACTGGAAGCGGACGTGAAGCCGGGGGAAACGGCACAACCAAGCAGGAGCAAGAAAGAGGTGCGTGAATCGTATCCTCCGACAAAAAAATCCTGCCATTGACCTGATGAGCGGGGGTGCTACCGTGCCCGGCTCTTTGGGCTTTAGGCGCGACCACAGCGCTGCTCCCCGTTCAATTGCACATACATTGCTCATCAAGAGAAGGAGACTCTCATGTCGAAACGTGGAATACCCAGACGGAACTTCTTGCAGTATGGATTAGCCGCGGCGGCGACGAGCCCGTGGTTGCTCGGCCAGACGCGAGAAGCCGAAGCCCATCCGAAACAAGATCGCCTCAGCCGGGACGCGATCTTCTGTAACGTCGCCGTCATTGGCGGTGGAGCGGCGGGCATCCATAGCGCGTATCAACTGGCCAAGCTGCCAGTCTCGAACCCCGATTCCAATGTCTATGTCTTTGAGAAAGAGAATCGGTTGGGTGGACGCATCTTCGACGTCGCCTTGGACCCCAGCAAACCAGATTTGGTCTTTGGTACCGGTGCCCTGCGGGTCATGGAGACGCAGAATTACGTCTTGAAGCTGGCGCAAGACCTGGGGATCACATTGGAAGCCGCACCCTGGCGCGACGATCTCATCAGCGCCCGCGGCTTCTTCGCTTTCACTTCGGACGAACTCAATCAACAAGCCTATCCCCTGGTCACGAAGGAATTTCTCGAAGGCGGCGGCTTTGACACGGAAGCGGCCCTCTATGACCAATTACGCTTTGGCCCCGAGCGGCAGAACATCGCGACGTATCCGGACTTTCGCTCGTACGTCCGTGCGGTGGTTGGTCCCCAGGGCTATCGTTTCTTGACGGAGATGTTTCGGTTCCGCGCCGACTTTGAAGCGACGCTTGATGCGCGCGCCTATCTGGACTATTTCGATGAAGAGTGGGACGTATGCTGCACGCCGTTCTATCCGACCGGGGGGATGTCGGAGTTCATCAAGCGCATGGCCGCCGACGCCGTGCGCAATGGCGCGAAAATCCATCTCGCCGAGCCCGCACAGAGTATCTCCACACAGTCCGGTGACCACCGGTACTTAATCTTGACCCCCAAGTACGCGGTCTCGGCGAAAAAGCTCATCCTCGCCTCCGAGGCGGCGACGTTGTCGCATATCCAAGGCAACATCATTGAAGACATCACCGCGCAGCCACAGTTCCAGGACCTCGTTGGCATTGAGGTGGCGACGGTTGCCCAGCGCTGGCCCCGGGCCTGGTGGCTAGAGTCCGGCTATCCGGGCAAGGAGATTCGCCGCGCGTGGACGACGGAACAGAGCTTGAATGCGCTGGAGATTCCGATCGCGCCTTACGTCGCCGACCAATTGGTCACCCGCACGGTGTACACGGACGACATCAATGGCGTGGCATTTTGGAAAACCGCCGCGAGTCGCGGGATTGCTCACGTCGAAGGTGAGATCATGCGCGGCCTCAAGTATCTGTTCCCCAAGGCGAACATTCCACCCGCACTGAATACGCATGTGCAGGTGTGGCCGGCGGGGTGGTATTGGCTGAAGGGCGGCTCGCGGTTCACCAACGCGAACATTGCCACCTGGGCTATCAGTCCCCTGGACAACCACAAGGAGGTTTCTCTGGTCGGGGAGTCCTATAATCCGCAACGGTCAGGCTGGAGCGACGGGGCGTACAAGTCTTCGATTAACACCCTGAATAAACGGTATGGCTTCGACATCGCCATTCCGAGCACGGCTCCGCAGCTCGCGGCTTTCGCGAACAGCCGTGAGCAAATGGCAAGCCGCCGCGCACACGCGCCGCACTCATCACGGTAACCTTACCTTCGTGGGAGAGCGGCGGCTGAGCCGCCGCTCGGGCGTGAAAAGCGAAGAGAGACAGAGAATTTAGTAGGGGGTGCTCCGCGCACCATTCTCTTGGACCCCCCGATATTCACCGAAAATGCTGCTTGTCCACCGGGGGTGTCGGTACGCGGAGCGCACCCGACCCGAATAAAAACCACAATATGCAGCCGTTGGCAGTATCGCTCCTTCCCATTGTCGCCCCCTCGTAGCCGCATGAATTTTTTCCTCCCCCTGACACTTGCCTGCTTATCCCTCATTGTTTTTGCCTGTACAGAGTCCGACCCCATCCTCTCTGGCGCTGGCGACTTTTTCGGCGCATGAACTTGCTGAAACCGGGAAATGCCGTTACAGCACTGAGTAATTGCATCACGGGAAAAGAGGAGCACACCGATGGGACTCGCCGCTGAAAACGCCGCGCCAAACCAAAGCCCGACATTCGTCGATTACCAAACCCACCCGGATCGCTATGCCCATTGGCGGCTCTCGTACGATGGCCCCATCGCGACCCTCATCCTTGATGTGCAAGAGACCGGCGGGCTGCGGCCAGGGTATGCGCTCAAGCTGAATTCGTATGATCTTGGCGTGGACATCGAACTGCATGACGCGCTGCAACGCCTCCGCTTTGAGCATCCCGCCGTGCGCACGGTGGTGATGACCAGCGCCAAGGAGCGCATTTTCTGCTCTGGCGCGAACATCTTCATGTTGGGGCAGTCCTCTCATGCGTGGAAGGTCAACTTCTGCAAATTCACCAACGAAACCCGCAATGGCATCGAAGACGCCAGCCGTCATTCCGGTCTCAAGTTCCTCGCCGCCTGTAACGGCACCACCGCCGGTGGGGGCTATGAACTGGCTTTGGCCTGTGACGAGATTCTGCTGGTGGATGATCGGTCGTCCGCCGTCAGTCTGCCTGAAGTGCCGATGTTGGGTGTACTGCCTGGTACTGGGGGGCTGACACGCCTGATTGATAAGCGCAAGGTCCGACACGATCACGCCGACATCTTCTGCACGACGACGGAAGGCATGCGTGGCCAGCGCGCCAAGGACTGGCGGTTAGTGGATGACCTCGTCAAACCCGCGCAATTCGCCGAGCAGATCAAACGGCGGGCGTTGGCACTGACCGCTCAGAGTGACCGTCCCAGCGACGCCGCTGGCATCACGCTCACTCCGCTCACTCGAGTGATTGACCAGCACGGGTATCACTATGAGTATGTGGACGCGCGGATTGAGCGCGACACCCGGCGCGCGACGATCACCGTGAAGGCACCGCACCAACCGCCACCGCCGGATATGGCAGGCATTCTCGCGCAGGGCGCGCGGTGGTGGCCACTGCAAATGGCGCGCGAACTTGATGACGCGCTGCTCATGCTCCGTACCAACGAACTGGACATTGGCACTTGGCTGCTCAAGACCCAGGGGAATGGAGAGTATGTCCTACTGGCTGATGCCACGCTGCTGCACCATGGGTCGCATTGGTTCGTCCGTGAAGTGATCGGTCTGCTCCGGCGCACACTGGCCCGGCTTGAGGTGTCGTCACGCACGCTGTTCGCCTTGGTTGAGTCCGGTTCCTGTTTCGCCGGAACGCTCTTTGAGTTGGCGCTCGCCGCGGACCGCATTTACATGTTGCAAACCGAGGACGAGGCGCAGTCACCCCATCTGTCTCTTTCGCCGCTGAACTTTGGTGCCTACGAGATGGTCACGCGTCTGTCACGGCTCGCCAGCCGGTTCCACCAAGAGGACGCGCATCTCCAGGTGCTTCAGGCACGGATGGGACACGCGCTGAACGCGGCGGAGGCACTTGCCCTCGGACTCGTCACCACCACGCCGGATGAACTCGATTGGGACGATGAAATCCGCATGGCGCTAGAAGAGCGTGCCAGTCAGTCTCCTGATGCGCTCACCGGCATGGAGGCCAACCTCCGTTTCAGTGGTCAAGAATCCATGGAGTCCCGCATTTTCGGGCGGCTGTCCGCCTGGCAAAATTGGATTTTCATCCGCCCCAATGCGGTCGGGGAACTCGGGGCCTTGAAAGTCTACGGCACCGGGAACAAAGCGAAGTTTAGTTGGGAGCGGGTGTGAAGAGACGGGGGACCGGAGACCGGCGACGGAGGACCGAACAAGTTCGACAATAGGAGTGAGGTGGTTTCCAGGTTCCCTCTCCCGGCTGGGAGAGGGTCAGGGTGAGGGGGATCAAGGAAGTCCCGATGTGGGCCGTCAAAATTCGCAATGAGGACTGAAGCATGACCATCGACTACAACGAAAAAATTCCGAACAACGTCAACCTCTCAACCGACAAGACGCTGCAACGCGCTCTGGAACGGTGGCAACCAAACTACCTCCAGTGGTGGAAAGAGATGGGGCCCGAAGGGTCGTTGGACTTCGACGTCTATCTGCGCACCGCCATCAGCGCCGATGCGTCAGGCTGGGCGCATTTTGATTACGTCAAAATGCCCGACTATCGCTGGGGGATTTTCCTCGCGCCTCCCGAAGAAGGCCGCCGCATCAACTTCGGGGAACACAAAGGAGAACCCGCGTGGCAAGAGGTCCCCGGTGAACATCGCGCTAACTTGCGCCGCATCGTGGTCACCCAAGGAGACACCGAACCCGCCTCGGTCGAGCAACAAAAACATTTGGGACTGACCTGCCCCTCGCTGTACGACTTACGCAACCTGTTCCAGGTCAACGTCGAGGAAGGTCGCCACTTGTGGGCGATGGTGTATCTGTTGCAGCGCTATTTTGGCCGCGACGGGCGGGAAGAAGCCGAGGCGTTGCTGCAACGTCGCTCCGGGGATGCGGACCATCCGCGTATCTTGGGCGCGTTTAACCAGCCCACGCCGGACTGGCTGTCCTATTTCATGTTTACCTATTTCACTGATCGTGACGGCAAGTTCCAACTCTGCGCCTTGGCGGAATCCGGGTTTGACCCGTTGGCGCGAACAACTCAATTCATGTTGACCGAGGAAGCGCACCACATGTTCGTGGGCGAGTCCGGCATCGCGCGGGTGATCCAGCGCACGTGCGAAATCATGCGGGAGCACCAAGTCGAAGCCCCCGACCAACTGCGCGCCCTCGGCGTGATCGACTTCGCCACGCTGCAACGCTACCTCAACTTCCACTACAGCGTGACGCTCGACCTGTTCGGCGCGGACCAATCATCCAATGCCGCGACCTTCTTTAGTTCGGGCCTGAAGGGTCGTTATGACGAGACCAAGATTCAGGACGATCATGTCCTCAAGAACGACACCTACAAGATTCTGGTTCTTGAAAACGACACGCTGGTCGAGAAAGAGGTGCCAGCGCTCGTGTCGCTCAATGAGCGGTTACGGGACGCGTTCGTGAAAGATTCGTTGCGTGGGGTGACACGCTGGAACAAAGTAATCGAACGACACGGCCTGCCGTTCCGCCTGCACCTGCCTCACAAAGGCTTCAACCGCCGCATCGGGGCATTGAACGCCGTGCGCATCTCTCCCGATGGACACGGCATCTCCGAGCCCGCGTGGGCCGCCAACGTGCACCAGTGGTTACCGACCGACGAGGATCGCGCCTTTGTCACATCGCTCATGGGCCGTGTGGTCGAGCCAGGGAAATTCGCCAACTGGATCGCGCCGCCCGCGAACGGCATCAAAGGCAAGCCGGTCGATTTTGAGTATGTGCGGTTTCAGTAGCGCGGGCGTGGCAGCCTGGGAGCGCAGGCGTCTCGCCTGCGTGAGAAGCGTCCTACAACTCAAATTGCCCACGGGCAATAAGCGTTGCCCGTGTTCGAGCACGTTTAGGTTCGTTCATCTTGAGCAAGTCGACAGTGGCTCGGCCTTCAGGCGTACGGCCCACGATCGTTGCTCCCTGAAAGGCAAAATGGGCCGCCCATATATCCTCCCGGGGATTGAACAGTCGAACCATCTGGCCCGTAACCGGATCAAAGCTCGAAAGGTTTGGGCCTTTGGCTTGATTACATCGGTTACACGCCAATGCCAGGTTGAAGGAGTCATCCGTCCCGCCATGCTGTTTGGCGCGGATATGCTCAATGTGAAAAGTAAAGACTGGCGTGTGGCGTTGATGCAGCCGGCAATATTCACAGCGGTTGCTGGCGCGTTGCCACACGAAGTCCCGGAGCGACGCCTCCATTACGCCGCACCATGTACTCTCAACACATCGCGGGCTTGCGCCTGGAGCACGGCGATCAGGTCTATCGCGTCCACATAGCTGTCATATTCCGCAGCTTCCTCAGGCGTCAGCACGCCTTCATTGCACTTGTCCGCCAGCTCATCAAGACGGGCTTGAGCCTCGGGTGACGCCCGCAGCTCCGCGATTCTCTGCGCTAGCTCCAGCGTCATACACTGCCGGATCGGTTCAAGCAGTTGTGTGAGAATGCTCGTATCCGGTGCCGTTGGAGATGTCGTCATAATTCCCCCTTTCGCTTTTTTCTTTATGTCTACGGCCTATCGCAGATGGCTCGAAGGTGGAAGGTGCCCGCCACGGGCGGACAGAAGGAATTGGAGAGGGACGTAGGATGGGTCGAGACCCACCCTACACGCTTCATCAACAAGGGTTTGCAGTAGGGCAGAGGTCAAATGTTAGTTGGTGGTCCGCTTTGTTATCAGTTCCAAAATTGAAAATCGATAACTGAGTGCCATCTTGAATCGCGCCGATGATGTGTCCTGCACACCAGCCACCCTCACAAGTCCCCTGTCCTGCCGTACCCATTATTCCCCAATTGTAGGCAGTGGCTGTGATTCCAGCCGCAGTCAGTTTCGCTTGATGAGGGTGGCCAGCTATGGGTCCGGAAGTCCAACTTGCGTTGAATATATCCCAGGTTCTAGCGGTGATCCGCGAAATAGAGCCAGAGATTCGCCCCCCAGTGCCAACTCCTGGAGCGCCTACTTTGAAAGTAAAAGTAGGCGACGTCCCTACGGCATAACCATGGTATGTCCCCGGCTTGAACGCCCCGACATTGAGTAGCGGCGACGCGACGATTTTGAGGGCGGCGTTGTTAAACGTGATATTGCCGTTGGTATCGACGATAAAACTCATGGAAATATCTTTGTAGGTGATGACCCCTGCCCCGTTTTGCACGGGCACGCGGCTTATTGTGACGACATTGGATGCGCCGTTGATCGTCGCCGATTGCATGTAAATGGTCGGTGCCGCGAGGCTCACCTGAGCGTGGCTGAACCCAAGTAGTAGTGACGCGAAAACGATAAGCGATGTTTTCATTGGTAGCTCCTTGCAGTTTGTTGTAGTGCCAAACTCTCCGGGAATGACGAGTTCCCGCGAAGGAGGTGCCCGTGGTCTGATTGCGGGACTGCGGACTAGGAGATTCGCGCGTCGGAAGTCGCGCTCAGCGAAGGCGGAAGGCGGAAGGCGGAAGGCGGAAAATCGCTCTTGTGTACAAGAGAGTCAAGCGGGAGATGAGGCGGGGGCGAACCCGCTAGAGGATGATGAGTAAGCATAACTCAGAGTGAAGCAGTAGGTCGTGATGAGCCTATGCTATTGAGACGAGGAGAGTCAAGGGGAATTTTTACTGGGGCGAGTTCTCGCAATGAAGATCCCCTTTCTAGAAATCGCCTAAACAGACAGGCAGCACGCCTCCGAACCTCCCTGCAACGAAGCGGAAGCCTGGATACGGGCTTCCTTCAGGCTACTTGCTGATGGGCCGCGTGGTCGAGCCTGGGAAAGTTCGCCAACTGGATCGCGCCGCCCGCGAACGGCATCAAGGGGAAGCCGGTGGATTTTGCGTATGTGCGGTTTCAGTAGCGCGGCGGGCACGGCATCCTGGGAGCACGCACCAAAGAACCGGTGGACTCCCACTACCCGTGAGTAGCTCCAGCGATAAACTCCGCTCCGCTAATCCCTAAGGCGATTTCCGGAAAAGACTATCCCATGTAGCCCGGATGGAGCGGAGCGGAATCCGGGGTGTCCCGCGCGGAACCTGGATTCCGCTCCGCTTCATCCAGGCTACCTAGAAACGGTATATTCATTTCGAGAAATCACCTATAGCAATTTTCAAGTGTCCACGACCTCATATCCGCAGTGCGCGAACCAGCCGCGAA
>CAMBFS010000017.1 GCA_945865755.1 Klebsiella pneumoniae
CCTCGCGCCGCCGTGGCGGCTGGGATTTGAGTGTGGTCAGCGCGATCGTCGCCTTGCTGCGCATCGATAAAAGCTTGTTTGCTCATCTCTCGCCAGCGATTTCCCTTGATTTGGAGGCCAGTTTAGCAAATGTGTCCTGACTTCAGCCCAATGACCCAATGATCTCCTGACTCAATCACGCAATTCCTCCAGCCACCACCGGCTCATATCGAGTTCCATGTCCTCGAAAGGTTCCGCGCGTACGCTTTCCGCCCCACCATGAGAACTGATGACCACCCAGCGTTGGCCTTCCAGCCGATAGACTTCTAACATGCGCAACCCCGGATGCACGAGCCACAGGTGTCCAACCCCTTCACGCGCGTAGATCGGCATCTTGCGCACTCGATCCACACGCGCGGTCCGCGGTGACACCACTTCACACACCCAATCCGGAGCGAGCGTGCTATACGGCTCGTCCACAAGAACCGGCATCCGCTCGCGTCGCCATCCAGCAAGATCGGGAACGATGATATCCGCCCCCAGATGCAGCTCGGGCTCAAAGAGAATCCACCAACCACCAGGGCCACTAGAACCACCAGGGCGACGAGAGAATGGCCCGAGGTCTTGGTTAACCGCCGAGGTTACTTGGGCATGAGGAAACGTGGGACGAGGAAAAGTCATTAACTCTCCGTCCAGAATCTCAGCAATGAGCATATCGGGAACCTTGAGCAAGTCTTCGTATGTCGCTTGACGTTGTGCGGTGTTCATGGGCGCGACTATAGCATGGCGAATTCGGGGGAAAAGGACTGAGAACAGGACCGGAGACCGAGGACGGGGGACCGGGGATTCAAGACTGGGGGTTGAGAAAAAAACCTTGGCGACAGTATCCTCATCTTTTCACACTCAGTCGTCAGTTCTTTTCCCTCGGTCCCCCGTCTCCGGTCCCCCGTCCTGCTTCCCAAGTCCTTGTCTTCATCCTCAGTCCCTCTTATAAGAATCGCTCAGCCTCAACGCTTATGCCATCATCAGTAGGAATCATCGCCAATCCTCGCGCTGGGAAAGACATTCGCCGTCTGGTCGCGCACGGGTCCGTCCTCGACACGCAGGAAAAGGTGTATATCGTCCGCCGCGCCATCATGGGCCTCGAAGGTGCCGGAGTGGACGAGGTGGTCCTCTTTCCCGATCCGTCCGGGATTGGGACCAAAGCGCTTTCGGGGCTGAATGGCCCGTTACGCATCACTCCGCGATTCCTGGAAATGTCGGTGTACGACGAAGCGGCGGACTCCACCCGTGCCGCGCGGTTGATGCACGAACAAGGGGTCGCCTGTCTGATTGTTATCGGCGGCGATGGCACCAATCGCGTCGTCGCCAAAGGCTGTGAGTCGATGCCGCTGATTCCTCTCTCCACGGGCACAAACAACGCCTTTCCACGATTTCTCGAATCTACCTTGGCCGGTCTCGCCGCCGGGTATTATGCCACCCGCCGTTTCACGAAGGAGGAGTTCACCACTCCGACGAAACGACTTAATCTCTATCGCAACGGTCAGTTTGAGGATGTGGCGCTCATCGATGTTGCCGTGTGTGACTATCAGTTCGTCGGCGCACGTGCGCTGTGGGAAGTCGAACGCTTGAAAGAACTCTTCCTCACCCAAGGGCAACCAACGAATATCGGCATGGCCTCCATCGGCGGCATGGTCCATCCCGTGCGCCCGCAAGACAACGGCGGACTCTATCTGCAACTCGGGGGCACTGGCCGCACGATTACCGCGCCAATCGGTCCAGGACTTATCGCCACGATTACTATTCGCAACCATCTCCTTCTCACTATCGGGTCACGTACTCCCATTAGCTTCGCACCCTCCATCCTCGCGCTCGATGGCGAACGCGAACTGACGGTCAATGCGCACGACCGTTGGGAAGTTGAGGTATCGTGGGATGGACCGCGCGTCCTGGACATTGAGAAAGTCATGGAAGCCGCGCGGCATGCGTAACCGGACCTCCGGTGAAAAGTAGATTTGCCCAAATGCGTCGCGCTCCCTATAATACCCCTTTACTACTTCACTTGAGAAAAGAAAGCTTCGAACTTCCACATGAAAACACCAGCTACCGATCCATCACTCCCCCTTGTCCATATCGTCAGCCACGGCCCCTATTGCCTTGATGGCGTGACCGCAGCCGTCGCCGTGGCTCGCTATTATCGCAACCGCGCGACCATCATCCCCCACTTTTCCGGGAACGATCAAATTAACAACGTGCTCTGTTCCATCAATCGCGACGACGCCCCTCCGGGCAGTGAGTTGTGGATCACGGACATTTCCTGGACCGAAAAAATGACCGACGATCACCTCCGCGACCTCGCGAAACACGGGGTGAAAATCTACTGGATCGACCATCATCGCACCGCGATTCGGCGCTTTGCCACCGGGACCATCGCCGTCCCGTTCACTGACAAAGTCATCAGTGAGGAGTTCGCCGCTTCACGCCTGACCTACGAATATCTCCAACAAAAGGGCGACCCCACGAATCTCCCGAACACTCCCTTTGTCGAGTTTGCCCCGGTGGTGGCGATGGCCGACGATACCGACCGCTGGATTCACGCTATTCCTGGGTCCCGTGAGTTGGCTTGGGTCATTCGCGCGCTCGGCACCGATGGCTCAAGTCTGGACGGCTACCAAGCGCTGCTGAATATCGACGCCGCGGTCACCTACACCCCCACCATGCAACGCGCGTATGACAAAGTCGCCGGAGAGATGCAAGCGAGCTTCGACCTGGCCGAAAGAAGCCGCACGACCCTCCAGGTCGCGGGCACTCCCTATACGCTGGTGACCGCCGTGTGTGATGGCTATCCCAGCGAGATTGGCGACGCTTGGGGCAAAGTCTCGGTCCAAACGGTCTTCGCCTTTTTTGATCTGAAGGGAGAAGGGGTCAGTCTTCGTCGCTCCCTGGATTGTCAAGCCGACCTCTCGCAACTCGCCCAGACGTTTGGTGGCGGTGGACATCCCGCCGCGGCCGGGTGTCGGCCCAAGGAATTGCCCCGACTCTTCGCCGAGGCGACGGCCCGCCTCCTCGCGACGGGGTTCTCCGCTTTGACGCCGTCGGACTCCACCACAGGCTCGTAAACACTCCTCTCCAATGGCAGAGACCACACCCTCGCGTTACCAACGCTCGCGTGACGAACGCTCGCGTGACGAACGCCGCCAATTGGTCGGCCTGCTGCTCGGGCTCGCGCTCTTCGCGAGCTTTTTCCTGTTCTCGCCCCCAGCGGGTATGAACGAGAAGGCCTGGAGCATGGCCGCCGCCACCGCGCTGATGGCGATCTGGTGGGTCAGCGAAGCCGTGCACCCCTCGGTCACCGCGCTGGTGCCACTCGCGCTCTTTCCTCTGCTCAGTATCCTCACCCCGCAAGAGGTGTCCGGGGCCTACGCGGATCACATTCTGTTTCTGTTCCTCGGCGGCTTCATCATCGCGCTGGCGATTGAACACTGTCACCTGCACCACCGCATCGCGTTGCAAGTCTTGCATCGCGTCGGCACGTCCCCACACTCACTCACGCTGGGGATCATGGGCACCACCGCCGCGATCTCCATGTGGGTCTCGAACGTGGCCACCACGCTCATCATGCTGCCCATCGCCCTCGCCGTGCTCGACCATGCCCAATCGCAAGGGTACGACACCAAGAAGGGATTCGGCACCGCACTGATGTTGATGGTCGCGTATGGCGCGTCGATTGGCGGGATCGGCACGCCGGTGGGCACGCCGCCCAACGTGATTTTTCTTGGCGCGTTCACCAAACTCTTTCCCGAGGCCCCGCCCATTAGCTTTCTGCAATGGATGCTCTTTGGCGTCCCTACGGCCATCATCCTCACTCTCGTCGTCTGGACCTACCTGTCCTACGTCGCCTTTCCCTACTCCACCATTGGCTGGAAGGCCAACAAGGAGTTCATACGGGAACGCCTCCACGCCTTAGGCCCGATGAGCACGACGGAAAAGAAAGTCGCTCTTCTGGGAGCCACGACCGCGCTGCTGTGGATTTTCCGCGAAGATCTGCCGCTGGGCGCCATCACCATCCCCGGTTGGTCACATCTCTTGCCACCCACGGTGAAGATTCAAGACTCCACGGTGGCGATGTTCATGGCGCTGTTGCTGTTCTTCATTCCCGCCGACCGCAAAGCCGGGACGTTTCTCATGGACTGGGAAACCGCGGAGCGCCTGCCGTGGGGCGTGTTGATTCTTCTAGGCGGCGGCCTCGCACTGGCGGCGGGCGTTGAAAAAACCGGGCTCGCGTCGTGGCTGGGTTCTCAACTTTCGCTCATTGGCAGTTTCCCCTCATTGGGAGTGATCCTCGCGGTGACGCTGCTCACTGCCTGGGTCACTGAGTTCGCCAGTAATACCGCCACGGCGACACTGATGATGCCCGTGCTGGCGGCGACCGCCACAGCGATGCAAATGGACCCGTTGCTGCTGATGATCCCCGCCACTTTCGCCGCGTCGGTGTGTAATTTCATGCTGCCGTCCGCTACCGGTCCCAACGCCATTGTCTTCGCCAGTGGCCATGTCACGGTGCCCCAAATGGTGCGCGCGGGGATCGTGCTGGATATGTTCTGCGCCATCCTCTTAACCGGGCTCCTCTACGTGCTTGGCGTCATGGCGTTTGGCATCTCGCTTGGCGGGTTGCCCTCGTGGGCCCAGTAACATCACGATTGCACAATACGGGCCGCACGTTATAACGGACTCCAGAAAAGGAGGCCGTATTTATGACGTTATTTCATGGACCGCGCCCATACCAACAAAGACCGATCCGTTCATTGGCGTTGCCCCTCGTGCTTTGCCTGACGTTGCTGCTCAGCATTGTCGCATCCGCCAGTGCCGTTGAACCGAAACCCGCCCAACGCAAACAACATGGCGGCATCAAGCCGTTCACGACGGAGCAGACCAACGATTTCCTGTCGGAACGCCGCAACGCCACCCTCGCCACGATCAACAAGAATGGCACGCCGCAGTTGACCCCAGTCGTCTTTTATTGGGACGGTTCGACCTTCTACATTTCGGTCACCAAGGAAACGATCAAGTACAAGAATCTCAAGCGGGACCAGCGTGTCAGCTTGGTCGTGGACGATGTGCTGGGGCATCATTGCGTGATCGCCACGGGTAAAGCGACGATCCAAGAAGAGGATGTGTGGCCGATGACGGAAAAGATCATGTACAAATACTACGGGCCGGAAGAGGGAGCGCCCTATATCGAGCAGTTGAAGAAACAGAACCGCGTCCTGATTGTCCTCAAACCGACGAAGATACAGGCTTGGGGGTCGGTGCCGCGAGAGGCGGGGAAACCGTAAGGTGAGCGTGTCTTTGACCACAATGCCCATGTCTCACGACCATAACCACACCCACAGTCACGAGAACAACCAACGCCGATTATTTATCGCGCTCGCCCTCACCGCTAGCTACTGCCTCATCGAATTCATCGGCGGTTGGCTCACGCACAGCCTCGCGCTGCTCTCCGATGCCGGACACATGCTCTCGGATGTGACCGCGATGGCACTCTCGTTGTTCGCCGCGTATGTGGCCGCGCTGCCGGTCACTTCGCAAAAGACCTTCGGCTACTACCGCGCCGAGATTCTCGCCGCGTTCGTCAACGGGCTCACGCTATGGCTGATCGCGGGCATTATTTTTCGCGAGGCGTACTACCGATTCTTCACGCCCGCCGAGGTGCACGGACACGGCATGATCCTCATCGCCAGCATCGGCTTAGGCATCAATGTACTCACCGCCTGGATGCTCCACGGCGCGCGCCACACCAATCTCAACTTGCATGGCGTATTCTTGCATATCCTCAGTGATGCGCTCGGCTCCGCCGGCGCTATTGTCGCTGGCGTGGTGATCGTGTGGACAGGCTGGTACTGGGTCGATCCGCTCACCAGTATCGTGATCGGCGTTTTGATTTTGCTGAGTTCCTTCAGTCTCGTGCGTGAGTCGGTCGATATTCTGATGCAGGCCACGCCGCGACACCTCGACCTCGCGGAAGTGCAACAAACGTTGGAGGCGGTGGCGGGAGTCAAGCGGATTCACGACCTCCACGTATGGACGCTCTCTTCTGGGCTCTTCACCCTCACGGCCCATGCCGTCGTCAACGGAGAGACCGACCATCACCAAATGTTGGACGCGCTGGAGAAAACGATTTACGACCGCTTTGGCATTGACCACATCACCATTCAACTGGAACCACAGGACCGGCAATCAGGCGAACCCGCGCATTTCTGATAGGCCCCACCCGCCCTTGATTCCCTCTTGATCTCTGGCAAGTTGCGGGGATGAACAGATACTCATCTTTTTCGGTTATCGGATTGGTTTTTAGCGTGCTGTTATCCGCTTGTGGTGGTGGAGGGAAGCAAGAACCCGCTGCCCCAGCTCGGCAGGCGACCCCACTTGATCTCTCGACAGTGGGAACGATCACAGGGGCTGTACGCTTTGAAGGAACCGCGCCGGAGCAATCGGTCGCCCAACTCAGCGGCTGGTCGGAATGCGCCGCGCAACATCCGCAAGGGAATCCGCCAGCGGGTGATGTGCTCGTCACGGATGGCAAACTTCAGAATGCAATGGTTTACATCAAGGAGGGCCTCGGCAACCGGGTGTTTGCCGTGCCCACGGAAACCGTGGAACTCGATCAGAAAGCGTGCGTATTCACCGCGCGGGTATTCGGTGCGCAAGTGGGACAGCCGATCAAATTCCTCAACAGCGACCCCATGGCGCACAACGTCCACGGTTTCGCGCAAAAAGCTAAGGCGTGGAACATCAGCCTGAGCGTGAAAGGCACCTCACGTTCGGTCAAAGTCGATAAGCCGGAATCAATGATTGAGATCAAGTGTGACATTCACCCGTGGATGCGCTCGTATCTCGGCGTGTTTGACCATCCCTACTTCGCGCTCAGCGGCGCGGACGGATCGTTCACACTGAAGAATGTTCCACCGGGTGAGTATACGATTGAAGCCTGGCATGAGCGCTTTGGCACACGCTCACAGAAAGTGACGGTCGGGGCCAAAGAAGCGAAAGCTGTCGAATTTGCGTTTACCGCAGGGTGAAGACGAAAAAGAATCGGGGAAAGGAAGAGAGAGCTTGTTTCTTTCCTCATCCCCCGATTCCCCGTTTCTCCGATTCTCCGTTTCTTCTTCGTCCGCCCCCCCGATTCTTTTTTCCGCTACGGCCATTCCTTCGCCACAGTCGGCGCGAGCGTGAAAAGCACGTAGTACACCAGCCCCGCGCCCAGCGCGAGCACGATCAAGAACCACGGAAAGAACGAGAGCGTCGGATAGTGGCCCGATCCAGCCAGCATTCCGAACAACATCGGCACCGACAGGAACACGTTGGTCCGTGAGGCATAGAGCGCCGTCTTCGCCACCTGCGGTTGCTCCGGTGGGGCCTGCCCTTCCTTCACCCAGGTAATCAGCTTCTGTTGCGCTGGCCAGATAATGAACCAGACGTTAAACCACATGATGGTGCCAAACAGCGCGCCCATCGAAATCCACCAGCCCGCGCTTGATCCAAACAGCCCAGCATCTCCGCCAAACCCACTGCCCAAAAGGAAATACTTCCAGAGGAGCAGCAGTATGCCGGTAATGAAGGTAAACATCGCCCCCCAGCGGAACCAAAAGAGCACCCGCGGCATGACCTGCGGCACGACTTCCTTGCGGGTCGGCGCTTGCAGCGCCGCCGTCACATGGGCGTTGATGAGATTGAGGAAATACAAGAGTCCGATCCATATAATCCCCGCGATCAAATGAATCCAGCGAAACAGCGCTTGCAGCACATCATTCACATCCATACAGAACCTCCTCGTCAAAAAATTATTGATCCTTGCCCATACAGCGATTAGGCGATTACGAAAAAAAATGTCCCTCCCAATTCAGCATGCCGTCCTTTCCGAAGCAGACGAGCCCCCCGTGCTCCGAGCCTTTCGTTTCATTACTTTTGCCCTTTGATTTTTGCCTTTTGATTTTTGATTTCTCGTCTTCCGCACCGCTGACAGACCCCACGAATGGCGAGGCTGTGAGCAGCGATGGTGAATCCTTCTCTGACGAGTGAAGCGAAGTCCATCCGACGGTCTCGCTCCACCTTCACGTCCTCAACGCGCCCACACTGCTGACAGATGAAATGGTCATGTTCTTCCAAGGTCGGATCATAGCGCGCGGTCCGATCGCCAAAGAACAGCATCTGAATGGCTCCGTCTTGGACGAGTCGTTGCAGATTGCGATAGACCGTCCCCAGACTGATATGCGGTGAAATTTTCCGCACCCGCAGGTAGATCTCCTCCGCGCTAGGATGCGTGTGATCCCCTTCAATCGCCGCGGCGATCACCGTGAGTTGTTGTGTGATCCGTTGCCGGATTGCGCGTTCCATGATGTCCTCTCGCGGTCGTTTCCCAGACCTCGCCACGTCGGCTTCAGAGGTCCGCCGCTAACGACCGCCGCGTGTCCGGGGAGAAGACAGTCCGGGCATGGTAATTGGGATGCGCGATCACCAGGCGTGCCTCTTCCTCTCCATTCCGAAAGGCCGTGCACGCCTCGGCGGATAAGGGAAACCGCACATACTGCACCGCGCTCAAGTTGTCTTCCGTGCTACGCCCACCTTCAAAGACACCGGAAATGGTGAATTGACTCCCAATCTGAAGCGAGACCGCCTGGTCAATCCCAATGAGGCGCACGAGCGCCGGGCGAATCTCGGCTTGCTCGGTGATCTCAATCAACATCGTGGCGGATAGCTCACGCTCATCGGGAATCAAATCGTTGTAGACCGCCACCTCGAAACGCACCTTATCAATGTCGGTGATATGCTCGGCGCGCAGCATCTCTTGAATCTGAAACAGCACGGTCTCTCGGTTCTCGAACACGAAGGTGACCCGATCTCCCACCGAGACGCGGCGGAGCGTTTTTAGCTCAATAATACGGCGACGAAAGTCGTCACGAATTTTTTCGTACCGTTCCAGGCCCATGATTTCGTCGAGCGTCACCTTCCACATCGGAACTCCTTGTTACCTCACGGTTCCGTTGATGGCAAGGAATCGCGAAAAGAGGCATGGCGTGCCCCTCTTCGCGGAGCCACTAGCCATTCAACGAATCAAGCCCTTTGGTAAATCGCCCAGCGTGCGACTTTTCCGCGCGCGCCAAGGTCTCGAACCACTCGGCGACCTCGACAAACCCTTCATCACGCGCGGTTTTCGCGAACCCCGGATACATCTCGGTGTATTCGTAGGTCTCACCTGCAACCGCCGCCGCTAAGTTCTTCGCCGTATCACCAATGGGCTTGCCCGTCGCCGGGTCTCCAACCTCCTTGATGAAATCGAGATGACCAAAGGCATGACCAGTTTCGGCCTCGGAGGTATCACGGAACAGACCGCCCACATCAGGATACCCTTCAATATCCGCTCGGCGGGCGAAATAGAGATAACGACGATTTGCTTGCGACTCACCCGCGAAGGCGTGTTTCAGATTGTCGAGTGTCTTGGACCCATTCAGCGCTTTTGCCATACCGCATTCCTCCTTAATGAGAATTATTCTCGATAGCAATGAAACAAGAGACGCCCACTGTCAACGGCCCCACGCCGGGCGCGAGAGTGCTGACCGTTGTCCTAGAACATTCCGCCCAGCTCCGTTATGACACCCAACATGGAGTATCTGCTCATTGGACTGGGAGGGTTTTTAGGCGCCAACGCGCGCGACATCATGGCACGGTGGATCGGACGGCTGTTGGGGCTCGGTTTTCCGTATGGCACTTTCATCATCAATGTGAGTGGCAGCTTCTTCCTTGGATTCCTCATGGGCTGTCTCCACCACCGCCCGCTTGATTTTCTGCCGCATCGGCTCTTCTTCGCCGTTGGTTTTCTTGGTGCCTATACCACCTTCTCCACCTTCAGCTACGAGACCCTCCGATTCGTGCAAGATGGACAATTCGCTGTCGTCCTCATCTACACCGTCGGCAGTGTCCTGCTCGGACTGCTGGCGGTCTGGTGTGGGTTTGTCTGCGGGAAGTTCCTCGTCCCGTAACCACGATGACGCTCAAGGAACAAGAACTCTTAGTGATTTTCCTCCGAATTCATGGTGACCCCCAGCGTGTGGAGAGGCATATCGCCCACGGCCTTGTCACGGATCGCATGGCGTGACTGGTGAATAATTTTTTCCTTACCGCCGTCGAATGATGATATACTTTGGCCTACTTCGCGGGAGCGCGTGCGCATGATGACACTGGAACGAGCACGCGGCGGTATTCATGGGGGGAGTTATTTATGCAGTGGTTACGCATCTATCTTCTGCTAGCCGTGGGGATCACCAGTAGCGGGCTTTTCGCCCGACCGGTCCTGGCGCAAGAGAAATTTCGCTACGAAATCACCATCACGAATCTTACGCGCGGCCAGCATTTCACCGCGCCTCTGGTCGCTACTCACAAAGCCAATCTTCGCCTCTTCGCCGTTGGGGAAGCTGTTCCTCAACAACTCGCCGTGTTCGCGGAAGAGGGCACCCCAACCGCCCTCGCCGCTCTTCTTGCTGGAATGCCGGAAGTGAAAGACCTCCTCGTGACCGCCGGTGCTGGTGCCCCGACCGCGAACACGTTGCTTGATCCCGGAAAATCCACCACGGTCACGATTGATGGCAATGCCGAGTTCGACCACCTCAGCTTCGCGGCGAAACTGATTCCCACCAATGATGCCTTTATCGCCATCAATAGCATCCCTGGCCCGCCCAGCGGCAAACCCACCATCTTGTTTGTCCCCGCGTACGACGCGGGCAGTGAGCAAAACGATGAGCGGTGCGCCTCGATCATTGGTCCAAACATCACGGAATGCGCGGGCGCGGGCGGCGGCGGACAGCCAGGTGGCGGTGAAGGCTTCGTGTATGTCCACAATGGCATTCACGGCGTTGGTAATCTGACCGCCGCGATCCGGGATTGGCGCAGCCCCGTCGCCCGCATCATCATTCGGCGGGTCACCGACACGTCCGCTGGGCCACCCGACATCGCGCTCTAACCAAGAAACGCTCGCGGCAGATCGGGAGCGATGGGCCGATACTTGTCAGCCAGGAACGACATCATCAACCGCCATTCGTACCAAGTCCGCGGCCAGCCATGCAGCAACACCACGGGCTTGCCTTAGCCCAGTGTCACATAAGGTGCACATCCCTTTGCCCTCAGACCGGACGGCTGCGCAAAATCCCCTTGCTCTCCAGTTCGCGCACCTCGCTTTCGCTATAGCCCAGCCACTGCGTCAATATCTCCTCATTGTGCTCTCCCAGGGTTGGGGCTTGGAGCGTAAGCGGTCGGGGAAAGTCCGAGAACCGCAGCGCGAATCCCGGCACGTCAAACTCGCCAAGAATCCGGTCCTGAATCGTGCGCACCGTCCCCCGCTGGCGCAGGTGCGGATGCCGTGACGCTTCCGCTACCGACAGGATCGGCGCGATCGGCACGTGGTACCCCTTGAGTATCTCAATCGCCGCATCGTCACTCTCTTGCGCCCGCATCCAGCCTTCGATAATCGCCACCATCTCGTTCAGGTTGCGCATCCGTGCGGCGTTATCGGTAAAGCGTGGGTCGCGTGCCAACCCCGGTTGCCCCATCCCCTCGCACAGCTTTGACCAGTGCTGTTCAAGGGCGGCAATAATGATCACGTAGCGTTCGCGTGCCTTGAACACCCCACAGGGAGCCGCATACCAGGAGTGGGAGCCAGATCGGGTCGGGGAGATCGCCCCCTTGCTCAGACTGTGCATCTGAAAGCTCCCCTCATGGTAATGCGCATAAGTATCAAGTAGTGAGAGGTCCAGATGCTGACCACGGCCCGTCCGCTCACGGTACAACAGCGCCGCGCAAATCGCGCCCATCGCATGCGCACCCGTCGATACATCGCCCATGGCCACCATCGGAAAGAGCGGCGGCCCGTCGGGTTCGCCCCCCATTGAAGTGATCCCAGAGTAGGCCGCCCCAACCCAGTCAAAGCCAGGTTCGTGCGCCAACGGCCCCGTTTGCCCAAAGGCGGAAATTGAACACATCACCACGCGTGGGTTAATCTGACTCACCACGTCGTAACCAAGCCCGAGTCGGCCAATCACCCCCGGCGCGTAATTCTCGACGACGACATCGACTTTCTCGACCAGCCCTTTGAGTATCTTGAGACCTTCGGGCGTCTTGGCATTGAGACACACATCTTTCTTGCCGCGATTATGTTGGACGAAGTAGGCACTCCGTCCCTCGACGACAAGTGGCCCCATGCGTGCGCCATCGCCCGCCGGGGCCAGCTCCACCTTGATGATTTCCGCCCCCATCTCCGCCATCATCAACGTACACGTCGGACCCGCGACAATTTGTGAGAAGTCCAAGACTTTATATCCGTCAAGCACATGTTTTGGCTGACTCATAACGCCCCCTTTTTAAGCATGGTGTTCCACACAAAAGCTCCCCAAAAAACAGAGGGGCGAGTGCAACACCCGCCCCTCATCGCTACGTCCTATCTTCAGCGCCCGTCACTCTACATATTCGCGAACTTCGGCATGACTTCTTCCATCAGCATGCGTTGCGAATTGGACCAGGCTTCATTGTTCTCGGATTGGTCGAAGGTAAGGACCAAGAGACAGCCGAAACCGCCGGTGTCGTGCTGCATCTGTCCCAGTTTTTCCGTCACGGTTTTGGGCGACCCCACCAGCCAGCAGTAGTCCGCGAGATACTCAATGGTCACATCAGAATCGGGCACTTCAGGGTGATGCTTATACAAGCTAACCATACCGAAAGACTTGAAGAGCGGGAGCAGATATTCGCGGTACACACGGCCCATCATACCGTTGATCGCTTTGTCCCGTGCTTCCTTATCGGTCTCGGCGATATACACCTCACGCGAAATGCGCCATTCCTTGCGGTCTGGTGTGCGCCCCGCTTTTTCCGCGCCGTCCATCACCGCTTGCCAATGCGTTTTCAGATAGCTTCCGCTGAGCGCAATACTGAGCGGCATGAACCCATTCTCACCGGCGAACTTCAGCGTATCGGAACGAGGTGTGAGGCCCGCGATGCCAATCGGCGGATGCGGCTGCTGAAACGGGCGAATATGATACTTGAGCGTATCCAACATCGTGTCGATGCGATTCACCGTCCAATATTGACCTTTGTATTCAAACGGCTCCGTGCTCTTCCACAGTTTGAGAATAATATCGAGCGCTTCGAGGGTCATTTTACGGTTTTCACCCGCCGCGCCATCAACGTTAAAGAGTTTCCAATCGCTGGGCAGTCCACTGGTCCCGACACCGAGCATGACCCGTCCCTGCGACATGTGATCGAGAAACGCGACGCGATGCGCGAGTTCGGCGGGGTGATGATAGGGCAGCAAATGCGCGCCGGGACAGAGCTTAATTTTCTTGGTGCGGAGAATGGCTTGGGCCAGCAGCAAATCGGGCGCGGGATTCGGCTCCCAGGGAGCGGTGAAGTGCTCTCCGACCCAGGCTTCATGGAAACCCAGTTGATCGCACAGCGCGAGTTGGTCCAGATCCCAGCAGTGACCCTCGTAAAAACTTCGTTCCGGTGGATGGGACGGCATCATGAAGACTCCGGCTTTCATAGTAGACTCCTTCCTTACAGTAACTCAGGTCACTGGCTGTCGATTCCGACAAGCGTAGCGCCGGGTTCCTTCTACCATCAGGTGCCATGCGGGGCAAGGAAAGCGGAGGAGAAGCCCACTCTTCTCCTCTCACCGTCGCGGTTCGCATCCACACGACTGGACGCTGCTGAAGTCGTCACGTCAGACCTGGTCTCTAGACGGGTGTCATCAAGCTGTTTGATTGTTGACTTGCCGTGGCGTTTGTCATAGCAAGTTCCCGTTATCGCGTCTTGAAATTGCTGATAATCGGCGCAGGGCAAAGCTGCTCGAAAACTCGGCTGATCGCACGTTATCAGGGCGAAATGACCAATGAATCATGGTTAGACTCCAGACAAAAGAGATAACTCCTTGCCAGGATTCTGGCTTTCTTTACGATAAGGGCCAGAGGATCGCACGATGATATCCGTAGAATTACTCAACACCTTGCGCGCGCTGAATCGAGGAGAGAAGCTCCACGTTCTGCAGGTCTTGGTTTCCGAACTTGCCCAAGCAGAAGCTCACCTGTTCAGGTCGGGAGGAACGTACCCGATATGGTCTCCCTATGATGCTCACGAAGCGGCAGACGCGCTGCTCACCATGCTGAAAGCAACCGAGCGGGAAGACCATGCTCAACAACGCTGAACGATACCCTTTCACTCCTGTTGAGCCCATGTTAGGGGAGGCAGGGCTCCAACCCTATTTGCCGATTGTTCTCACTTATCGAGATCAATCACTGACCGTACCAGGGCTGCTCGATACTGGGGCGATGGTCAACGTCTTGCCGTATCAAGTTGGCGTTGACCTTGGGGCAGTCTGGGATCAGCAAACAACCCGACTGCGTCTGACGGGCAACTTGGCGCAATTGGAAGCACGGGGCCTGCTGGTGTCAGCAGTCGTGGGCCAGTTCGCACCCGTACGATTGGCGTTCGCGTGGACGAGAGCGACGAATGTTCCGCTGTTGTTAGGACAGGTCAATTTTTTCATGGAGTTCGATATCTGTTTTTATCGTTCACAGTTAGCTTTTGAAGTGCGACCGAAAGAGGCAGCAGTCTAAGCAATGGCTGCGGTAGGGGTGTCTAACTATCCGCTGCACCGCATCGCCGCCCGCGAGCGACTCTGCTGAAAGCGAAATGTTTCGGTGGGGCGGCTCGCGGTGAACGGCGGCGTTCGGCGGCAGGAGAGATTGAGGTTCTCTGAAAAGGAAAGAAAGATCCGAGGCCTGTTATTTCGATGTTCTACGGCGTGATCGTGCTGATGTACTACTTTGACAATAGGAAACATCGGCAACCGCATATCCACGTGCAATACAGCGACGAAGAAGCGGTCATCTCCATTCCTGACGGTACTGTGCTAGAAGGAACGTTGAAGAACGCAAAGCTCAAATTGGTGCACGCGTGGCTCGAAATTCACCAGGAGGAATTGCTGGCGGATTGGCGTCTCGCCATCAACGGGCACGCCGTTTTCAAGATCGACCCACTGAAATAGGGAGACCCGAGATGAAGAAAGTTGTGGCCGTCAAAGCAAACGAAGACTTCACCCTGGACTTGCGGTTTAACGATGGCATCCTCAGAAGATTTGATACCACCCCCTACCTCAACTCTGGGGTATTGACGGAACTCAAAGACCTCCACTATTTCCAACAAGTACGCCTTGCCTTTGGCACGGTCCAATGGCCCCACGAGCAGGACATTGGACCGGAAACCCTATACCTAGAGAGTGGCCCTCTTCCCGAAGCCAATCTCGATAGATTCGTCCAGGAACACGCCTAACCCACACCGGCACGGTGAAGTACCATGCTGCGTTCGCCAGCGTATAACAATGCCATGCCGGCGACATGCGAAGACGCACGCGCCTGACGCCGGGCGTTCGGCGTTTCTGCGCCGACTGCGGGAGCGGACTGTTCTACCGAAATGCCGCAGTTCTCCCTGGCATTGTCGACGTTCAGTCCTCGACACTCGACAATCCCGACGCGCTCCCACCGACAATGCAAATTCGGACGGCCGAACGGCTCGGCTGGATGAAGCATGTTCATAAGCTGCCTGAATTCGAGAAATTCCCGACGTAGGCCCCCTCGGCTGCTAAGGCGGGGCGATGGAGCGTCCGCACGAGTTGAACAAGGACCTCACGACTGACGCCTAAGCAGCCGCGCCACCGCATCGCGGCCCTGTTGGGGTTCGAAAAGGCAGAAAGACCACGGCGGGGCGGCTCCCGGCGAGCGGAGGCATAGGCATCCTACTGCCAAGACGGGATTCTCCATTCCCGGCTCAAACTTCCCGGTTGCTTCTTTTCCCGCCCACCGGAATAATGCCCCCCATGATTGCTATTATTGATTACGGCATGGGCAACCTGCGTAGCGTCCAGAAGGGGTTCGAGAAAATGGGCTATACGGCGGAGGTGACCCGTGATGCCAAACGGATCGAAGCCGCGCCTGGGGTCGTCCTTCCCGGCGTTGGGGCCTTCGCCGCTTGTATGAATGGCTTAGCTGAATGTGGCCTGACCGATACCGTCCATCGGGTGGTCGCGAAGGGTACGCCATTGCTCGGTATTTGCGTCGGCATGCAGATTCTGTTTAGCGAAAGCGTTGAGTTTGGCCGCGTGCGCGGACTCGATATTCTCAAGGGCCAAGTCGTGCGGTTTGATCCCACGCAACTCGCTGGGGGGAAAATCCCGCACATGGGCTGGAACCAACTCCATCTCAAGCGGCGACTCCCACACCTCGACGGTATTGCCGACAGCTCATCTGTCTATTTCGTCCATTCGTATTATCCCGTACCCGACGATCCGGCGATCATTGCCACAACTACGGACTACGGGCACCTAGAATTCACCTCCAGCGTCCAGTGGCGCAACATTTTCGCTACCCAGTTTCATCCGGAGAAAAGTCAAGCAATCGGACTCCGCATCCTCTCGAACTTTGGACGATTCGTACTGGGCGAACATCCCACTCTCATTTCTTCCGAGACTTCGCAGACTCCGAACTCCGAACTCCGAACTCCGAACTCGTGAGCCCCATGCTTGTTATTCCCGCTATCGACCTCAAAGACGGTCACTGCGTGCGCCTCTACCAAGGCGACATGAACCAAGCCACCATTTATTCCGATGACCCGGTGGCCACAGCCTTACGCTGGCAAAGTGAAGGGGCCGAACGGCTGCATGTTGTCGATCTCGACGGCGCGGTCTCTGGTTCTGGAGTGAATACCGCCGTCATTGGCCGCATCTGTCGAGCGCTGACCATTCCGGTTCAGGTGGGTGGCGGCATTCGGAACCTTGAAGCAATTGAGCGACTGTCATTTCTCGGAGTCAGCCGCATGATTCTTGGAACCGTGGCGTATCGCGACCCAGATGTCGTGGCGGCGGCGTGTCAACGCTTTCCTGGTCAAATCACGGTGGGCATTGATGCGCGTGGTGGGAAAGTCGCCGTTCAAGGGTGGACAGAAACCACGACACTCGAAGCCGTGGATTTGGCGCAGCGCTGCGCCGCGATGGGGGTGAGTGAGATTGTTTATACCGACATTGCTCGTGACGGCACGGAACAAGGGGTCAACTTGGAAGCCACGCTTGCTCTTGCCCAAGCCGTTGCCCTTCCGGTCATTGCTTCTGGTGGTGTGGCGACGTTGCGCGACATCCAACGCCTGACGCCATTGGAAGCGCATGGCATCAGCGGCGTGATCGTCGGGCGCGCATTGTATACCGGGGCGGTCAATCTCGCGGAAGCCATTTTAGTCGGGAAACATCTGCCGCATTGATGGTTGCGGCTTGCCCCCGTACCCGTCGCTCTCTTACAATGCACCCGTTATGAACATCTTCTCTCCCTGGCAGGCTCTCCGTCAGTTTCTGATTCGGCGAATCGCGAAGATTTTGACCAAAAGGCTCAAGAACTATACCTCACGTTGTCCCAATGACCTCGACGCGTTGAAAAACCATATCAAAAAGGGAGACGTGATCCTTGTTGAAGGTGAGCAGCGGGTGAGCGAGGTCATCAAATATCTCACGCAAAGTTCGTGGTCCCATGCGGCGCTCTACATTGGCGATGAGTTGCTGCGACGCAACCACCCGCAAGCTGGGCAAGCGCGCGCGGCCTTTGGCGAAGACGCCAACTATCTGCTGGTCGAAGCCTTGGTCGAAGGCGGAGTCGTGGTGTCGCCGTTGTCGAAGTATCTCAATCTCAACATTCGCGTCTGCCGTCCACATAGTCTGCGCAAGGATCACGTGCGCGATATTTTAGATGACGTCATCGGCCAACTCGGCCATGAGTATGATCTCCAGAATGTGTTTGATCTGACGCGCTATTTCCTGCCCGTGAGTTTGGTCCCGCGTCGCTTCCGCCGCAAAGCGCTGCACTTTGGCAGCGGCCTGCCCACGCAGGTGATCTGTTCGAGCATGATCGCCGCGGCCTTCGACAACGTTGGGTTTCCCGTGCTCCCCCAGATCATCATCCAACCGGAAAAAGTTACCGCGCACCGCTCGTGGCGTGAACGTCTCCTCTCGCTCACCGATGGCTCGCGGCCACGGTTCGTCTTTCGCCGTCCGCATCATAGTCTCGTCACTCCACGTGACTTCGACCTCTCGCCCTACTTCGAGATCGTGAAATTCAACGTCATCGCGTCCGGGCAGTTCGATTACAGCAAAATCGAGTGGGCGCAAAATGAGGATCTCCCAAGCGTCGAGCCCCAAGACACGGCGGTCACCACCACTGCCGACTCATAAGCGGTTCTTGACGCGCTCCCCGAAACCCTCGACACTCCCGGCATGTTGAGCAAACGCATTATTCCATGCCTGGATGTCAAAGATGGTCGGGTGGTCAAAGGGGTGAATTTCGTGGACCTGCGGGACGCTGGCGACCCGGTCGAAATCGCGCAGCGTTATGATGAAGAAGGGGCGGACGAGCTGACTTTTCTGGACATCACGGCCTCACACGAACAGCGCAAAATTATTCTTGATGTTGTCCGCAGAACGGCGGAGACGGTGTTCATGCCGCTTACGGTTGGTGGCGGAGTGCGCGAGGTGCAGGACATTCGCGACTTACTCAATGCGGGCGCGGATAAAGTGTCGATCAACACCGCGGCGGTATCCCGTCCCGAGTTTGTCAAGGAAGCCGCCGAGCGATTCGGTTCGCAGTGCATCGTGGTCGCGATTGATGCGAAACGGAAGTCGCGAGTGGGAGAAGAGACTAGAGACTGGAGACTAGAGACTAGTTCCCCTTCCCCCCAAGCCTCAAGCCTCAAGTCTCAAGCCTCAAGTTTAGCCTGGGAAGTGTTCATCCATGGAGGGCGAACACCGACGGGGCTGGATGCCATTGAGTGGGCGCGGCGGATGGAGGCGTATGGCGCGGGTGAAATTTTGCTCACCAGTATGGACCGCGACGGGACAAAAGCGGGCTATGATATTCCCCTCACGCGAGCGATCGCCGAGGCGGTCACAATTCCCGTCATTGCCTCTGGTGGGGTCGGCACGCTCGACCATATCCACGAAGGACTGACGGCTGGTGGCGCGGACGCGGCACTCGCGGCGTCGATTTTTCATTACCGCGAATACACCATTCGCCAGTGCAAAGAGTTCTTGGCCGCACGTGGCGTGCGCGTCAGAATCTAAGATCGCGGATGTCCCAATTGCGGATGTGGCACATCCGCCTTTTCCCTATTTTTACTTTTTACTTTTTACTTTTTGATTTTTGCTTTTTGATTTTTTGCTATTTCGCTGGCACCTCCGCCGGAAATAGCGTAAGAAGCGGTTTAGATTTTGACGCTTCAATAAAGGAGGAACCTATGGCCAAAATCATGATCGAGTCCGCGATTAACGGGAATGCGATGCGCAAGCTGAACCCGCATATTCCGTACACACCAAAAGAGATCGCCGATGACGCGGTCGCCACCTGCAAGGCTGGCGCGGCGCTCATTCATTTTCATGTGCGCAATCCCGAAAATGGGGAATGGGTTCAGGATGTGCCGTACTATGCCGAAGTGTACCGCCGGACACGCGAGCATTGTAAACCGCTGCTGTGGCCCACATTTCCGTTCGGTGACGATCCGGCCCCGCGGTTTCAACATTTTATCGAGCTGTCGAAGGACCCGGCCACCAAGCCCGACTTGGGAGCGGGCGACATGGGATCGGTCAACCTCGTCTCCTACGACCCGCTCTCGAAAACCGTGCATGGCAGTGGCTTCATCTACAAGAATTCGTATGACACCATCCGTTACTTTCTTGAACATTCGCGCGAACTCGGCTTGCGCCCAACGCTACAAATTTTCGATCCGAGTTTCCTCCGCGCCGCGTTGATCTTCTTGGAACAAGGGCTGCTGACCGAGCCGTTGTTGCTCAAGTTCTATCTGGGTGGGCCGGAGCTGCCGTTCGGTCTGCCGCCGTCGCTGAAGAGTCTGGAAGCGTACCTCGACATGATAAAAGGCGTGCGCTGCAACTGGTTCGGGGCGACGCTGGGTGGAGACAATCTGCCGCTCGTGCCAACGATCGTGAGCCTTGGCGGGCATGTGCGCATCGGGTTGGAGGATTATCAGTATGCGCGGGAAGGACAGTTGACCAATCCGCAGATCGTCCAACGCGCGGTCAGCATGATTACCGGCATGGGACACGAGGTTGCTACGGTGGAGGAGTCGCGGGCTATGATTGGGGCGTAAGGGGGAGTCTGGGGAAAGAAGTCAAAAGTCAAAAGTCAAATCGCAAAAGTCAAAAGTAAAAAGTAAAAAGTAAAAAGGGCGGATCGTACGAGGGAGAAGGGATGGCTGAACGGCGAGAGCTTGATGAGCGATTGCTGGACTATGGAGCACGCATTATCAAGCTGGTTGGCGGACTTCCTTCGAATCTTGTGGGAAGACGGATCGGCGACCAGCTCCTCCGTAGTGGAACAGCAGTCGGGGCCAATTATGAAGAGGCGCGCGGGGCGGAGTCCAAAAACGACTTCGTGCATAAACTGCAAATCGCCCTCAAGGAACTGCGCGAATCTCATTACTGGCTCCGTCTCCTGGTCAAAGCTGACATCTTTCCCCTTGCGCGGCTCCAGGAATTGATCGACGAATCCGCCCAACTCCGGGCGATTTTATCAAAGGCCGTCGCTACCACAAAAGGAACAGCAAAAACCGAGGAGAAGAAGTAAAAAGAGCCCGCTGACAATCCTTCACTTCGCTCTTCTTGTCCTTTTTTCACTTTTGACTTTTGCCTTTTGACTTCTCCCCATGCCGCCCCTTCTCATCCCTCAAATCCCTACTCACTCCGCGCTTCTTGTTCTTTTTTTCACTTTTGACTTTTGACTTTTGGACTTTGACTTTTGACTTTTCCCCATGGCCTCCCTTCTCATCGCCCAAATCCACGAAACCCCAACAATGGCGGTCTTAGTCGTGACCGGTGGCGGGGCACAAGCAGTAGCGGACCTCCTGGCGGTGCCAGGCGCGTCGCGGACGCTGCTTGAAGCACTGGTACCTTATAGCGATACCTCACTCACTGAGTTCTTAGGTTCATCATCAACGCAAGCCGTGTCCACAGAGACAGCAGCCGCATTAGCGCAAGCCGCGTACCGACGAGCAGTAGTTCTCCGCGAGCACGATGCGGTACCAGTGATCGGACTCGCGTGCACCGCCACGCTCGTCACCGACCGGCCCAAGAAAGGTGACCATCGTGCGCATATTGGCCTCTGCACGCATGAACGGACCCGCGTCTACTCGGTGACGTTGCACAAAGGCGCGCGTGATCGACAAGCGGAAGAACGGCTGGTGAGTGACCTTCTGCTGCGCGTCTGCGCTGAAGGCTGTGGATTGAGTCTGACGGAACCGCTGTCGCTGTTGCCAGGCGAACATGTGACCGTTCACCCGTAAGCTTGGACAAAGATGCACCTCTTGCTCGCGTGCCATAAAGCCCATAGAAAAGAACCACTATGAAAATTGGACTCGTCTCTGACATCCATGCCGACGCGCGCGCGTTGCGGCGCGCGCTCGAACATCTGCCTTCCGTTGACGCCTATCTGTGTCCTGGCGACGCAGTTAGTGAGTATCGTTTCTGCGCCGAGACCGTTGAAGTGCTGCAACAAGCCAATGTCCTGTGCATCCAGGGCAATCACGAACAGGTGCTGTTCAATGGCCGCAACCCAGCCTATCTCAAAAAATGTCGAGAAACCTTTACCCCCGAATCGTTGGACTTTCTCGCCACCGCCCCTCTCACGCGTGAACTAGAATTCGCTGGCGTCAAAGTGCTGCAAATCCACGCCAGCCCGTGGGAGCCGCATGATGAGTACATCTATCCAGGCAGCCCCCGACTCGCGCGGTTCTCAACTCTCCCCTACGATATGGTGTGTTTCGGCCACACGCATATTCCGCTCATCCACCAAGCTGGAACCGTGACCATCATCAATCCTGGCTCTTGTTCACAACCCCGAGATCAGGACCGGCGCGGCTCCTGCGCCATGTTCGACACCGAAACGCGGGAGACCACGATTCATCGGTTCTCACTCGAATAGCGGTGAAGGTAACACCTCTCATGCTGACTACTGGCTACTGACTACTGACTACTTTCCAAGGAGGTCCGCGATGAAGACGAAAGATTCCACTCCTCGTCACACACCAGTATCAGAGGAGGCTTCTGCTCCCAGCCGTCGTCAGTTCCTTCGTTCCGCCGCCCTCGGCATTGCCGGTGGCACGGCGGCACTGGCCGCTGGCTGTGAGTACACAACCCAATTGTTCCTCCTCAACGGGGCGCCGACCCAGTCCAAAGAGCAAAGCCCAGAGTGGCACGACGCGCACATCCGCGACTATCGCTCCCTGGGCCGGACCGGCATGCAAATATCGGATGTCTCCTTCGGCACGTCGGGGCTGGATAACGCCGCCGCCGTCAAACGCGCGCTCGAACGGGGCGTCAACTATTTCGACACCTCGCCCGACTACTCGAATGCCAGCTCGGAGCGCACGCTTGGGGAAGGGATCAAAGGGCATCCTCGCGACAAACTGTGCATCGTCTCGAAGTTCTGTACTCCCGATGGCCATCTCAGCAATGACACCCCGGCGAAAGATGTGATCGCCGCCGTCGAAGCCAGCCTCAAGCGTTTGCAAATCGACTATCTCGACCTCGCCCACATTCACGCCTGCAATTCGATTGACCGGCTGATGAACCCCAATATCCACGAAGCGTTTGATCGCCTCAAAGAGCAAGGCAAGCTCCGCTTTCTCGGCGTCTCGTCGCATACGCCACAACTGGAAAAGGTGATGCGCCATGCCGTCGATTCCGGGCGGTTCGATGTCCTCATGGTCGCCTACAACTTTAAGAACTGGCCCGAACTCACCACCATCTTCCACGACGCCAAAGAGAAAGGCGTTGGCGTGGTCGCCATGAAAACGCTCAAAGGCGCGCAACACTCGGCCTTGTCTGACTTCACGCCCACCGAACGGGAATCGTTCCCGCAAGCAGCGTTCAAATGGGTGCTGTCCAATCAAGATGTCAGCGGCTTGGTGGTCTCGATTAACTCGCTCCCGCAGATTGACGAGTATCTCCACGCTTCGGGTCAATCCCTCCAAAAAACGGATGTTCAGCTCTTAGAAAAGTATGATCGACTGGTGGCGAAGAGTTATTGCCCGCCCACGTGTGACGCCTGTTTGTCGTCGTGTCCATCGACCGTGCCCGTGAACGACATTTTTCGCTATGCGATGTACTACGAAAACTACGGACATCAACGGGTCGGCCTCGAAGCCTACGCGCGCATTCCGAGCACTCGCAACGCCTCACAATGTGTGGACTGCGCGGCCCCGTGCCAACAAGCCTGCCCGTTCGAGATTCCGATCAAGGAAAAATTAGAACGGTTCCACGGACTACTGCGGGCTCCGCAGACGGGCATCAGCATAGAGATTTAGGGCGGGATTGGAGACCGAGGACCGGAGACCGATGCCGGAGCGAGACCGGAGACCGGAGACCGGGGACCGATGCCAGATGGCTCTCTTCACTCTTCACTGTTTAGCGACCCCCATGAAAAAACTGAGTCACGTCGATGCCCACGGGCGCGCGCGCATGGTCGATGTCGCGGCCAAGCCGGTCACTCAGCGGGAAGCGCTTGCCGTGGGAACTATTCGCATGGCACCAGCCGTGCTCCAGATGATCGTCGCTGGCCAGATACCAAAAGGCGATGTCTTGGCCGTTGCTCGCATCGCGGGGATCATGGCCGCTAAGAAAACCCCGGAGCTGATTCCGCTCTGCCATCCACTGCCTATTACGTCGGTCACTATTGAGTTCACACCCAACGAAAGCCAGAGCACGATCACCATCGCCGCGACCGTGAAGGTCGAAGGCAAGACTGGCGTGGAAATGGAAGCGCTCACCGCCGTCTCGGTCGCCGCGTTGACGATCTACGACATGTGTAAAGCCGTCGATAAAGGCATGGTCATTGCCGAGGTCTGCCTGATGAAGAAGACAGGTGGCAAGAGTGGCACATACGTGCGAGCCGCGCGATGATCGTGCGACTCAAACCCGGACGCGAAGGGCCGGTACGAGCGGGACATCCGTGGGTGTTTTCTGGAGCGATTGCCCGCATTGAGGGTGAGGAAACGCCAGGGGCGCTGGCCCAGGTCATCAGCGCCGATGGCATGCGTATCGGCACGGGCTATCTCAATTCGCGCTGTTCCATCACGGTGCGTCTCCTGACCTGGCGGGATGAGGCCATTGATGGCCACTTCATTCGTCGGCGTATCGAATCCGCCTTGGCGTTGCGCCGGGCGATCCTCCCTCCGCATACAACTGGTTATCGCCTGATCAATGGCGAAGGCGACTTCTTGCCGGGCCTCGTCGTTGATGTGTATGGGGATTTCCTCGTTTGCCAATTTCTCACCGCGGGCGCGGACCGCCTGAAACCGCTTATTGTTGAAGTGCTGGTCTCCTTGCTTGCTCCACAAGGAATTTACGAGAAAAGCGAGGGCAGTGTCCGGCACGAAGAAGGGCTGTTCAACGCGGCTGGTGCCCTGTGGGGCCAAGAGCCGCCAACGCTCATCACAATAGAGGAAAATGGCTGCCGATTCTTCATTCAGGTGCAAAGCGGGCAAAAGACTGGCTTTTTCCTCGACCAGCGTGACAATCGCGCCCTGGTCGGCGGTCTGGCCCGCGGCAAACGGCTGCTCAATGGTTTTTCTTATAGTGGTGGGTTTGGCATAGTCGCCGCGAAACAGGGGGCGCAACGGGTGATCTCGGTTGACAGTTCGCCCGCCGCGCTGCATCTGGCGCGGCAAAATTGGCAAGGCAATGAGCTACCAGAGACCCTGGGCGAACACATCCAAGCCGATATGTTCACCTATTTACGCGAGACCAGCGACACTTTTGACGTGATCGTGCTTGACCCGCCTCCGTTTATTCGTCGCCGACAGGATGTGCGGGCCGGGGTCAAAGGCTACAAGGAAATCAATCTCCAGGCGTTGCGACTGCTGCCGCCTGGCGGATTGCTCTTCTCGTTTAGCTGTTCCCAGCATCTGCCCATGCAGGAATTCTTGCAAACCGTGCTCTTCGCCGCCGCCGATGCACGACGGCGGGTGCAAATCCTGCGGCACCTGGAGCCAGGGGCGGACCATCCCACCAACCTGGCTCACAGTGAAGGGTCCTACTTAAAAGGGGTCTGGCTGCGCGTAGGGGATTGAACTCCCCCTGTGAACGTGTGAATATGCGCGGCTAAATTCTCGTCTAACCCGAACCCAAGTAGGACATCGTAACTCAACCTCTTTTCGCAACAGCCCGTTGCCCCTTTTTTTATTGCTAATGACCGCGAATCTGTTCCACCCCAGCCATTGAACCGTCGCTGGCGCGAGAGTTTTCTCGCCAGCGGATGTGGTGGAGGTTTTTCAACTACAGCCTTCTCCTGTCAGCGTCAGGAGAAGTCAGGAGGTATAGCATCCATGAAGGCTCGTCCCGCAACCCAGGGAAAAACAAAAGCAACCCCTAAACGCAGCACGAAACGAGAGGCCACGGCCGCACGACCCGACGCCCACACGGAACCCACCCTTCAGGCGCCCGCATCAATTCCGGTCCAAGTGGCGGCTTCTGCTGAGGCATTGCCGTTGCCAACGCTCTCACTCCCCGAGCCGACGTTTGTTCGCCGCGACATCCATGTCCCAGACGGCAGCATCCGCGCGGGCTGGGAAATGTGGATTGGCGAGCATTGCTTTGGTCGCGCGGACAGCAAGGAATTGCTGGTCGCCAGTTTCCAACGTCTCCAGAGCCCACCGGAGAGCTTCCACTGGCGTGAGGTTCGTAACCGCATGCAGATGCGCGGCCGTCCCCGTCCCGCCCAACCTGAACAGGAGAAAGAAGAAGGTTGGGAAGAGAATGAAACGCCCGTGCCCGCCCCAGTCATGCTCGGCGAAGAAGAAGCCGAGGGCTTCCAAGAATTAACCTGGGAAAACCCAGCGTAAAAACCGTTCGGAGTCTAAAACAGTTCGGAGTTCGGAGTCGAAGACCGTTCGGAGTCACAAGACTTTCCAACTCCGAACTGCCCCCAACTCCGAACTCCGAACTTCCCTCGACTCCGAACTGCCCCCAACTCCGAACTGCCCAGTGAGTGTTCGAGCAACTGGCCAAAGTGGAAGTGAAAGCATAGCACCTCCGCGCACATGAGGTTGCCCACGCTCATACACACGCACAACACCAGAGAACAACAAAGGGAGGGAACATGGAAACTGATGACCGTACCGCATGGCTCAACCGCACCACGGAAACAGCCTTAGACCCGACGCTACCGATTTGTGACCCACATCACCATCTGTGGGATTACCCAAACAACCGTTACATGCTCGAAGAGATTTGCCAGGACCTCAGTGGGGGGCACAATGTCGTCTCCACGGTCTTCGTCGATTGCGTGGCGATGTACCGGAAGGAGGGTCCTGTCGAAATGCGGCCCATTGGGGAAACCGAATTCGCGCAGGGTATCGCCGCGCAAAGCGCCAGTGGGCAGTATGGCCCCACCGCAGTCGCCGCTGGCATTGTCAGCTTCGCCGATCTGACCCTGGGGAGCGCCGTCGAACGGGTCCTCGAAGCCCACATCGCCGCCAGCCGCGATCGCTTCCGCGGCATTCGCCACGCGACCAGTTGGCATGCGAGCCCCGATATTCGCAACGCGCACACCAAACCCACTGAAGGACTGTTGCTGGACCGCACGTTCCGCGAAGGGTTCGCTTGCTTGGGCAAATTAGGGCTCAGTTTCGATGCCTGGATGTATCACACGCAGTTGATGGACTTGGCGGACCTCGCCAAGACATTCCCTGGGACCACCATCATTCTCGATCATATCGGTGGGCCACTCGGCATCGGCCCTTACGAGGGAAAGCGGGCTGAAGTCTTCGAGGACTGGAAACGCAGCATCGCGGCGGTCGCGGCCTGTCCGAATGTCGTGGTCAAGTTGGGCGGGCTCACCATGACCATGTGTGGCTTCGACTGGCATAAACAAGAGAAACCGCCCACCTCGGAAATGCTCGCCAAAGCCAACGCCCCCTATTATTTGTATTGCATCGAAAAATTCGGTCCAACCCGTTGCATGTTCGAGAGCAATTTCCCGGTCGATAAAATCTCGTGCTCGTATACGGTGCTGTGGAATTCGTTCAAGCGCATGGCGCAGGGGTTCTCGCCCACCGAGCGCGCGGCGTTGTTTCACGATACGGCGGCGCGGGCGTATCGGTTGTCATAAATGAGGAGCCCCGTAGCTGGGAGGACCAAAGGGAATCCCAGCGCCGCCTCCCAAGGCCCCGATTGGGGATCGCAGAGTGCGGAGTGCGAACTCAGTCCTCAGTCCTGAAATGTTCAGTCCTTGCGCGGTGTTCTTGGGCAATTTCTTCCAACAGCGACACAAAGCACGCCGCGGAGCGCGGCCAGGAAAACGTCCGCGCTTGGACTCTTCCCGCCGCGCCCAAGACTTGACGCGTCGGTTCTTGTGTCGCGAGCTGGTGCATGGCCGCGGCCAGTGCCGCGACATCGTCACACGGCACCAGCACTGCCGCCTTTCCGGCAACCTCGTGCATGATCGGAATATCCCAGGCGATGACCGGTGTCCCACGGTTCATCGCTTCGAGCACCGGCAAGCCAAAGCCTTCATACCGTGACGGAGAAATGAGCGCGACCGTTCGCAGGTATAGCTCGTGCAAGTCCGCGTCGGATACATGCCCCAGACAATGCACGCGCGCCGTCATTTGGTCGCGCTGGAGCGCCTCCGCAAAGAGGGCCAGCTTCGGTGGATACTGTTCGCCCACGCAGACCAGGTGAAAGCGCGGGGGCAATTGCGCCAGGGCTTGAACCGCGGCGGTGACCTGTCGTCGGGAATGAAAGTTGCCCACGAAGAGAAAAAATAGCGTGGGCAGCCGCATGGGGAGACGGTCCACGAGCGGGGGGGGGCGGCGCTCCGAAGTGCGTGTCATTGCCTGGCGAGACCACGACAATCTTGGTGGCAGGCAACCGGTACGTGCGCAGGATTTCTTGGCGGGAAAATTCCGAGATCGTGACCACGCGCGTCGCCAGCCGACACGTCGGGCGGGCAAGCAGTTTGGGCTTGAAGGTAAGCCAGGACGGAAATTCGGATGGCGTCAGCGCGAACGTGACATCGTGGAGCATGATGATTTGTGGTGCTGGCGCGAAGAAGACCCCACTGTAAAAGGGCGAGAGCACGATATCGACGTGGTCCCGCCACGCGAGCCAGGGGAAGAGGAGTTGTTCCCAGGCCAGTGCCGCGCCCATCCCTCGCCAACTCACGCGCACGCGGGGAAAAAACGGGGGATGGAGCAATGACTCCGGGAGATTCCCTTGCTCTCGCAAGTAGAGAAAAAATTCGTGTTGCGGGGCCAGCTCGGCGACCGCGCGTAACAGCGCGCTCACATAGCGCGCGACCCCCTTGGGCGCGGGGCGCGCCAAGACGCGGGCATCTATCCCAATCCGCAAGCCTCTGCTCACGCGTGATCCCTCTTCCTGATTTTGTTTGTCAAAGTTCATTAGGGGCGAAAGCGTGCGGCACTGTAGCAACTCCGACTTTCCGCCTCAAGGTGTTCCGGCCTTGGCCGTTCGTGTCCGCCGTTGCGCGCCCAGAGACCCTCCGGTACGTTCGCGCCCATGCCTTCCGCCAAGGATGTCTCTTCCAGCCAGGACATGACGACCCACATCGCGACACGCCCCTCGTTTCATTCCCTTGAGATTCAAGCAGTGCCTGTCGCCAACGCGCCTTTGTCCCCCCCGGCTCCACAGCGAGATCAGGACTGGGCCTTGCCCACGAGTCCTTTCGCGCTGGCCGAACTGCTGACGCGCAATGACCGATTCGATCAAAGACGGCCGGACCTGAGAGCCTCCCGCGAACACAACCATACGATGGTTGATGTGCTGCATCGGCTCCAGCCAGTGGACGGGCTGAGTCTCCTTGACCTCGGCTGTTCGTATCGGGGGTGGGCGTTGGAGCGCGCGCTCCAACGCGGGGCGGCGTATTACCTTGGTATCGGTTTGGAAGTGACGGCCCTCACGGTCGAAGCCGAACGCGGGTGCGGCGAGCTGCGGGCTGGGAACGCCGAAGCGCTCGACTTGCCGGACTCCAGTTTCGACCTGGGCTACTCGGTTTCGACGTTCGAGCATTTCGGCGACTGCGCGCGCGTGCTTCAGGAGATGCACCGCGTGTTACGACCCGGCGGTCACGCCCTGGTGAGCTTCGAAGCGGTGTGGTCCGCCGCTATCGGGCACCACCTCCACCACCTGCCGGGCGGAGAAGTCGTGCCGCCCTGGTCGCACTTGCTGTTGACGCCTGAGCGGATGCGATCCCTCCTCGCCGAGCTCTGGCCCACGGATTCGCCGGTGAGCGTGGACGAGGCGGTGCGGATGATGTACCACGACCCCTTCATCAACCGTCGAACGCTGGCGGAGCAGCGGCGGTTGTTCGCGGAGGGACCGCTGAAGATCGAATGGAGCGTCGAGCTGCCAGACGAAGTGCCGGGCCACCGCGAGGTCGCGGAGGCCGTGGCCTTGCTCGTGCCCCATACCGTCGAGGAACTGCTGGTCCGTGGATTCACGCTGTGGCTGTCGAAAGGACGCATCGATGCGACGTTACCATCTGAGTGAGAGTGACCAAGTCTATTTTCTCCATATCGCGAAAACCGCGGGCAGTTCGTTGAGCAACATCCTGAATCATTTCTTGTGGACGAAAGTCGAAGAGCGTCCCCACTATCTTCCCCACGACCTGCTGACCCCGCCGGAGACGCTGGTGACCGACCCCCTCATCGTGGGGCACCTGTTCTACTCCCTCCATCACTTTCTTATGCGTCCGCCGATCTATCTCACCATACTCAGAGACCCGGTGACGCAGGTGATGTCGCATTTTCTCCACATTCAGCGCGATCCTAATTCCCAATTTCATCGCAAATTTCAGGGGAAAACGTTGCTAGACTTCGTGCGCGACCCCGAGCTCGAGCCGATTGTCGCGAACTACCAAACGCGCAACCTGATTGTCGATGGCGACTTCCGGGCGGTGGCCGCCGCGACGCCCATGCCCGTGCAGAAGTATCCAGGCTTTCCACACTTGATGTTAGCGGCGTGCGTATGCGACCAGGCCCTACTCGACCAGGCGAAAGCACGCCTGCGCGAGTTCGCTTTTGTCGGGATCGCGGAACGGTTTGAGGAGTCAATCGCCCTGCTGACCTATACGTTCCACTGGCCATCCTTACGGGAGTTCGAGCGGTTCAATACCGCCCCGAACGTGCTCCGCGAGGAAGAGATTCCGGCGGAGGCGGTGGCCATCATCGAAGCCAAGAACACGCTGGACCGCCAGCTGCACCGGTTTGGTCTGGAGTTGTTCGAGAGCCGTCTTCGGGAGATGGAGGCGGAGGTGCGCGCGGGGGGCGTGCCACCATCCCGATAGTTGGTGCTCATGTTGAGTAAGTGGAACCTGTCGTATAAGGAAGCGCGCGCTTGTTCTTCGTTGGCTGTCACTGTTTGGCGGCGGATTCTTCTTGTCGCATGGTGGCAATTGTGCCACCATGAGAAACATGCGCGTCACGCTCGATACGAATGTCGTGTATGCGGGGATTCGCTCGGCGAGCGGAGCGTCGCGAATTATTTTGGAACTCGTTGCCGACGGTGAGCTTGAAGCAGTCATCACCCCGGCTTTGTTTTTTGAGTATGAGGAGCAGTTACGGGGCGACGCGGCTCTAGAAGGGCTAGGCCTCACCGATGCTGACCTGCTCGCATTCTTGGATGAGCTGGCGGCCAAAAGCCACCGGGCGCGAGTGGATATCCGTTGGCGACCCGTGTCGCCAGACCCGGATGATGACATGGTGATTGAGTGCGCGGTCAATGGACAGGCGGAGATGTTGATTACCTTCAATACGCGTGATCTGTCTGTCGCGGAGCAACGCTTTGGGATTCCCGTGCTTACGCCACGGGCGTTTTTGCAACGCTTTGGGAGCCGACGATGAAGAAAACCACCGTCCGTTTAGAGGAACCAACCCATGCCCTCTTGGAGCAGATAGCCGCCAAGCGGGGATTGTCCCTGAACCATCTGATTAACTATGCCTTAGTGCGGTTTGTGTCGTTTGAAGAAGCGACGCAACTCGTCGAGGAGCGGGCGCGGCGGGCACGGTCGGGGGCGATGCGGCATGTGTTGCAAAAGGTCCCCGTCCAACGTGCGGCGGTGTTGGACCCTAAGGATGAACGGCCCACCGGCTTCGACCGGAGAGTGTTCGTGCGACGGTTGAAACGCGAAGCCGCGCTTCAGCAGGGTATGGTTGTTGAGTCGCGTTCTTCCGTTTCTTGAGAGCATCTGGAGCAAGGGAGGTGCGTGCCCGTTGGTTGGTGCGCTCCTCTCTGTTTACGCTACCGAGAGATCAATCAACCGCCACGCCAACGGACGAAAATCGCGGTTCCGCAGAAACCGGTGCGGGACAAACCACGCCGAGGCGTCAATTTCCACCGTGACGACGCGCACGACTTCCGGTTTGGGTAGCGGCAGCTCACAGGTGAATGGCCCTTCGTGTTCAATCCGCTGCTCACCGACTTCTTGCCCATCCACCCGGATGGTCAGCACCAGCGGGGTGGTGAAGTATTGCAGGTGCCCCTCGCCGTGAAGGCGGAGGGTCCGTGTGGTCGCGGTTGTTTCACAGGTCGTGACGAAGCGCGGACCAATCCAGCCATCTTCCCAGGGCGCCGTGCGCTCCAAATAGGCGGTGGTTCGCGCATGGTGATCCGAGCCCTCGGCCAGCCGTTCGAGGAGCCGCTGGATTCGTCCTTGCGTGCGGGCGCGCAGAAACGGGTAGAGCGTCACATAAAAGACGACTTCCGGGGCCAGCAGACCCCCCGCGATAGCCCAGGGCAAGGGCGCGAGCACCTGGTGCTGTCGCCACCCTTCTTGGGCATGGCGGAGCCACCGACGCGCCCGCCGGGCACGGTCAAATTGGTGCCAGGCTAACGACAGCGCCAGCCGCCAGTAGCGTGGCATCCACGGCGCCCCCCAGTAGCGACGACTCAAGACGATGCTTTCTTCTAACCGTTTGGCTTCGCTGGAGACACTGGTTTGCGATGTCTCATGGAGGCAGTAGGTCGCCCACACCTGATCGACCGGCCAAAAGGTGTACTGGCGCGAGAACCGACAAAACAGGTCATAGTCGATCCAGCCAACCCGCAAACTTTCATCCAGCGGGCCGCACTCCCGCCACACCTGGGGGGTCCAAAACGTGGCGGGCTGTGGGATGGTGTGTCCTTTCCAGATTCGTAACACCCGGTCGTGGGTGCTGAACTGGCTGGGATGCTCAATGCCAATGTAGCGGCTCTGGGCATCCGTGAAACGACAGCGCCCCATCACGATATGACGGCCACGCTCAGGCGCGATCTCTTGTGCGACCCGGTGGAGCGCGCCGGGGGTCAGGGTATCGTCCGAATTGAGAAAGCCCCAAATCTCCCCCGTGGCGAGCGTGAAGCCGAGGTTGACGTTGCCCGCATGCCCACGGTTGGGGACCGACACCACGTGGAGATGGGGATACCGCTTGAGCACCTCCAACGTCTCATCGACGGAACTGCCCTCGACCACGATGTGCTCCAGATTGGGATAGTCTTGCGCGCGCACGCTGTCGATGGTCTCGCCGATATAGCGGCCTTGATTAAACGAGGGGGTGACAATGGAAATCCGTGGCCATTTCTCCATAGCAAAAAATCCTATCCGAAGTGGTGTGCGCGCACCTGGTGTAACGTGCGCACCACGGTGGTGGTGAAGCGCGTCCAGGAAAATCGTTGGGCCTGCTGTCGCCCTTGCGCGATCAGGTGTTGGCGTAAGGGGGCATCCGTGAGGACGCGGGACATGGCATGCGCTAATTCTTCTGGAGAGTGTGGGTTTACTTGCAACGCCGCCGTGCCACCGATCTCGGCGAGACTGGTGGTGTTGCTACAGATCACCGGACAGTCGCACCACATCGCCTCCAGCACGGGGATGCCAAACCCCTCAAATAATGAAGGAAACACCAAGGCGGCGGCTCCCTCGTATAAGGCGGGCAGCTCGTCCGCGGGACAGTAGCCCAGAAACCGAACTCGTTCTTCTAACCGTAACTCTTGCAGCAATGCCAAGAGTTCGGGGTGCGCCTCTCGGGGATTGCCGGTGCAGAGGAGCAGTGGATCAAGATGATACTCCTCGCGGAGGATGCGCAGCGCCCGTAGCGCGGTACGGTGATTTTTGTGGGGCCAGGTGTGGCCGGGGAAAAATAGATACTCGCCGACGGGCAAGCCGTATTTGTCGGTCACCGCCCGCGTGTTGTGTCTCGCAGGGCTCCCCGGATGAAAGATCGGGTCGGCGGCTAGATGGGTGGTGGTGATACGGTCGGGGGCAATCCCCAGCCGGTCAATGAGAGTCTGTCTGGTGAACTCGGAAATGGCACACAGGTGGTCGGCGTGCTTGATGGACTCGGTGTAAATGCGCCGTCGCTCCGCCAGTGCCTGTGGGGAGAAAAACTCTGGGTGGTATTCATGTTGAATATCCGGGACCACCAACACATTGGCCAAGGGGTACACATCCAGGTGGAGGTAGCCGGGAATCGACAGCGCGACCTCCGCGTCCAACGCGTTGGTCCGGCGCAGGGCTTCCACTTCCTGAGACCGCCAATAGTCGAGGTTGCCCAGGCGATGGAGCCGTTGTCCGACGTTCCTGACCAAGTGATGCCAGGCCCGCGCCGGTCCATCGACCGGTCTGACTTTGATGTTGGGACAGCCCCGCAGATCAAAATCGTAGCGGACCTCCCCCGGCACCAAGAGGGTGTAGGCATTATCGTGGTCCAACTGGCGCAGGTGCTCAACAAACGACCGCGAGAGATTTTCGATGCCGCCGGCGAGCCCAGGGCGCATCCAGCGTAAATCAACGAGGACTCGCATGGGGGTGCGTCGTTGCCGCTTTTCTTGCCACACCTCTTCGATGGCCTGGTAATACCGCTGAGTGAGGTGGTCGGGGTGGTGATGCTGAAGCACGAGTGCGCGTCCGTGCGCGCGGAGGCGGTCACGAGCGGGTGGATCGTCAAGCGCATAGCCGACGCGGTCGGTGAGGGCGTGCGCATCATCGACGATGAGAATGTTGACGCCATCCTGATAGTCCAGCCCCTCGGCGCCGATGCGCGTGGAGACGACGCATTTTTGCAACGCCCAGGCTTCGAGGATTTTTTGCCGCATGCCCGCGCCGAAGCGCAACGGGACCACCACCACCGTAGCCTCGGCGATATAGGGACGGATGTCGGGCACGGTGCCGGTGACGACAATGCCCGGATGTTGAGCTAACGCGCGAACCGCTGGTGTCGGGTCGCGCCCGACGATCCAGAATTCCGCCGCCGGATGGGTCGCCTGAATGCGCGGAAACACGTCACGGGCGAAGAAAAGGGCGGCATCCTCATTGGGCGGGTGATTCATCATGCCGGTAAACAGAATGCGCGCGGGGGCTTCGCGCTGTTCTGGGAGCGGGGCAAAATAGGTGCTGTCCACCGGAATGGGAATAGTCACCACGCGGGTCGGGGCATAGTGCTGGCGTACCCATAGTTCATCCGCCGGGGAGACGGTGATGACTAGATCGTAGCGTTGGCAATAGGCCCGTTCAAAACGGCGGTAGCGCCAGGCCTCGTGCCAGCAGGTGAGCCACCGCCACCACGACGGAGCGGTGCGGGCCTGGCGTTCATAGACCAAGGCGCGCACGTCGTGCAGCACCAGGACGGAAACTGGGGTCCGGGGGACAGCGTCCAGCCAGTGCGCGCAACTGCTTTGGATGACGATCAGTGCCTGCCACGAGTGCTCCGTCACGGCGCGGAGCAGCGCGGCTGAAAAATTACGAAACTGGAGGTCGCGCATGGCGGTGTCGCGCGGTCGGTTCGACCATATCCCCGCGCCCGCGCGCATGCCGATGCGGAAGAGCGTCCCCAGTCGCTTTTTCCATTGTTTCCACGGCGAGAGTTGTAGAGGCGCGAGTGGGGGGGGAGAGGGTGAAGTTGGCTGCGACGCGTTGGGATGCTCCCACACGTACAAGTTGACGTTGGCCGCGCGCAGGGCGTGCTGCTTTTCGTATTGTTCATGGGTATGGACGAGCGAGACCAGGCCGACTTTGCGCGCGAGACGTGTCAGGTTCGTGGTGTGCAGATACTCGATGCCGCCCCACCCTGGAAAAACGGGGAGGTCGCCATTGAGAATGAGGACATTCAATTTTCGCATACACGTGGGGGTCATGGCTTGCGGAGCAGAAGCGCGAACCGGGCATAACAAGAGGGGTCAACCTCCTGGGTGTTGGTGAGTCGGTACAGAGTGACCCCCCAGCCATTCACGGTCGCGAGGACGCGGGACACACAATGTTCGGGATCATAGAAGCGGCCATGCCGATTGCCCCAGCCGGGGGCACAGTACACGACCGCGTCATCCTCGAAGTGCATGTCGGCGGGGATGGCGACTTCTGGGTCAGTCTGGATGGCGTATTCCTCGGAGAGATACAGCGGGACGATACACACCGCGCCTCCGGGGAGCAGAACCCGCGCCGCCTCGCGTAGGAAGTCGATATCGGACGTGCCCTCGAAATGCTCGAAGGAGCAATGCAGGGCCATCTTGGTGGCGAAGCCATCGGGGACGGGCATGCGCGCGGCATCGCCACCGATGGTGTCGCCGTTGAGTCCCGCCGGATAGGCTAAATCCTGGCGATAGGTCGTGACCCCAAAGAGGCGGTGATAGATGTCTGGCACGGGGCTGTGTTCACTCGCGATGTCGATGTAGATGTCCTGGGCGTCGAGTTGGAGCAACCGAGCGGCGACATAATGCTCAAGCGCCTTCTCCGGTTGGTTTGTGGCATAATAGGTGGAGAACTCCCCGCGATACCGCGCCTCCGCGACATACCGGTGATACTCGGCGAGATCGATCGCATAGTCGTGGACGGCAACGCCTAAGTCTTGCAACCGTTGGCGAATGCGATCCTCTGAGCCTGGCGGGTACCACACGCCTCCGCTTTTTTTTGGGTCGCGGATGCGCGCATGGGAAAGCTCGAACGCGGATTGTTGAGTAACGACAGGCGATGAAGCGGGGGCTTCTGGCGACGACACGGACAGCGGAGGGGTAGACGTGCTCGCCGCTGGCGTCGTTGGGGGAAGTGGATCCGGTTCTGGGGTCAGCATCTGTTCCACCCAGGCCCACCGCCCGAACCGTCGTAAGCCGCGGTACAGGCGGCCGCGCTGAATGGCGTGCAGGACACGCTCAACGCGTTGCAGTCGCATGGCGAGTGTTGCGGTTCGCCATCGCGCGTCGTCCCTCTGTGCGCGGAGGGTATCGCGTTCGGTTCGCAGCTCTTCTAAGCGGTGGGCCTGCTCCGCGATCACCACGCGCTGCGTGACGCGACCCGCCTCGACGGCGGTGAGCTGTTGTTGGAGGTCGGTGAGCTGCGTTTGCAAGCTGTTCGTTCGGCTTCCATTTCGCCCAAGCGGCGACCTTGCTCCGCGATCACCACACGCTGTGTGACGCGACCTGCCTCGACAGCGGTGAGCTGTTGCTGGAGGTCGGTGCCCCGCGTTCGTAAGCTCTCGCGTTCAGCTTCGATTTCTCGCAAGCGATGGTCTTGTGCTTCTCTCTGGGCCTGCAAGGTGGTGCGCTCCGCCTCGACAATGGGGAGGTGTTGTTGGAGGTCGGTGACCCGCGATCGTAAGCTGTTCGTTCGGCTTCCACTTCGTCCAGGCGGCGGCCTTGCTCCGCGATTACCTCGTGCAAGTTGTGGCGTTCGGTTTCGAGCGTGCCGAAGGTGAGGGCTTGAGCTTCCAGCCGGGCGTGTTGAGCGCCGCGCTCCGCTTCAGTGGCGGTAACGTGTTGTTGGAGGTCGGTGACCCGCGCGTGCAAAATGTTGCGTTCGGCCTCGACTTCGCCCAAGAGATGCCCTTGGTCCTCAATGACGCGCAGCCGCGCGGCACGGTCCAGTTCCACGGTGGCGAAGTGGGTCTGGAGAGTCGCCAATTCTTGTTTGAACGCCTCACGTTCTGCTTGGAGCGCTTCGACTTTGCGCCGCAGGTCCGTGGAACTTTCCCACGTGCTTCCACCCGGTGGGTCACTCGGCTCGTGCGCTTCTCGTCGCAGGGCAATGGCGACGCCGTGACCAATCTCGGTGTATTTCTCGCACAAAAACCTTGGATTGTTGCCGACCACCTCATCCCACACCTCTTCCAGCCAGGGATGCTGGGGATGGCGGATGTCGTCGAATACCAAGAGGCCGCCGACCTTGAGACGTGGGAGGACATGGAGGAGGTCCGTGCGAGTGCCGGTTTCCGTGTGGTCTCCGTCCACGGTGATCACATCAAAGAAGAGCGTCGGGTGCTCTCGCAAGAAGAGCGGCACGGTCTCTTGGGAATTACCAGTGGTGAGCACGAGTTCCCCCCGGTGCCCCACGCGTTGGAGTTGCGAACACACGAGGTCAGGCCCTGGATTGGGGAGCCCGGCGTAGTTGTCGATCCAGCGATCAAAGCCATACAGATGACATGCGGGCGCGAGACTGGCCACGACGGCCATGCTGCGCCCCCGGAAGACGCCAATCTCCAAATAGTGCGTGGGTTTCAGGAGCGTGGTCGCGGCATGCAGGACCGTGAGTAAGTCGGGATACCCCCAGAGGTCGCCAAACTTCTGGAGTCCTTCCTCATAGTACCGTTGCATGAAGGCGAGGTAGTCATCGGCTTCAAGACGCGCGAGCAGCGCGGTGACTGCGCGGATCGTCGCGGGCCGTGCGCTATGGGCGAAGACCGTGCTGGTGCCGATTTGCAGCGGATGGAGCCATTGCGTTGGTGCGGAAAGGAACGTGGCGGTCGTGTTTGTTGCCATACGCTTTATTCTTCCATGGAGTAGAGGCGAATGATTATTCGCCTCTACCGAATCGTCCGAGGTCCAGTACACATTTTCTTGAGCGCCCGCCAGAGCACCCCTGGCCCTTGCTGCAATTCCGTCCAGGGCACGCGCCGATTGGTGAGCATGAATTTCCCCAGGAAGAGCAGGGGCTTGAGGATGGAGAACAGCCACCCCCGTGCCGTGGTATAGCAAACCAGCGTGTGGCCTTGTTCGTCACGCACGGAGAAGTGGTGGAGTTGGTAGGACCGGAGACGGTCGCCCGATGTCGCGCGCGCGTGGGGGAGGGGAACGGACCTGTCGGTGTGGATGGTGAGTTCAGATACCTGATGGTCCGTGTGTCCTAACGCGGTGGAGGAGCATGAGGTGGTGACGGTAAACGGCCCCGCCGGTAGGACGGTTTCATGCAGCATGTGATCGTTCACCGCGACTCGTACCGAGAGTGGGCTGGCTGCTGGTGGTACGACTCCCTTCAGGTGCACCACTAGGTGCCGCCACCCCCCGTGGAGCACGAGTCGGACGCGCCGCGCCGCCCACCCATCGGTATCAATGCCTTGGAGGTTGGGCATGAGCGCGGCGCGGAGCCGGAAGGTGGCATAAGAGTGGAGCCACGAGGCGGGCACCTCGTGGTAATACCGCTGAACGACGCGTAGCGCCTCTTCCAGGGCCTGGACCGGATGCGCCACGGTCTTGGCCTCCATCTGGAGCCGCGCATTGGCGAGATACTCGTTGAGGTGCGCGATCCGCGCGCGTTGGGCGACCCAAAGCCAATACTCATAATCCAGGCAATACTGAAGGGTGGCGTCCAATGGGCCGATGTCGTGGAACAGCGCGGCGCGGAAGAACACGGTGGGTTGGCAGATAAAGCAGTATTCGCGCAGCCGTTGCTGGTCAAAGGGCTCACGGCAAACGCACTTCAGGGGTGGCGAAAACCGAGGAGTTGGGCGAGGTAGGGAATCGACCATCCGGCCAGTTTACGCTTGACTTTCATTGAGTCTTTGCTGGGATCCCCCCGTAACAAGGAGAGCGCCAGGCGGTTCATAAATGC
>CAMBFS010000018.1 GCA_945865755.1 Klebsiella pneumoniae
CGGCCACCTGCGCTAGCAACGCGTAAATTAACGCGTCTTTTTCCGCGCTGGTCAGCTTGCTAAGGTCAGGCGACTGAGGCATGCGCCCTTTCAATCATATTGTCCTCCCTTTGCAACCCCCTCCGCTCTCTGGGGTCCTGGGGAGTTACCCTGGAAGACCTGAAAGCTGAATTGATCGACGCCGAACACGTAGCGTGCGATGAGGACGGGAAAGTCCTCGTCTGGACGGGCGCTTCACCAGTTGCGAGTTCCGAGTTCCAAGTTTCAAGTTCCCCCCAGTCCCTAGCCCCTAGCACCCAACACCCATCCGCGGAGCGGCGGCAGTTGACCGTGATGTTCTGTGACCTGGTGGGTTCCACGGCGCTCTCCGAGCAACTCGATCCCGAAGAGCTACGCGAGGTAGTCCGCCTTTATCAAGAGACCTGCACTGCGGTGATCCAACGCTATGCTGGCCATATCGCCCAGCACCTGGGGGATGGTTTGCTGGTGTACTTTGGCTATCCCGTAGCCCACGAAGACGATGCCCAGAGGGCCGTACGCGCGGGGTTGGAAATTGTTGGGGCGATGCAGCGTCTTTCTCCCTCGCCCTCCCAGGGAGAGGGCCGGGGTGAGGGTAGTGTAGCAGTACCATCTCTAGATTCCCCTCACCCTAGCCCTCTCCCCAAAGGGGCGAGGGGATTGCAGGTGCGTATCGGCATTCACACTGGCTTAGTCGTCATCGGGGAGATTGGCAGCGGCGAGAAGCGCGAGATGCTGGCGTTGGGCGAAACGCCCAACATTGCCGCCCGCGTACAGGGAGTTGCCGAGCCAGACACGGTGGTCATGAGTACGGTGACACATCGCCTAGTGCAAGGCTTGTTTGAGTGCCAGGACTTGGGACCCCCAGACACTCAAAGGCATCTCCACTCCCCTGTCGGTCTATCGAGTCATAGGGGAGAGTGCGGCGCAGAGCCGCTTTGAGGTGGCCGTCGGTGCTGGCTTAACCCCGCTGGTCGGGCGGGAAGAAGAACTGGGATTATTGCAGCGGCGCTGGGCGCAGGCCAAAGAAGGTGCGGGCCAGGTGGTGCTGCTCAGTGGTGAGGCTGGCATTGGCAAATCCCGCCTTGTGCAAGTGCTCAAGGAGCAGGTCCTGGCCGAGGGTGCGACTCGCATCGAGTTTCGGTGCTCGCCCTATCACCAAAACAGTGCTTTGTATCCCATCATCGAGCACCTGCAGCGGCTCTTGCAATTTGCTCACAATGAGACGCCGCCAGCCAAGCTCGCCAAACTTCAACAAGCTCTCGTGGCCTATCGTTTCCCCCAAGCCGATACCCTGCCGCTATGAGCGACCTTGCTTTCGTTGCCACAGCCTGAAGGGATTCCACCGCTGACGTTGAGCCCGCAGAAACAGAAGCAGAAGACCCAAGAAGCGTTGGTAGCGTGGATCATAGAGGAAGCCGAGAGAGCTGCCGTGTACTGTGCCTGGGAAGATCTGCACTGGGCCGATCCCTCAACGCTGGAGGTGCTCACTCTCTTCCTGGAGCAGATCCCTACGACCCGAATGTTCGCCATGCTGACCTTTCGGCCTGATTTCACACCGCCGTGGCATCCGCGCTCCTACCTCACCCAGCTCACGCTCAGTCGGTTGGGACGACCGCAGGTCGAGGCGATGATCGCGCAGGTCACGGGGGGAAAGGCGTTGCCGTCCGAAGTGCTGCGGCAGATTGTCGCCAAGACCGATGGCGTGCCGTTGTTTGTCGAAGAGCTGACCAAGATGGTGGTGGAGACTCTGAGGGGACAGGGGACGGGGAACGGGGAACAGGAGGAAAAAGTTGTAGGGGCGCAGCCGCCTGTGTCTTTCTCTGGGTTAGGCATTCCCGCCACTTTGCAGGACGCGCTGATGGCCCGGCTGGATCGGTTAGGATCAGCCAAAGAGCTTGCCCAAGTGGGGGCCACCCTGGGTCGTGAATTTTCTTACGAGCTGCTCCAGGCGGTGTTACCGTCAGAAGAAACGGCAGTCCAGCACGGATTAGCCAAACTTGTTGAGGCCGAATTGATCTATCAGCGCGGGCTGCCGCCACGAGCGACTTATCTCTTCAAGCACGCTTTGATTCAAGACACGGCCTATCAATCGTTACTCAAGAGCAAACGCCAACAACTGCATCAGCAGATTGCCCAGGTATTGGCGAATCAATTCTCCGAGACAGTCGAGACCCAGCCTGAACTGTTGGCGCATCATTACACTGAAGCGGGGCTCAAGGAGCAGGCTATTCCGTACTGGCAGCAGGCTGGCGAGAAATCAGTCGACCGTTCAGCTTACGTAGAAGCTATCAATCATTTCACCAAAGGACTGGAGTTGCTCAAAACGCTTCCGGAGACCGCGGAACGTTCCCACCAAGAGCTGAATCTACAGACCCCTCTCGGCTTGGCGTTTATGGCCACCAAGAGTTATGCTGCTCTAGAAGTGGGAAAAACCTACACCCGAGCGCGGGAGTTATGCAGACAAATGGGAGAGACTCCTCAACTTGCCCCGGTGCTTTACGGCTTGTGGATCTTTCATCTCGTGCGGGGAGAATTGCAGACGGCATACGAGGCGGCAGAGCAACTGCTCCGGTTAGGGCAAAATACTCAAGATCCCGCCCTCATCATGGAGGGCCACCATGCACTGGGACAGATCTCATATTTTATGGGAAAGTTTGCTTCAGCCCGAGAACATGTGGAGCAGGCGATTGCGCTCTACGACTCTCGGCCGTCCTCTTCCCATGCCATCCGGCCGGTGCAAGACCCCGGTGTGATGTGCCGGGGCTATGCGAGCTGGAGTCTGTGGCATCTGGGCTATCCCGACCAGGCTCTCCAAAGAGTTCGCGAGTCGTTCGCTCTGGCCCAGGAACTATCCCATCCCTTTAGTTATGCCTTCGCTCTGAACTTTGCGACCAATCTTCATCAGTGGCGCAAAGAGCAGCAACTCGCTCAAGAACGGGCGGAGGCGATGCTAGCGGTTTCATCCGAACATGGCTTTCCACTGGTTGTAGCAAGCGGAACTTTCAGGCGGGGTGCAATGCTCGTCGCGCAGGGCAAAGTCGAGGAGGGGCTGGCACAGATGCGACAAAGTATGGATGCCTATCTCGTCGGAGGAACCGAGCTGGGGCATCCGAGCTTGCTAGGCGGGCTGGCCTCGGCACATGGGACAGCGGGGCAGATCAATGAAGGGTTAGCTCTGATCACTGAGGCACTGACGGTCTTGAACAGAACTGGCCAGTGTGTGTACGAGGTAGGGCTGTACTTGCTGAAGGGGACGCTACTGCTCAAGGCCGAAGGCCGGAAGATACTCGAAGCAGAGGAATGCTTTCGCCATGCTCTCGATATCGCCCGTGGCCAAGAAGCGAAATCCTTGGAACTCCAGACAGCAATGAGCCTCGCGTGTCTGTGGCAACAACAGGGCAAGAGGGATGAAGCTCACCAGATGTTATCCGAAATTTACAATTGGTTCACCGAAGGATTTGACACAAAAGACTTGCAAGAAGCCAAAGCGTTGTTACAAGAATTGGCCTAAAACAGGGAGTGAACGACACCTTTCAGGGGTAGCTCAGGGAAGTGGGTTGGGGCTACCGGTCGCCTTCGCGTTTGGAGAAACCTGACCGGTACTGAGAGTGACGTCAATTACGATGGTGAAGTATGTCGCCCCTAGGGACAGCAATAACACACCGCGTGACGAAGTAAGCCGTATGGCGGGCAAGCGTAGGGCGTTTGCCCGCCAATCAGAGCGACACCATCTAATCATCCCATGCACGTGACCGCCGCCCGCTATCGGTTCCTGGTGAACCTGAAAGGGCCCTTCCTTTGTGCAAGCGTTTGTTCTCAGGACGCGGGTAACTTCACAAAGAGATTGAGAGAGCTGTTCAAGTAGTGTTCTTTTATGGGACATGACCATGTGCCAATGAAATCCCTTTGGCGTGTCCGGAAGCTGTATCTCGAGCGATTCCACTCTTCAAGCGCTCGCCCAAGCGAGCAATCTGAGTCTTCGAGACTGCTATTGCCATAAGATTGCAGGAGGAGCCGCATCACACAAAATGTGGCATGACTTTGTCGGCAAAGAGCTTCATGCCGCGGAGCACCTGCTCGTGTGGCACTTGGCCGCCCATGTTGAACCAACAGAGGAACCGGCCCATGCCGAACTCCTCGCGCAGTTGGGTGAGGCGATCCACGAACGCTTCTGGCGTCGCGAAAATCCCCATCACCTCACCGACCTGTTCATAGGTGGTCTTGCGCAGACGTTCCGCCGCTTCCTCGAGAAGACGATTCCCTGTGCCCACTGGAAAGGCCGCAATGAGCGAGTCGAGAAAATGCCGAATGCTCGGTTCGACTTCGCGGCGCACCTGTTCGGCACTCTCCGCCACGTAACACGGCGCGAGCAATGACAGTTCTTCGCCAGTGCCGTGCGGATGACCGGCGGCCTGGCGTGCTTGGCGATAGCGCGGAATTAACTCGCGCAGTTTGGGAAATGTCGTAATCTGCGCGGCGGTGAGGATCGACAATCCGAGTTGTCCCATCTGCTCATACGTTTCAATGGTATTGGCCGCGACACACACCGGCGGATGTGGCTGTTGCACAGGTTTAGGAACAACCGAGATGTTGTCGACGGTGAAGAACTTCCCGTAAAACGAGACCCGCTCACTCGTCCATGCTTGCCGAACCACCTGGAGCGCTTCCAGGAACCGTTCGCGGCTCTCCTCTTGTGGAACGCCGAACCCGGCGAAATGGCTGGGAAACACACCGCGCCCGACGCCGAACTCCACCCGCCCATTACTGATCACGTCGAGTGTGGCAATCTCCTCGGCGACCCGTATTGGGTGCGCGAGTGGCAACAAGATAATGCCGATTCCCAAACGCAGCCTTTGCGTCCGTTCGGCGATCGCCGATAACAGCAATAACGGGGAGGGCAGAATCGAGAACCCTGGATCAAAATGTTGCTCGACCGGCCAGACCGACTCAAAACCGAGCGTTTCGGCGTAGGCCGCTTGTGCGATCGTGTCGCGGTAGCGCTGCACGGGAGACTGCGCGGGTGAACATGGCAGTTGGTAATGGAGCCCAAATTTCATACAGTGATTCCCTTCAACTCAATGACGCGGAGGCTTCCCTGGGACAGGGCGGCGTCTCACACCTGCGCGTTTCGCCCAGCATTAGCGGCACCGGGCGTGACTTTGTCAACAGCCCCCAACGGAAGCATGGTTTACCAATCGCGGCACGCCATGCCGAGTGTGTGTTCGTGACCGGACCCACACCACATGTTGTCGGCCAACTGGTGAAAGAAACGCGGGCCTGCGCGACTCAGTATGGCAGACATCCAGAGAACCTCCTTTTCTTCATGTATCTGAAAGTGATTACTGGAGCGACGGAGACCGACGCGCGCCGCAAGTACAACGAGTTCCTTGAGCAGGTGAATTATGACGGTGCGTTGGCGCTGCTCAGTGGCTGGAGCGGTATCGATTGTAGCTAGCTCGATCCCGATCAGCCTGTCGAATACATCGAGACCAACGCGGTCCGCACCCTCTTCCAGTCCTTCGCCCAAGCCGATCCCGACCGTCGCTGGACAATCAGGAACCTCGCCGCGTTCGTGGGGATTGGCGGAGGTGGTCCAGTGCTCGTGGGCGCGCCGGACCAGATCGTGGATCGGTTGCTGGAGTGGATTGATGTCGGTGTGGATGGCTTCAATCTGGCCTACGCCATCACACCGGGCACGTTCGCGGATTTTATTGACGGAGTCGTGCCGGTGCTTCAGCAGCGCGGATTGATGCAGCGCGACTATCAAGAAGGGACCTTCCGCGAGAAATTATTCGGGAGTGGCCATGCTCGCCTGCATGCTCCGCATCCCGCGGCGCGGTATCGGCGGTCGTAAGAACTGTCGTTTTGTGGCAACGGAACAAGAGGTTGTCAACCAGCCAGAGCGGAGCTGAAAAATTCCTGAGTCAATACGGCGACCGTTTAGTCTGGGTGCGCTATCGGCAAGATGCGCAGCGCCAGAGACGGTTCAAGACCGTGGCATTGATTGTAGGGGAATGGCCCTGGACGCCGCCCCTTCCTCGGCGGAAAAAGGAACGCCTGGGTTTGGTAAAGGTAGCCTTCTCGGAAAGGGAGATCCGCCAACAAATCAAAGCCGTCGGAGGTCTCAGGAATTCAGACAAGCAAGATTGGGTACTCCGGTACGATCGCGCCATCGCACTCGGCCTTGAGACACGGATTGTGGATCTGGAAAGTTCCTATTCGTAGGAATTTTGGGGTTACTAAATCTAGGAACGTGTTGCTATAAGAGGCCACTTGTTGTTGCTAATGGCAACAGCGCATGTCGTTCGATTGATGTTAGGCGCGCACTCAGAAAGAGACGACGGGGAACTCGGAGCAGGAGACGGAGAGGAAGAGAAGGAAACCCCACCGAAGACCCGTGCAACAACAACCGACCCAACCCCTGAACCCCACGACCACCACGGAAAACAAAGGGACGAGAGGGGACGTAGTGGAAGGCGAAGCGACCGGACTAAAACGAGAGGCCCAAGAAGGCCGGAACCCTAACGAGGCAAGTCGCCCCTAACGTGGCGCTCCACCGCATCGCTGCCCGGTGGCGGTTCTGTGTGGAAGCGAAAGGTCCCGTGTGGGCAGCTCGCGCTGAGCTTGGGTCGTTCGGCCCACAAGTGTGGAGGGTAGGATGTCAGAGATCGATAAAGATTTTCTCAAAGAGGTTTTCACGGAAACGAACGCGCACATCCGTGCTACTGATCGGAAGTCACTGTTAGTGATGAATTCGTATATCGGATTGTTCTCAGTGTTCCTTTCCTCACTCGCGATTGGCCGATGGTCGGGTTCCGGCTCCCCATCGCCGTGGGTACAGATTGTGGTCCAAACCTTCTTCCTAGTCGTTGGATCTTGCATCTACATCATGCAGCAGTGGTATCGCGCCTGGAAAGAACACTACATTGAGGTGTGTCTTAACATAAGAAAGCCATTTCATGGCGGAAGAAAGCATTTCATGGCCGAGGCGGACTATCCCGGCATCCTCCCTTATTGGCTACGCAAACCAGTTTGCTCGCGCGGCTTGCGGCTGAACGTCAAGCCGTTAGGCAGGTTTGAATTCCGCCGCCCTTTATCATACAGATAGAAAAACATCATCTCTGAGGTTATTCTCTATGAATGCAATAACAGTGAATGAGGCGAGGAATAATTTGGACCGCCTGATTGAGCAAGTCACGGCGGATGCCGAGCCGACCATCATTTGTGGGGATCAAGGCCAGAGAGCGGTACTCCTCTCTCTGGAAGAGTTTAACTCCTGGCAAGAAACTCGGTATCTCCTCTCCAATCCCGCCAATGCCCAGCATTTGCGCCAGTCGATTGCCGAAGCAAAGGCGGGGAAAACCGTGGAGCGGGAGTTAATCGAGCCGTGACCTTGACGTTTACCGAGTCAGCCTGGCAAGACTATCTGTGGTTCCAGGAGCATAACCGACAAGTACTGAAACGACTGAACGACCTCATCCGCGATGCTCAGCGGAGTCCGTTTCGTGGGATCGGAAAGCCGGAGCCCTTAAAGGGCGAGCTGTCGGGGTATTGGTCAAGGCGCATCACAGAGGAGCATCGCTTGGTGTACCAGACGTCCGCAACAGCCCTGACGATCATTTCTTGTCGCTATCATTACGAGAAATAGCGACAGCGTTTAAGGGTCCTACGGTCGGTCCGCCTAACCATCCCGTGCTCGTGACCGCCGCCCGCTGGCGGATCTGCTTGAACTGAACGGCCTCATCTGGGCGGCGGCGGCCCGAGACGGCAGGCGTTAGGCATCAAGACGTAGAGGAGTTTGAATGGCTGAGAGCCAAGCAGAAGCTGCCCGAAGCATCCTTGCTTCAATGCGCCGCATGCATACCCGCCAACCCTACGGCTACCGTCTTGCGGCTCCAGCCCAGGCGCGTCTCCGCCCACCGGGCGCTGCCGTGACCGTCTTCCCGGCTCATCTCCGCCTCAAAGGCGCGCGCGCCGTCCCCGTCATTTGCATGGCAGCAAATCGGATATCCGGTATCCGGCTGGGCGAAAGCGCAGGGACCCCCGTCGCCTCTTGGGCCCCTCTTGCTCCGCGCCTGTGCCACTGCGGGTTTTCACGTGCTTGCGTATTCTTCATGGATAGCCCTAGCTAGCGGGATTATCTTTTCTGGAAATCACCTTGCTTCGAGTATTCTTACTTCCTGCACGGATGTTGTTGTCGACATCAGCGGAATGCCACGCGGGATGTTCTTCCCGCTCCTAGCGTACTTGGTCCGACTGGCGGATAAGCAGATATTTCCGAATCCACACGTCACTGTCGTCGAGGATGCCATACTTGATTCGAGGATCGCAGGACGAGAATACGGTCAGGCGGATTTTTTTCACACATTCCGTCTTCAAGGCGACAAGAAACTCGTGTGGCTGCCAGTCATTGGGACGAGTGAAACGGCTCGGCTTGAAAAGATCCACAATAAACTGAAGGGCATGTGCATCGAAATCTGTCCGCTTCTTCCGTGCTCTCGACAGCATTCGGAGCGCTCTGGACAAGAACACGACTCTCGAGCGGCGCCATGCCGGTGGGTCATGCGGCAACGTACTCGCTATCCTGTCGTACCTCGGCGTGCGAGCGTCCGCTGTCGGACGCATCGGTGACGACACGGCCGGTGGTGAGCTGCTTGCTGATCTTCTCCGCTGGAAGGTGGATGTTCGGTTGCTCGTTGTGGAGCACGCGCGGCGCACGCCCATGAAAAGGAGACCCCTATGTCAGTCGAAACAACAGAACTACGGATACTGTTAGATAAGCAGGCGTGCAGCGAAACGTTGACCCGCTCTTGTCGAGCGCTTGATTGGCTCGATGCGGACGCACTGAAGACCGTGTTTACCGCGGATGCGGATATTGACTATGGCTTTTTCCAAGGCCGTGGAGATGCGTTTATTCCGGTCGTCATGGACATCGAACGTAGCTTTCTCCGGCGTTGGCATCTGACCGCGAACGCGATCATTCAGGTGACCGGCGATACGGCTGAAGGAGAAAGCTACGGCCTGGCGGCGGCCGTAACCGAGCGGGAGGGACGGATGGTCACCGATGTTTTTGGGGGGCGTTATCTTGACCGTTTCGCCCGTCGTGCCGGACAGTGGTGGATCACCAAACGCGTATACGTCTTGGACTGGCAACGCTCATTCGAGAGCGACGCCGCCGCTGAAGCCATGCCTGGGCTCGTGTGGTCGAATGGCTTTAGCTCCGCGCATGCGCTCTATCGAAAGCTGTAGAGCCGTGCATTTTCATACAATTACTCTGCTCTGCCCCTCGCTGACTCCTTGTCTCTTGACATGATTGCTCCATGCGGTTAATACCATCCCTGGAATATATCTCCTTGGAAAATAAATACTGAGATCTACCTCTGGCAATCGAGAAGTTGTGGCGAATAAGCAGAAAGTTTACGAAGCGAATTTTTCTCTCCGCGATAAAGCCGCGGTGCTGGTTGGCTGTACGGCGCAAGAGATCTCGAATTTTGTCGAGCGGCAACTGAAAGACCTGGATGTGAGCCGCGAACAGTTAGGCGTGTTGCACTACCTCGATACCGCCACGACGGACAAGATGACCGTCAACGATCTGCGCAAGACCCTGATTGATGACAGTCCCAATGTCTCTCGCATGCTGAACAAAATGGTGGATAAAGGTTTGGTGCGTAAGGAACGACAAGCGGACGATCAACGAGTGGTCTATATCTCCCTGACCGAGAAGGGCCGACAATTGCACGGTCAGGCGGACCAGCGGATTACCGGTCATAATGTCAGACTCTCGGAGAAGGACTGCAAGACGCTGATCGAGTTGCTGATGAAAATGTAAGGCGTGCTTTTTCTCGCCCAATAGCATCCTGGGAATCTATTTCCCAGGATTTAAGGAAGGAGGACTCTAGCGCGGAAAGAAGACAGTAATCGACGTAACAGTGACGACGGACCCAACAACAATAACCTGACGACAAGAAGGAGACCATCATGGCAACAGCGGATTTCGAGGCTCGGCAACTACTGAAGGCATATCGCAAAGGACTCATCACGGACGAACTGTTCGAGGCGCAAATGCGGGAAGTGGGAATGGGGAACGGCACGGGGCAGTACGTGTTTAACGGCAAGCCGCACGCGACCGAGCGTGAGATGATTATGCACCTCTTGGATGAATTCCGGTGCGCGGAGAATTTCGCGGCGGAGTATCTGAACGACTGGATCGCGGTGAGCGATCAAGCGTGCGTGAAAGGCGGACTACGCGCGGTGCAAAATCGCGAAGCCTACCACGCCCAGGTGCTCGAAGCGCGGCTGCGTGAACTCGGCGGAGTGCCACAGTGCACCGTACCCGCCGAGCGCCGGGAGAAGGAGTTAGCCACATACGCGACGAAAGACAAAACAGACGCCCAGAAGCTGTTGGTGGCGACCGAGCGGCTCGATAACCCGGCCAAAGTCCTGAGCTTTATCACGGATGTCATTGATCAGATTAAAGACGATCAGCAGAGCAAGGAGCTGCTCCGCTCGCTGGTGCAGGATGAGATGTCGAGCATTACCTGGATCAATGAAGCCTGCGCGCTGATGAACCCGGCGCAGGCGGCAGCGTAAACAGCTATCTCGGAATTGGAGACACCATGCCACGGATACCATTAGTTGAACCTGAACAGGCTTCAGAAGAGGTCCGAGCGCTCTATACGAGGTTTGCCGGTGCCGACGCGCCGGTGCTCAACGTGATGAAACTGTTCGGGAATCATGCCGGGCTCCTGGCCGGACTAACGAGCATAGGCGGGGCGCTCTATCACAATCCCCGCCTGTCTCCACGCCTGCGCGAACTCGCGTATCTGCGAGCCTCGCAAGTTAATTCCTGTCATTATTGAGTACCTACTCATGTGATGCTCGGTCGGAGCGTCGGATTGACGGACGACGAGATGGCGGCGATGGCGGACCCAGATACGTGTCCTTCGTTTGATACGACGGATCGCCTGGTACTGCGGTACTCCGAGGTGTTGACGCGGGAGAATCGGGTGAGTGATGCTTTATACGCGGAACTCGAAGCGCGGTTTCCCCGCGAAGAACTGCTGGAATTGTGCATGACCGTGGCCCTCTCGGCTTTGGTCAATCGCGTGCATGCCACCTTTCGCACCGATGTGGATGATGCCACCCGTGCGGAGGTTGGGGAAGCCGCATTTTGTCCGATTGGTCGGTGAGGCGTTGGCTCGTGTCAGCGGTTGGCAACAATCCGTTATGTGGTCCCGCCCGGCTCACGATTGAACGCTGAACACTGACATCCCACCTAAGGCACCGTCAGGAAATAACTTACCGAGCATGGAACACTGCTGGACAAGCCAGCAGTGGCACCCACTAAATCGAACCACACGACATTGGCACAGTGCCGCAAATCCCCCCGCGCTTCGCGCGACCCCCTTTGGCAAAGGGGGGCTAGGGGGGATTTCTCACTCTCGGTTACGAAGTGTGCCAATGTTCTGTGGACTGATTTAGCCAAATCGGCAAGTTATTTCTTGACACGTACTAACTCCGGGCCGCCTCGGCGGCCCGGAGCGTTGCTTGTTCGTCCCGCTCTTCTTGAGCGGAGGTTGCCTGCTCCAGCAACGGCACTTGCAGCCAAAACCATCCCGCTGCTCCCAGGCAAGCGACGCCAGTCATCCCCACGGTGAGTGGCGCGCCAATGTGTGGAGCAAGCACTCCCGCCAGCAAGCTACCGATGGGAGGGGCACCCATGAACATCATCAGGAAGAGACTCATGACGCGCCCTTGCAGGGGTGCTGGGGTAAGTGTTTGTAACAACGTGTTCGCGGATGACATCGGGACCATGAACCCGGAGCCCACCAACGGTAACAGGAGAAGCGAGAGCCAGAAGTTGCGCGAGCACGAAAAGAGAATCAGTCCCACGGCTAAGCGTAAGAGGGCGAAAGTAATAAAACGTCCGAGATTCTTCGTGTCACGCTGCCGTGCCAAAAAATAGACCCCAACGACCGCGCCCGCGCCCGCCGCGCCCATCAGGGTGCCCATCGCGCCGGGACCCCCGTGCAAAATGTCCTTGGCGAAGATGGGCATGAGGACCGTGTAGGGAGTGGTGAGGAGACTCAGGAGCGCGATCAAGAGTAAGAGTAGCCGAATCGCCGGAGTATGGATCGCGTAGGTCACGCCTTCACGGATAAAGGCCCAGGTTGAGCCCGTGGGTGGGGGGATTGGTGTTTCCTTGGGCAGACGCATCGCCAAGAACCCGCCGATAATGGCTAGGTAACAGATCCCGTTGATCGTGAAACAAGCACCTTCACCAAAGGAGGCGACCAATAAACCGGCAAGAGCTGGACCGAGAATCCGCGCGGCATTCACCAACGCCGAGTTCAAGGCGATGGCGCTGGTCAAGTCTTCCTTCGGAACGATTTCTTGCAAAAAGGTCTGTCGTGCGGGCATCTCAAAGGTGAGTAGCACCCCGGCAAGTAACGCGAGAGACATGACCTGCCACACAGCGACGGCCCCACTCAAGGTCAGTGCGCCCAAGGTCAGGGCTTGCAGCATAAACAACACCTGGGTGCAGAGACACACTTTGTAACGGCTGAAGCGGTCGGCCACGACCCCAGAAAAGAGGCCCAGAATCACCGCGGGGATTTGCCCGGCGAACGAAGACAGGCCCAACATAAATGGGGAGTCCGACAGTCGGTACACGAGCCATCCCAGAGCCATGCCTTGCATCCAGTAGCCCGTGCGCGAGATGAACTGGCCAATAAAGAACAGACGGAAATTGCGGTGCCGTAACGCTCGGAGAGCGTAAGAAAATTGGCGACGCGGGGCTGGATCCGCTGAAGCGAGGGGTGAAGACATCACCCCGGAATGTAGCTGCGCGCCCTAGCGACTGTCAACGAAAGCCCGTACCCACCTGTGCCGTACCGCGAGTTGGGCTTTCAATTCAGGCCAAAGGGAGATACTCAAGGTAACCTTATGCTCGCCTTGGTGTGGACACTCCCAGCGCAGAAGGCGCTTCTTCTTGTAGGCCTCTTCTGGGTACATGGCCGCGCTCCGCAGCGCGCGGACGTGTTCGCCCTCATTCCTGAAATCGCGGTGGCCGCGCTCATGAGCGGGCTGCTCTTGCAATGCTCCGCCCGACGCGGGCTTCGTTCCGGGCTTGCGTGGGGAACTGTGGTCCTGGTGATGCTTTCGTGGCTGGTGATTGGGGCGTGGCTGGTCGCTGGAGCGCCGTTTTCCTATCAGATGCTGGGAAGGCTGGTCGTAGAGCCCGCCATGATTTACACCGCCATCACCTCACCAACCGTGCTTTTTCAATTCGTGGCGTTCGCGGCAGGTGTCCCAATCCTCTGGGGAATAACCCAGAGTCTCCACTATTGCGCCAAGAACGGGGTAAGCCATCAATGGAGGTACCCTAGAAGACTGAGTCCGGTCTTCGTCGGGGTCGGAACCCTCGGTCTCTTGGGCACTTGTCAGTCGCCAACACCAACAACGCAGCTCGCGCTTGTCGCTCCTCTCTTCAATGAGCAGCCGCCACCTGCATTCTTGCGCGCATCACTCGATCCCGCCACCCTTGCCGTCCTCCAGCCACCCCAACGACGAAACCAAGATAGACCCACTCCCCCGACCAAGCCAAAGCCCCACGTGGTGCTCCTGGTGCTGGAGTCGATTCGCTGGCAAGCGGGTTCACTGTTCGACCGCGGGTTTCCCCAAGCCGTGCATTTTGATCGCGTGTATGCGCACTATCCTCGGTCCGTCAAAACCCTCGAGGCCTTACTTTTTGGGCTCTACCCCTCGCCCACACAAGTCACGGCCGCGTGGTCAATTGACAAGTACGCGGTTGAGCGCATGTCGCCGCTTCCACGCCTGCTTCGTGCCCAGGGCTATGAGACGACGTATTACGCCGCAATGGATCCCTCTTATGATAACTATGAAACCGTCATAAAAGCCGCCGGAGTTGACCAGGTTGAATTGGTGGCTGGTGGACAACGGTTAACCTGGGGGCAGGGTGATGCGGCGACTGTTCTCAAGCGGGTGACGGAGAAGCTAGAGCATGGAGTCCGTCATCAGAGAGCACAATTCATTATGGCGTGGACTGCCGAGTGCCACATGCCCTACGACTATGTGGGGGGACAACCCGCGGCTTCTCCGCGCGAGCAGTATGGGGCTTGTCATCACTCACTTGCCCAGGCGGTTGAGCGATTTGTTGACCAGCTTGGACGGGCAGGGCGCTTGAACGATACGCTTGTCGTCGTCCTGGGCGATCACGGTCAAATTTTCCCGGAAGAAAAGGCTGGGGAATGGGGGCATGGCCTGCACGTGTATGAACCCAGCCTGCGTATTCCGGTCCTGCTGTTCATTCCTGGTGGTGAGGGAGAGGCGCACGATCTCCGACTCTTTCAGCCTGTCGATATTTCCTCCACGATCATTGAATATCTGGGACTCTCGGTTCCGCGGAGCTGGGTCGGACGGAATATGCTTGAGGCGACCGACCCCGGACGAGAGTTTATTGTGGCCTTCAATCTCCTTGCCAATGGGGCGGCCGGAGTTGTGGAAAGATCAGGGCGGAAGGTTGTCCGCTCCGCGCTGGGAGAACCGTTGGTCGCGTATGATCTCATGATTGATCCCACTGAACAGCGCGAATTCGCGGTGAGTCCTACGCTTGCCGAGAGCGTGACCCGAAAAATCGACACGTATCTAGCTGTTACTACTCAGCAGTGGGAATCGTACCGCGTCCACGAAACAACCGCGGGCCGTGTCTGGCCGGGGGCAAAGATCGCGCAATGGGCGAAGGGCCACTGCGTGACAATTACCCCAAATGATCTCACTGGGGTGGCTTCGGTGCATCCAGTCAACACCCCCGATTGTGCTCAACTGGAAGGACCGGGCGAACGTGTCTTCTTCACTCCGTTTCCACGTGCCTCTTTTACCGCAGGACTGGATGTCCTGCTCGAACTGCGAATCGACGCAATGGCCGAGGGAACAGGAAAGCAAATGCGTGCTTGGGCAAAGACCTCCGCGATGGCGCAACCCGTGAGTGCGACAGTCCAGCCGTTGGTTGGGACCTGGCAACGGCTCTCGTTTACGCTGCCCGGCGTCCTCCTGATGTCTGACCCAGGCGGCGTACAGAAATCCGCCGACATCTTCTTAATGATTGCTCCGCTCGACGTGCCGGCGCGGTACACTCTACGGTCAGTGACGGTCGAACCTGTGACGCGAAGTATATCGGACCGTCTGCGGACGTGGTGGGCTGAACGGGTGGGGTGAGCCGAGAACTGCTCGCGGCCAATTACCCCCGTCCCACAAAAGGCATTGTGGTCGCCATCACCGTCATCGTCAGCACGTTGGCATCTAGCGGCAGATTGGCCATGTAGAGCACGGCATTGGCGACGTGCTCCACATCCATCACCGGCTCGGCGGCGATTTGGCCATTCGCCTGCGGCACGCCTTGGGACATCCGCGCCGTGAGATCCGTCGCCGCGTTGCCAATATCAATCTGCCCACATGCGATGTTGTACTTGCGCCCATCCAACGCGGTCGCTTTGGTGAGTCCGGTGAGCGCATGCTTGGTGGCGGTGTAGGGGGCCGAGTTCGGGCGCGGGGTATGGGCGGAAATCGATCCATTGTTAATGATGCGCCCGCCTTGTGGATTTTGCGCTTTCATCAGCTTGAAGGCTTCCTGCGTGCACAGGAACACCCCGGTCAAGTTGATGTCGACCACCGTTTTCCATTGCTCGAAACTCAAGTCTTCAAGTGGGATGCCAGGCGCGCCCACGCCGGCATTGTTGAACAGCACATCAAGGCGACCAAAGGTCTCGTGCGTGCGGGTGAAGAGCGCGCGTACGGCGGCGGGGTCACGCACGTCAGTTGGGACGATGAGCGTGCGGTTTCCGGCCACGCCCGCTGATGAAACAACTTGTTCGAGCGGCGCGGGCCGACGCCCGGCCAGTGTCACGGCATAACCATCCTTGAGCAGCGCGAGCGCGGCGGCTTTGCCGACTCCCGTGCCCGCACCGGTGATAATGGCGACTTTGGGGGTTGCACTCATGGTGGTAGCTCCTTTTTTCGTGCTGCGGTACTCTTGCGAGGCCGCCATTCAAGTGACATATCGAAACGCGAAAGTCTAGCGCGAATTGAAGCGGATACACAAAGAAGGAGCTTGTGATGAACACGAATCGGTTTGGCGTTTTTGACCATATTGAGCGGCGAGGGGACGCGGTGGACGACCTCTTCGCGGGGCGCTTCGAGTTAATCAAGGAATACGATACGGCGGGATTCTTTGGTTACCATGTGGCCGAGCATCACGCGACACCGCTGGGCATGGCCCCCTCACCGGGATTGTTCCTCGCCGCCGCCGCGCAGTGCACCCGGCGTATCCATCTTGGGCCACTCGTCTATTTGTTGCCGCTGTATAATCCGTTGCGGCTCCTCAGCGAAATTTGCATGTTGGATCACATCAGCGAAGGTCGTCTCGAAGTGGGAGTTGGTCGCGGGGTGTCGCCATTTGAGCTGGCGTACTACGGCATCTCCTTCATGGATGCGCCTGAGATATTCGAGGAAGCGCTTGATGTGATCGTGGCGGGATTGCGGAACGAGCGCCTCGCGCATCGTGGCAAACATTATCGGTTCGACAACGTGCCAATGGAATTGCGCCCACGGCAGCAACCGAATCCCCCGTTCTGGTATGGCGTCACGTCACCCGCGAGTCTGATGTTCGCCGCTCGTCGAGGCATGAATATGGTAGGTGGGGGGCCCATTCCCGTGCTCAAGGATTTGACGGCGGCCTTTCGCGCGGAGGTCGCGCGGCACAAGGGCAAGGCGGAAGACCTGAATCCGCATATTACCGAACCGACCGTGGGTGCGATTCGCCATTGTTACGTCGCGGGCGACGACCGCGAGATCGAGCGGATCGCGAGTCCAGCGTATGCCACGTTCTACCACAACATCACCAAGCTGTGGCGCGACTTTCGCACGCTTCCTGATTACGGGTTCACACCGGACCTGACGGTCGCTCGCCAGTATGACGTTGCGATTGTCGGATCAGTCGAAGAGGTGCGTGACGAAGTCGGGCGCTTCTTCGAGCAGAGTGGCTGTAACTATCTCGTGCTGTCGTTCGCCTGGGGCGGGCTGAGTCAGGCTGATTCGCGGCGGTCGTTGGATCGCTTCGTGACGAAGGTGATGCCGCAGTTTGTGTAAGTCGATCACGTCCGGCTCTATATGGTCCTCGGAAAATATTCGGAGGTCACTACGATATGCGAGTACAAGTCCAGAAATGGGGCAACAGTTTAGCCCTTCGTATTCCCCAGCCCTTCGCGACAGAAGTCCAGGTTGAAGAAGGGTCGCTTGTCGATCTTTCGGTCGTTCAAGGAAAACTTGTGGCCGCGCCCGCGACCACGAAGAAAATCACCTTGGCCAAATTGCTCGCTAAGGTAAGTCGAACAAATATCCATGGCGAAGTAGACACTGGCCCTTCGGTTGGGCGAGAAGAGTGGTAATGGCGCGCCGGTATGTGCCGAACCGCGGCGATGCGGTCTGGATTTCGTTCGACCCACGAGTTGGACATGAGCAAGCGGGGCGGCGACCGGCGGTCGTGCTCTCGCCTGATGCGTACAACGGCAAGGTGGGACTGGCGATCTTGTGCCCGATTACCAATCAGATCAAGCAATATCCATTCGAGGTGAGTATTCCGCCTGGATACCAGTTGGGTGGCGTGGTGCTCGCTGATCAAGCAAAGAGTTTGGATTGGCGTGCGCGAAAAGCCGAGTTCATCTGCACCTTACCGAAAGAGGTTGTTCTAGAAGTGCTGGACAAGTTGGGGACGTTGTTATCGTTAGCGGAAACTTGAGGTGGGAGAGCAAGTAAGGCTGGCGTGCGGCCACAATGCGATGAGGTGGTATGATTGACTGCCTCCCACATGGCAACTATCCTTTTCCTACTTCAGCAACAAAGAAGGAGGAATTTTTTATGAGAAGTTTTAGAGGAGCGATGATTCTAGCCCTGGGATTGTTTGCGACCCTTGGATCAATGCAAGTGCTGTTGGAAACCGAGAGCGAGGCTCGCGCTGGTGGTGGGCGGTCGGGTGGGTTCCGCGGTTCGCGTAGCGATCAAGCCCCAAGCCAATTCGGTCAACCCTCTCAGCAAAGGCGAGACGCCATGCCACCATCGCAATCCAGCCCAATGGGTGGAATGCAGTCGGGTGGGTTCATGCGTGGGCTTGGCACCGCAGTGCTTGGTGGTTTCCTTGGTTCGATGCTGTTCTCCGGGCTCGCCAATGCCGCCGGTGGTCCCGGTGGTCTTGGCAGTAGCGGGTTTGGCATGTTTGAAATTCTTCTGTTGGCTGGTCTTGGCTACTTCCTTTATCGGAAGTTCATGGCGCCCAAACCCGCGCTGGCGGGGAACAATGGTTCAATGCCGTATCGTGAGTCGCGGAATCAGACCCCAACTCCGCTGCAGTATGATCGGACCCCACCATTTCAAGAATCGGAGTCGGTCGGTGGGATGGATTATCGCTCGCTGACAGCGATGGATCCGAGTTTTCATGCCGACCAGTTTCTCAAAACCGCGCAAGACCTTTTCTTCAAGGTACAAGGCGCGTGGAACAAGCAGGACATGGTCGGATTACGGTCATTCTGCGGCGACCAGCTTATGAGAACGTGGGAAGACGAAATCGCCCAACTCAAGCAGCGTGGGCAACGTAACCGCATGGATAACATCGCGCTGCGCGACAGTGAGATCAGCGAAGTGTGGACCGAGAGTGGAGAGGACTACATCACCGTGCACTTCCACGCCAATCTGCTCGACTACACGGTTGATGAGAAGAGCGGAGCCGTGGTGAGTGGCAGCGATTCCGACAGTGTGCGGTTTGAAGAATACTGGACGTTCAGCCGTCCGGTCGGACCGAATGCGTGGAAGCTCAGCGCTGTACAACAAGCATAAGTCCAAGGTCCAAAGTCCAAGGTCCAAGGTCCGCACCGTGCGCGTTGCGTACCTGAACACTCAACTCCCTCGCCCCTAGAGCAACAGCCCGAATCTCGCGTCTTCGTTCCCTCTCCCGGCTGGGAGAGGGCTAGGGTGAGGGGGATTGAGTGATCTTTCCCCTTATTTTCCCACCGCGGGCAAGCCAAAATCATACGCAACCGTGAAATACGGTTGTTTCATCTCTGTCCCATCCGACGCGGCGCCCGGCTCGTGCCGCGTGAACTTCACAACGAGAGAGTCCTTCACCCCAAAGACCGCGTCCGAATCCAGATACGGGTCCCCTTCGGCGAAGACATGCGTCGTCAAGGGTTCATAGCCTGGTGCCGTGACCAACGCATGGATGTGCGCGGGTCGATACGGATGTCGTCCCATGTTGAGCAGCATCCGCCCAACCGGCCCGTCAGTGGGCACTGGATACGCTGTCGGGCGCACGGTCCAGAACCAAAACTTGCCTTGTTCGTTGGTGCGGACTATGCCGCGCAATTGCTTGCCGTTCAGGTTCGGACGCTGGACATCATATAAACCCTCGGCATCCGCTTGCCACACATCAAGTTGGGCGCCAGCGATGGGTTTGCCATCCATCGTCACGACACGGCCAGAGAACAGCGTGGGCTCACCAGGAAATCCGGCGGCGACGTTCGCGCCATTCGCGATCTCCGGCGCACCGGGTACATGGAATGGTCCAAGGACCGTGGATTCCGTCGCACCCGCTGGCGTGTGGTGATTGATCGTATCCACCAGCATCGACGCTCCCAAGGTATCGGACAGGAGGATAAACTCTTGCCGTTTGTCGTCACACTTTTTTCCGACCGCCGTGAGAAATTGAATCGCCGCGAACCACTCCTCTTCCGTGAGTTCGACCTCGCGAATGCAGGCATGGAGATGGCGAATGACGCTGCTCATCACTTGACGAAAGCGTGGGCTAGGCGCGCTGTCGAGTTTCGCGAGCACGGCATCGGTTAAATTTGTTTCGGTGAAGTTTCGCATGGAGCCTCCTTCTGGCTGATTGGGGTTGGTGTTGTTCCGTGTGGCTGAGAGCTGAGAGTGGACCGCGACCCTGTGTCACTCTGCTTGGCCGATGATTTTTGTCAAGCGTGAAGCGGAAAGTGGCGCGGACGGCGCTTTACAAGGGCTAGAGCCTTGGTCACAATGCCCGCATGGCAAAGAAACAACCGTCAGCAGGAAGAGGGACAGCCCTCCTGCAAGAGCTGAAAGGACTCGCCGAGCAGCTCGGCATCCGGGTCCGCGAAGAGAAGCTCTTGCGGGATGTGGGCTATCATGTGCGGGGAGGAGGCTGCCGGGTGAACGGACAGGAGATGGTGTTTCTCGACCGTGACCTACCGTTGCCGGACCGAGTGGACATCCTCGTCGACGAACTTTTACAACGTAATCTCAATACCGAGAATCTGTCTCCCGTGTTACGCCGGGCCTTGGCCGGGGAGGCCGCGTCGTGAGTGATCGGCTGGTGGTGTTCCGTCAATGGATCAAGGAACAAGGGCTCAAGGCGACCGCGCAACGCGAAGACATCGCGCAAGCCTTTTTCTCCACCAATCGCCACATCAGCGTCGAAGAACTCTATAGCGAGGTGCGCCGTCTGAACCCACGGGTGGGCTACGCGACCGTGTATCGCACGATGAAGCTGCTCAAGGAGTGCGGCCTCGCGGCGGAACGCCACTTCGCCGATGGACAAGCCCGCTTTGAGAACATCGAGGCTGAACGGCATCACGATCACATTATCTGTGACCGCTGTGGCCGAATCGTCGAGTTTGTCCAGCCACAAATCGAGCAACTCCAAGAAGCCGTTGCCCAGCGGTTCGGCTTTGTCGCGACCAACCACAAGATGGAAATCTACGGTATTTGCCAGGAATGCCGCGAAGGCAAAAGCGCGCGACCTGAACAGGTCCATCCAGCGCCGCACGGATAATCGTTTTGGCGACGGTGGTCACACCCTTGAGACGCTCCGCCAGGTGTCGTGCGACAGCCCCCGCTTCTCCCAGCCTTGCGGTTTGGCCGAAATTCGCATATCTGTTGCCGAATTCAGCCGATTTCCGAAAGAGAGATGCGGGTTTACCATGAACGGGACCATTTACCAGCGCCAGCTTCACCTTCCCGCCCTCCTAGAAAAGAAGAGCTTTTTCCTTTTTGGTGCCCGTGGAACCGGGAAATCGTTTCTCATTCGGCAGCAGCTTCCACACGCCCAGGTCTTCGACCTCCTGCATGCGCCGACGTTCGAGCGGTTGAGCCGTCGCCCGACCCTTCTTGAGGAAACATCGCGGCAGTCCCACGACATCATTGTGATCGACGAAATCCAAAAGTTGCCCAAACTGTTGGATGAAGTGCATCGCCTCATTGAGGAGCGAGGTGCGCGGTTCCTGCTGACGGGCAGCAGCGCGCGCAAGCTCCGGCGCGGATCAGCGAATCTGCTCGCCGGGCGCGCGTGGCAAGCCAATCTGTTTCCTCTCACGTCCGCGGAAATTCCTCACTTCGAGTTATCTCGCTATCTGACACATGGCGGGCTCCCGGCCATTTATGCGGCGGAGGAGCCCTGGGAGGAATTGAAAGCCTATACGGGAACCTACCTCCGAGAGGAGATCGTCGCCGAAGCCGCCGTGCGCAAACTTGATGCGTTTGTCTCCTTTCTTGATGTCGCGGCGCTCAAGGTAGGGGAAGAGGTGAATTTCGAGTCTCTCGCCAGCGACAGCGGGGTGCCCCCGCGCACCATCACGAATTTTTTCGAGGTCTTGCGCGACACCTTGATCGGGTTCTTGCTGGAGCCCTTTCGGCTCACCGTCAAGAGAAAGGCCACGACCCGCGCGAAATTTTATCTGTTCGATGTGGGGGTCACCAACGCCTTGGCTGGACGCCGGGAACTGCCCGATGCCTCGGACATCTTTGGTCGCAATTTCGAACAATTCGTGATTCTTGAGCTGCGCGCGTTTTTGGCCTATCAGCGGCGTGACGAACGTCTGACGTTTTGGCGCAGCCAATCGGGGTTCGAGGTCGATTGTCTCGTGGGGACGACCTTGGCCATTGAGATCAAATCCACCACGCTCGTCCATGAGCGCCATCTGAAAGGCTTGCGCGCGCTCCGCGAGGAGGGATTGATCGCGCGTTACTGCATCGTGTCTCGTGATCCTGAACAACGCATGGTGGACAGTATGACCATTTATCCCTGGCAGGAGTTCTTGCGGCTGCTCTGGAGCGGCCAATTGCTGGGAGCCGTCTCGTAGGGCAAGTCTCAATCAGAGTACATGACATTGGCGCACGTCGTACCCGCGAGTGAGAAATCCCCGACCCTCCCTTTGACAAAGGGGGGGCGGGGGGATTTTGTTCGGCACTGGGGAGAAAGGGGGCAGGTCTTGCAATCCGGCATAATGTGTTAATGCAAGACCTGCCCCTTTTCCCTATGCCACGTGCAGCACTCCGTGAGCAGCGCGTCGAGCAGAGCGAACCCTTCGTGCCGCAGCCGCGCCACTTCCGCGCGCACTCCGGGGCGACGCATCAATATCTTGACGACTTGGTCATGAGTTTGCACGGTGGACCTCCTTCATGCGGGCTACGGCAATCTGGCGTTCACGCGGGGGCGCAAAAGAACACCCGCGCAATTCCTTCGGCCCCCTGTAATCGCAGCTCGAACAATCCTTCCCCGCAGGCTTTGGGGTGTGCCTCTCCGAGGTTGGGTCCCAATGCGACCAAGAGAGCATCTGCCGAAGCCGAGCCGTGCCCTCGGCGCGGCAGCCTCAGCAGGTGAACAACATTGCAACGTCCCCTATTTCATGCTGCACGAGAAGGTCAACTCGTGATAGTGGCTGGATTCATTGAAATGGCTCACTCGTTTGCGGTGGGGTGGACCAAGTGTCGTCGTCGTAGTGGAAGCCGCCACTGCTGGACAAGCCAGCAGTGGCACCCGGCGCCAAACGAACGTAAACCAAAATCGTGGCCAACCGCCAGAGGCCACAGGACAACAAGTCCACCGAAACCCAGGCCAAAGAGCGGCACGAAAAAGGCGAGGACCCACAAGCCTAGAGAATCCAGGTACAGAAGCAGCCCGATTCCCGCGGCCTGCATGACCAGGCAGACCGACAAGAGATGGTGCGGATGACGGCTGTGCTCACTCGCCCAGCCAACCGCAAATCGCCCACCCATGCTCATGCCCAGGGTCACCCCGGCAATCGTCGACGCCACCTCCAGCGTCAGGCCGGCGTCCTGCAGAAAGGCGACCTGGTGCGTGGTAATGGCTGTGGCGGCCATGAGGCCCAGGCCGAAGGCCACTCCCAACAGCCAGAAGGTTGGCGTGGCCGCCTCTTTCAGCGTCCAGTCTCCCCCCTCCGGGCTACTCTCTCCCCTTGCTGCCGCAACGCCCTCCGCGTCACTTTCCTGCCCGAGCGGCACCAGCCCTTTTTCCTGTGGCGTGTCGGTAAGAAAGAACCAAACGAGCGGCAACATGCCGACTAAGGCCAGGGCAGCTAATGCCTGGTAGGCGATCCGCCACGTGAAGGCAGCGATCAAAACCCCGGCCAGGGGCACTAACACGAGCCCACCAGCCCCGGTGCCGACCAGCGCAATGCCCATCGCCCGCCCCCGTTTGGCCACGAACCACTGGGAGATGATCTTCACGGTCGTCGGTCCGATGCCTGCCAAGCCCACGCCCAAGAACAGGTACAAGGCATAGAAGGCACTCAGGCTGTGCACGGAGCTCAAGAGTAACAGGGCCACGCCGTCGATCAGCGCGCTCAGGAGGAAGACCAGCCGGACGCCTCGGGAGTCTACCAACCACCCCCACAGGGGCAGCACGAGCCCGGCGGCGAGCAAATAGAGGGAGAAGGCGCCGGCAGTCTCGGCCCGGGTCCAGCCGAATTCCTGCGCCAGCGGCTTGAGAAACGCCGCGAAGATATAGCTGAAGCCGCCGTCGATGATAGAGATGAAAAAGAGGATGCCAACAATAAACCAGCCGTAGAAGAAGGGCTCGTTCCCAACCGGTTTTCCGCTGCCTGTGCCTTGTGCGTTCATAAGGACCGTGCCTTTCTCCTTAGCTGCAAAGCGCTTTGGCCCGCTCGTGAAGCATAAGCCCACGCCACTGGTGGATGAGCGGAGCGTAACCTCATTACGCACTGTAGGCAAGTTTGACGCCTTTTTCCTTTATCCCAAAAATGGGCGGGCAGTACAGCAACTGACGGACAAACCGACGTATAGCGGCCAGGGAACTTCTATCACTGCTGATGGCGACGAGCTGATGAGGAACCCGCTTGACCAACACACGGAGGAGTTGTATTGCTCAAAACAAGACCATTTTGGTCCTATTTTAAGCATCACCGATCAGGGTCATTGCAGGGGACTGTTCCCCAGACTGGACGAAGAGACACTGGGTCGCAGAAGCACGAGGAGGATGAAGGGCCATGCTCCGCATCAGCAAGCTGACTGACTACGGGATTATGTTGTTAACGTACATTGCCAGGGACTCACACGTGCCCATGCGTAATGCGCGGGAGCTAGCGGTGGAGGCCCATCTTCCGCTGCCCACGGTGAGCAAGATTCTGAAGATACTGACGCGAGAGGGGTTGCTGCTCACCCACCGTGGAGTGAACGGCGGGTTTAGCCTCGCGCGGCAGCCGAAAGCAATCTCGGTGGCAGACATCATCATTGCGTTGGAAGGGCCACTGGCGATGACTGAGTGCAGCTTGCACACACCGGGAGTGTGTCAGCTAGAGACGCACTGTCCAGTCCGCAGCAACTGGCAGAAGATCAACCAAGTGGTCCTGGCCGCGCTCAAGCGCCTCACTTTGGCAGATATGACACACCCGCTTTCCCACGGTTTCGCGACCCTCAACGGCTACACCAGGAGTCTGGGACTGCACTGAGAATCTGGACAAGGAGCGTAGTATGACGACGGCCACGCAGACGATCGAATCCCTCACACGTCAGGAATACAAGTACGGGTTTGTTACGGAGATCGAAGCGGATGTCGCGCCGCGTGGCCTGAATGAGGACATCATCCGCCTGATCTCCGCCAAGAAGAACGAACCCCAGTTCATGCTGGAGTGGCGACTGAAGGCGTACAGGTATTGGACGAAGCTGGAAAAGTCAGAGGCAGAGCCGAAATGGGCGAACGTCCATTATCCGCCCATCGACTACCAGGACATGATCTACTACGCGGCGCCCAAGCAGAACACCGAGGGACTCAAGAGCCTTGATGAAGTGGACCCGAAGCTGCTGGAGACATTCGAGAAACTGGGGATTTCCCTCACAGAACAAAAGCGGCTCACCGGCGTGGCGGTCGATGCCGTCTTCGATAGCGTGTCGGTGGCGACCACGTTTAAGGAGAAGCTCGCGGAGCTGGGGATTATCTTCTGCTCCTTTTCGGAGGCGGTGCAGCGTCACCCGGAGCTGGTAGAGCACTATCTCGGGTCGGTGGTGCCCTACACGGATAACTTCTTCGCGGCGCTGAACTCCGCCGTTTTTAGTGACGGCTCTTTCTGTTACATCCCGAGAGGCGTGCGCTGCCCGATGGAGCTGTCAACCTACTTCCGTATCAACACTGCTGATACGGGCCAGTTCGAGCGCACGCTGATCATTGCGGACGAAGGCAGCTATGTGAGTTATTTGGAAGGGTGCACCGCTCCTATGCGCGACACGAACCAACTCCATGCGGCGGTCGTGGAGCTGGTTGCGCTCGACAATGCCCAGATCAAATACTCGACCGTGCAAAACTGGTATCCGGGCGACGCGGAGGGCAAGGGCGGCATCTACAACTTTGTCACCAAGCGCGGCAAGTGCCTCGGCAAGAACTCCAAGATTTCGTGGACACAAGTGGAAACCGGCTCGGCCATCACCTGGAAGTACCCGGGCTGCATCCTGCAGGGGGACAACTCGGTCGGCGAGTTTTACTCGGTGGCGCTCACCAACAACTACCAGCAGGCCGACACCGGCACCAAGATGATCCACATCGGCAAGAACACCAAGAGCACCATCATCTCGAAAGGGATCTCCGCCGGCCATGGGCAGAATACCTACCGTGGGCTGGTGAAGATCATGAAAGGGGCGACCGGCGCCCGCAATTATTCGCAGTGTGACTCCTTGCTGCTCGGCGACCAGTGCGGCGCCCATACCTTCCCCTACCTGGAAGTGATGAACCATTCCGCCCAGGTGGAGCACGAAGCCTCGACCTCAAAGATCGGCGAGGACCAGCTTTTCTACTGCAAGCAACGCGGGATTGCAGCCGAGGACGCAGTCTCGATGATTGTCAACGGCTTCTGCAAGCAGGTCTTTCGGGAGTTGCCCATGGAGTTCGCCGTCGAAGCCCAGAAGCTGTTAAGCGTCAGCCTCGAGGGCAGTGTGGGATAACGATGAACGATGAAGGATGAAGGATGAAGGATGAACGATGAAGGATGAAGGATGAACGATGAACGATGAACGATGAAGGATGAGCGAATCAGTAATCTTGTTCCATTCATCATGCGGAATTCCGCGTTCATCGTTTGAAGAGGAACAATGCTAGAAATGAGAAACTTGCGGGTAACGGTTGGCAACAACGAGATTTTGCGGGGCATTGATCTCACAGTGCATGCCGGCGAGGTACACGCCGTTATGGGCCCCAACGGCTCGGGCAAGAGCACCCTGGCCCACGTGCTTGCAGGCCGCGACGGCTATGAGATTACCGCCGGTGAGATTTTTTACCAGGGGAAGAATCTGATACCCATGCCGCCCGAAGAGCGTGCGCGCGAGGGCATCTTCCTGGCCTTCCAATACCCGATCGAAATCCCCGGGGTCAACACCACCTACTTCCTGAAGGCGGGCCTCAATGCCATCCGCAAGCACCGTGGCCTCGAAGATCTCGACGCCATGGACTTCCTGACCCTAGTCAAGGAAAAGATGAACATCGTCGAGATGGACCAGAGTCTCCTGCACCGCTCGCTGAACGAGGGGTTCTCCGGCGGCGAGAAGAAGCGCAACGAAATCTTCCAGATGGCAGTGCTCGAGCCCAGGCTGGCTATCCTGGATGAAACCGACTCCGGTCTGGACATCGACGCCTTACGGATCGTGGCCAATGGCGTCAACGCGCTCCGGAGCAGCGACCGCGCCATGATCGTCATCACCCACTACCAGCGCCTCCTCACGTACATTGTCCCCGACTACGTGCACGTGCTCTTCAACGGTCGCATCGTCAAGTCCGGCGGCAAGGCCCTGGCCGTGGAACTCGAAGAGCGAGGCTACGACTGGATCAAGGCGGAGGTCGAGCGCACGGGTGCGTCTACGTAGAGAAAGAGGACAGCGACACGATGATTCACGTCACCAAAGAGTACGATCGGTATCTCGCAGACTTTGAGCGGTTCGTATCGGGCGCTGCTCGGGAGCCGTCTTGGCTGAGTCACGTGCGCACGGCGGCGATCTCCCGCTTTGCCGCCCTAGGGTTCCCCACCACCCGGCAAGAGGAATGGAAATACACGAACGTCGCGCCGATTGCGAAAACGCCTTTCACCCTCCCTCCCCTTGAGCGCAACGGAGTACCGGCTGATCGCCTGGGGTCCGTTACGCTTGGGGACGTGGTCGGCGCCCAGCTCGTGTTTGTGAACGGGCATTACGCGCCGGAGCTTTCGTTCCTGCGGTCGCTTCCGCAGGGAGTAACCGTGGAGAGCCTCGCTACGGTTCTGAACGCCGCTCCGGCCTCTGTTGAGCCGCACCTCGCCCGCTACGCCAGTTACCAGGACTCTCCCTTCGTCGCCCTCAACACCGCCTTCATAGCGGACGGGGCTTTCGTGTACGTCCCCCCGGGCAAAGTCGTCAAGGAGCCAATTCACCTGTTGTTCTTCTCTACCACGTCTGGAGAACCGACCGTGTCGTACCCCCGGAACCTCATCGTCGTCAGTCCTGAGAGCCAGGCGACGATTATCGAGAGTTATGTCGGGCTCGGGAACGACGTGTATTTCACTAACGCGGTGACTGAGCTGATTGCTGGCGAGCATGCGGTGATCGACCATACCCGAGTGCAACTGGAGAGTCCGGAAGCGTTTCACATGGCAACCTTGCAGGTGCAACAAGAGCGCAGCAGTACAGTCGTCTCGCACGCTATTGGTTTGGGTGGCGTCCTCGTCCGCAACGAGGTCAACGCTGTGCTGGGTGGGGAGGGGAGCGACTGCACGCTGAACGGCCTATACCTGGTGACCGGCCAGCAGCACATGGATAACCACACGCAGATCGACCATGTCCAGGCACATTGCACAAGCCGTGAGTTGTACAAAGGCGTGCTTGATGGGAAGGCGCGGGGCGTCTTCAACGGCAAGGTCGTCGTGCACAAAACGGCCGCGAAAACCGACGCCCGGCAGACCAACAAAAACCTGTTGCTCTCCAGTGACGCCCTGGTTGATAGCAAGCCCCAACTGGAGATCTTCAACAACGACGTGCGCTGCACGCACGGCTCGACCATCGGCAAGCTTGATCAAGACGCGCTGTTTTACCTGCGTACGCGCGGCATCGGTGCAGAGGCAGCTCGCAGGTTGCTCACCTATGCATTTGCGAGCGAGATTCTTAACCGGCTCACAGTCGAGTCACTCCGAGTCCGGCTGGAAGGGTGGGTTGGCACGCAACTCTACAGGGGCAATGAGCGGGAAGGAGCATCATGAGACACAGTATGTACGACAGTGCGGTCGCAGAGTGGGACGTACGATCCCTCTCGTTTGGCGTCTTGCGGCTCCGCGAGGATTTTCCGATCTTGTGGCAGCAAGTCCACGGGAAACCGCTGGTGTACCTGGACAATGCGGCCACAACGCAGAAGCCGCGGAGCGTGATCGATGCCACCAGTCGGTATTACATGGCGGAAAACGCCAATGTGCATCGCGGGATCCACACTCTGAGTGAGAAGGCCACGCAGGCCTATGAGGACGCGCGCGGCACGGTGCGGCGGTTTGTCAACGCCGCGGACACCCGCGAGATTATTTTCGTACGCGGGACGACCGAGGCCATTAACCTCGTCGCCCAGAGCTATGGCCGGACGTTCCTCACCGCCGGCGATGAAATTGTCATCTCCGCCATGGAACACCACTCCAATATTGTCCCCTGGCAGATGCTGTGCGAGCAGATGGGCGCGAGACTCCGGGTCATCCCCTTCAACTACGACGGGGAATTGTTACTCGATGAATATGAGAAGCTCTTGAACGAGCGGACCAAGTTCGTGTCCGTGGTGCACGTGTCGAACGCGCTTGGCACCATCAATCCGATCAAGCAGATCATCGAGATGGCGCACCGTCGCAACGTCCCCGTGCTGGTTGATGGGGCGCAGGCGGTGGCGCATATGACGGTCGATGTCCAAGAGCTCGATTGTGATTTCTATGCCTTCTCCGGCCATAAGCTGTTTGGCCCCACCGGGATCGGGGTCCTGTACGGCAAGGCCGACCTGCTGGAGCGCATGCCTCCATACCAGGGCGGCGGCGACATGATAAGCGCAGTCACCTTCGAGAAGACCCACTACAACACGCTGCCGTACAAGTTTGAGGCCGGGACGCCCAACATCGCAGGCGGCATAGGGCTGAGGGCAGCAATCGACTATGTGACTGAGATCGGACTGGAGGCTGTCGCCGCGTACGAGCATGAGTTGCTCGCGTACGCAACCGAAGCGCTTTCCACGATCAAGGGTGTGAGAATCATCGGCACGGCAAGAGAGAAAGCCGGCGTCTTATCTTTCGTTCTTGACGGAATACACGCGCACGATATCGGCACGATCCTGGATCACGAGGGGATCGCGATCCGCGCGGGCCATCACTGCGCCATGCCAGTGATGCAGCGCTTCGGCGTGCCGGCCACCGCCAGGGCGTCATTGGCCTTCTATAACACAAAAGAGGAAGTGGATGCTTTTGTCACGGCGATCCACAAGGTCATCAAGGTGTTCGGCTAATGTCTGATCTGCGCGAACTCTACCAGGAGGTCATCCTTGACCATAACAAACGGCCGCGCAACTTCCACAAGCTGGAGGGGGCGAACCGGACGATGGAAGGCTACAACCCGCTGTGCGGCGACCAGATCACAGTCTCCCTACGCTTGGAAGATGACGTGATCAAAGACATCAGCTTTCAAGGGTCTGGCTGCGCGATTTCCAAGGCCTCCGCTTCGCTGATGACCACCAGTGTGAAAGGGAAGACACAGGCCGAAGCGGAAGTCCTTTTCGCTAGGGTCCATACCATGCTCACCGGAGAGCGAGACACGACAGTCGATCCACACGAACTGGGCAAACTCGCGGTCCTTTCAGGCGTGTGCGAGTTCCCCGCACGGGTGAAATGCGCGAGCCTGGCATGGCATACCCTGCGGGCCGCGCTGAAAGGGGATGGGGGAGTGGTTTTGACGGAGTGAACCATCAAGGAAGAACCGAATCCTAAACAAAGCGAAGGAGAACACACAGATGAAAACCAACGAACTGATAACACTGCACCGCGATTGCGAAGCGGCCCAGATTCCCAGCGGCGAGAAAGTTATGCTCCCCGAGGGCACCCAGGTGAGGGTCACGCAATCACTCGGCGGTGCGTACACCGTGACGACGAGCAATGGCTATATGGTGCGCATCGCGAGCAAGGACGCCGATGCCCTCGGTCAAGAGACCGTCGTGGCGTCGCAGGCTGGAGCGTCCGCCGCGGCAGAGGGGCCTGTGGACGTCGAGAAACTGGTCTGGGATCAATTGAAGACGTGCTTCGATCCCGAGATTCCCGTCAACATCGTTGACCTCGGCCTCGTGTATCATTGTCAGGTCGCGCCCTTGTCCGAGGGTGGGAACAAGGTTGAGGTCATATTCACCCTGACAGCCCCAGGGTGCGGGATGGGCTCGGTGCTCAAAGCGGACATGGAAAGTAAAATTCTTAGCGTGCCCGGCGTCGAGGACTTCGAGGGCGAAGTGGTTTTTGATCCGCCCTGGAACCCGGACATGATGTCCGAAGCAGCCAAGCTGGAGCTTGGCCTGCTGTGAGCGAGGAGGAGTTTATGTCGTTACAGGAGATCGATCTAGATACCACGATGGAGGAGATCCCGCGCGCGTATCCTAACGCCAAAATCGGCTTGTTTCAGCGTTACCACATCGGTGGGTGTGCCTGTGGCGAGAGAAATTCCCCTACCCACAGGGGACGATAAAACAGGAGGTGCACGATGACCTATATTATCACCAAGCTCTGTCGGGATTGTCTGGACATAGGGTGTGTGGCGGTCTGTCCGGTGGACTGCATTTATGAGTATGTGGGGGAGGATAGGGAGACCTTTCCCAATCAGCTCTACATCCATCCGGATGAGTGCATTGACTGTGGGGCCTGTGAGCCGGAGTGTCCCTGGCAGGCGATCTTTGAAGAAGTGGTGGTGCCGAAGGTTTTCAGTGACGATATCGCCCTTAACTATCTGATGAAGGACCAGGCGGCAGAGTTTAAGGTCCCACCCTACGCAAAGAAGCCCCATCCCACAGCCGACGAGATTGCAGCTAACAAACAAAAATGGGGCTGGACAGGGTGAGATACGGAGGCCGTTCAGCTTCGCCCCTTCCCACTGAATATGCTTGGGAGTGCTGATGCCAAAGAATCTCTCTATCGCTGTGCAATACCGGGACGAGAAGGGGACATCCTCCAAGTTCTCTGAGCCACCTGACATTATTCTCCCGTCTCAGTATTTCGACGTCATTCGGGGTTGTGGGCAGTTAACCCCTGAGAAGAAGCTCATGCTGGCGGTTCTTGAGAGCGTCGTGCACGATTTTCAGCGGTATTGCCTGGCCAGCGGGAGGCGGGGGAAGCGGCTGTTTCGCGAGGCCCGGGAGTGGCTTATTTCTCAGGAGGAAACCGGGATATTTTCCTTTGTGGGCATCTGTCACGTCTTAGGGATGGACCCAGACTATATCCGTAAGGGGCTGTTCCGACAGTCGCCGGAGTAGAGAAAATCGAAGTGGTGGTGAGCCCCGCAAGCGCAATGGCATTAAGTTAAGGGGGTGACTGTCATTGCCCCGCAAGCGCTGCGAACCGCCGCTGCGGAGAGATCGGAGGCTATGATGAATGAAGACACGTTCAATATGGAAGTACGTAAATTCCTCAAAAAGGTCGGCGTCACCTCACAGCGGGAAATGGAGAAAGCGGTCAGGGAAGCGATCCAGGCCGGGAGCCTGGCTGGCAACGAGAAACTCAAGGCGCGGATGAAGCTCGAAGTCGAAGGGTTAAACCTGGAACTCGTGATCGAGGACGAGATTGCTCTGTCTTAGGGCTTGTCTACTACACGCGGGCAGAGATTACGGTTTTGCCGAACGCCTGGAGCCCCCAGCGATGAATCGCCGGGCTAGTGCGCCTGCGAGCGAGCATGGCCAGCGAGGTGAAAGTCCTCGTCAGGCATGCGCTCTCCGGCCTGTAACCGATCAAAAGGGCGTCACCGTGAGGTGGGGTCCGAAGCAATGGGAGGTGAATTCCCAGTCCGTAGGATGACGAACGCGATACGGCCTGATGACTTGGCGAGTCTGCTAGCCAATGACGAAGCCCAGCCCCTGTGCCGACTGGCACGGGAAGCGGTCTCCGCTGAGGGGTAGCGTGTGAAAGCGAGAGGCTGAAGTCATGGGGTGGGTGGCGACGGAACGGGAGGAAGGTCAAGCTCGTGAAGCAGGGAGACCTCAGCGCGGGTCAAGGCGGTGTTCATGCTCTCAGAGCCGAAGAGCCGCACGCGCGGAGGAGTCAGAGTCCCCATAGTAGCGATGAAGCCTCGTAATGGAGGGGGAGCGAAGGGGGGCAGGAAGGGGGAAATCGTGACGAACAGACAAACGGAAGACCAACCAGAGGCAGTGTCCGCAAGGACTATACGTGCTGGAGAGGTGCGCGCCCGCTGGGCGTGGACCGAACCGACGGTCTGGACGGAGCGGATGTTGACGGCCCTCGAAGAGGGGGTGAAGGGAGGCGTGGACCTTGTGCCCATGTCACACTTTCCGTCGTGTGATACGCTACGCGCAAGATACACAGCTCGTGAGTTTGTGGAGGATACACATGGCCTCTCAACTAATTACCTTGGAACTTCCTGACGGTCTTTATCTGACGGTGAGCAAACTGGCGCAGGTGACCCAGCGACCGGTGGGAGAAATAGTCCAAGAAAGCCTGACTCATACGCTTCCCCCCCTTAGAGCGTGTCTGCAAACTCCGTGCGATAGGCAATTCGGGACCCGCACCCCCCGACAGCACGTAGGTCAATAGTGTTCGGCACTGATTATGCGGCAGCCGTATTCCGGGCGACGGCTGCCGCTCGGTGATTCCGCCGCCCTGCCACTTCCACGGGACCCCCTTCCGCCAAGGCGTCCTCATGTGCGCCGAGGGCGCAACCCCGATGGGGTTGCAGGGGCACGACGCCATCCAGCCCAGGGTTGGAACAACCCTGGGCTGGAGGACGCAATCCCCTTGGGATTGTCAGCCGGGCCTTCGGGCCACGGCCAAAGCGGGCTGAGCACATGGGCGCTTGGGGAGCAAGCCGCTCTTCATCCCAACGGGATGACGCCACACAGCCCAGGGTTGGAACAACCCTGGGTGAGCAGAGCCGTGACCGACAACCCCACCGGGGTTGTGCCTGCACTGTGCGCGGCAAGAGTCTCCGAATCACCAGCCGCGTGGATTTCTTCGTGTCCGAGCATGATTTGCGCCGAACTATTGGCACGTAGGTTGGGATGAGCGCGCACCCTACGGTCAAGCCAAGCAAGGCAGAGCCGGTTGGGGAGGAGGGAACCCGCGAACCCCAACCCCTACTGGCGTGGTCGAGGCGCGTTGGGTTTCGCCGGGCTCAACCCAACCTACTGGGGAGCGCCTCCGGGCGTGCGAAACAACGCAAGTGCTGCCGGGAAAAGAGCGCGCGTCATCGGGTTCCGCCCCTCTCCATCACAGGCGCTGACGGTTTGCAGACTCGCTCTTATTGAGCCGAAACAACCGCTCCGTATTCCGCCTTGTCGCCTCAGCCACTTCCGCCAGCGGCAACCCTTTCACCTCAGCAATGATCTTCGCGACCTCGACAACGTAGGCGGGCTCATTGCGCTTACCACGATACGGGATCGGTGCCAGGAGCGGACAATCGGTTTCAATTAACAGTCGGTCAAGCGGAGCAACGCGCGCGACCTCGCGCAGTTCCTGGGCGGTCTTAAAGGTCACAATCCCGCTCAGTGATAGGAACAACCCCAAGTCAAGCAACATCTTCGCTTCGTCCACACTGCCAGTGAAACAGTGCATCACGCCCTCGACTTGAGTGCCCCATTCTTCGCGGAGCGTTTGCGCGGCTTCAGGATAGGCGTCACGCACGTGCATCGACAGCGGCAGTGCGAGTTCCCGCGCCAGTCGAATAAAGGCGCGAAAGTGGGTGCGTTGGTCTTCGCGTGGGGAGTTGTCGTAGTAGAAATCGAGACCCGTCTCGCCAATGCCCACCACTTTTGGTTGCCGCGCCAACGCCCGCAGTCGGACATACGTATCCTCCGTGATGCTTTTGGCATCATGCGGATGCACGCCGATGACGGCGAAAACATCAGCCTGTTCTTGCGCGAGCGCCACGGCTTTTTCATTGTGCGCGAAGTCTCCATTCGCGCCGATCACGATGAAGCGCGACACCCCAACGGCACGCGCACGCTGGAGCATCGCCTCACGATCAATGTCGAATTTCGCGTCGGTGAGGTGACAATGGGAGTCGGCGAATGTCATGGGCGTCATTGGCATTACTGGATTCGTGGGAAGAGCGGTTGAGGTTTCTGTATCTGGTGGCCCACGGCGAACGCTTTGCCCCACGGCAGGGTATACGCCGTCAGTTGTTCCGCGGGTAGGTTCAGGAGTGCGAAGAGCTTCTGACTGGTCTCCGGCAAGAACGGCGACAGCAACTGACAAGAGACCCGCAAGGCTTCCAGCAGATTGTGCAACACCGCGCCCACTCGTGGTAACGAAGCTGGGTCTTTGGCCAGCGTGAACGGGGCGGTCTCGGTGATGTATTTGTTCGCATGATCGGTGGCGCGGAACACCGCTTCGAGCGCGCGATTGAGCAGTAGGTTGCCGACCTGGGTTTCGACCTCTGTGGCCGCGTGCGCGAATGCCGCCGCAAGTCGTTGGTCGATCTCCGGCGGTGGATCGCTCAAAGGCTGGACAAGTCCCTTGAAGTAACGGTCTTGCATCGCCAGGGTCCGACTCGCCAAATTGCCCAGATTATTGGCGAGGTCACCGTTATAACGAGCGGTGAGGCTCTCTTCGCGAAAGTCCGCGTCCTGCCCGAACACGCTTTCTCGGAGCAGGAAATAGCGAAACGCATCGAGACCGATCTTCTCCTTCATGGCCAAGGGCGAGATCACATTGCCCAGGCTCTTGGACATCTTCTGCCCCTCGACGGTCCAGAAGCCATGCACGTTGAGGTGCTTGTACAGTGGCAGTCCGGCGGCCATGAGCATCGTCGGCCAGAAGAGGCCATGCGGCTTGAGAATATCCTTGCCAATGAAGTGTTGCGCTTCCGGCCAGAATTTTTGGAACACTTCCTCGCCTTTGTATTTCAAGCCGCTGATGTAATTGATGAGCGCGTCGAACCAGACGTAGGTGACGTAGCGTTGGTCGAACGGCAGTTCGATGCCCCAGGTCAGGCGGCTTTTCGGGCGCGAAATGCAGAGGTCGCCGATCTGTTCGCGTAACATACCGAGCACTTCATTCTTAAAACCTTCGGGCCGAATGAAGTCGGGATGGGCTTCGATATGCGCGAGCAACCGCTCCTGATACTTACTCATGCGAAAGAAATAATTCTCTTCTTCAATGAGTGTCGGGGCCGTGAGGTGGTCGGGACATTTACCATCGCGGAGTTCTTTCGGCGTGTAGAAGCGCTCGCAGCCGAAACAGTACAACCCTTCGTAGCGATGAAAGTAGATGTCGCCGGCATCGTGTACTTTCTGGAGAAATTCCTGGACATAGCGAATATGGTAGTCATCCGTCGTGCGGATGAAATGATCGTAGGTGATGTCGCACATGTCCCACGCGGCGCGAAAGGAAGCGCTCACACGGTCAGTGAACTCCTTCACGCCCACACCGGCATCGGCGGCGGCCTGGGCGATCTTGTTGCCGTGTTCATCGGTGCCGGTGAGATAGAACGTGTCCCACCCGCGCGCGCGATAATAGCGAGCGATGGTGTCAGTAATAATCATTGTGTACGCGCTCCCCAGATGCGGGTCGCCGTTCACGTAGTAAATCGGTGTGGTGATGTAGGTGTGTGGCATAGTTCCTCGAACGACCGGGGACCGGAGACGGGAGACCGGCTTCAAGGTCCAAGCCCTCAGCCTCCCGTCTCCGGTCCCCGGTCTCCCGTCTATTTCAATTGCAGCAACATATCTTCCACGGCGAGCTGCCGGTTGGCGTTGCGTCCAAGCGCCTGGATCGTGCCATAGACGACCGACAGTTGTCGGAGTGCGCCGTCCACGCCGAGTTTGGTGGCGATCTGAGCGATGGTGTTCAAGCACTCGTGGTGACGAATAACGCCCTCGGTGCCGAGCACGGCGTAGCGCAGTACTTCTTCATACCAGGACAAGACAATTGCTAGCCGATCACTGCCACTCGCGCGTTGTTCGCCCGTGGTGTCGGCGTTCTTCGCGGACTTTCTCACGCGGTCAGCTACTAACCACTCGGCCACCCGCGAGAGGTCCACGAACGTCGTCGTGTCCAGCTTTTGTAGTGCCTCTTCCACATAGCGCCGCTCTTCGGTGAACACGTCTGGGTCGAGCACCAACGCACGGCCAATGCTGCCCCGACTATACAGCGCAAGGGTATGCGCGAGGGCTGGCTCTTTGTCCTGCGTGCGTACCAAGATTTCTTCAATCACTGGGGTCGGCAATGACGCGAACCGCACTTGCTGACAGCGTGAGAGCAAGGGGCGTGACAAGGTGGCGGAGTTCAGGGTCAACAGGACCAGCAGGGCATCGCCCGATGGTTCCTCGACCATTTTCAACAGCGCGCTTTGCGCCTGTGGCGTCAGCGAGTGCGCATCTTCGAGAATGGCGATCTTCTTCTTGCCCTGCACCGGGCGCAGACTCAACACCCGCTGTAAGTCGCGGACCTGGTCGATAGCAATGGACTGCTTGCCCGCTTCTGGCCCGACGACCCGCAGGTCGGGATGCGTGCCAGCGGTGACCTGGACACAGCTCGTGCAGGTCCCACATCCGTCTGGGTCGGCCTCGTTGCATTGCACGGCATGCGCGAGCGCCAGTGCCGTCTGCTTTTTGCCCACACCGGCTGGCCCAATGAACAAATAGGCATGGGCTAAGCGATCATGCGTCAAGGCGTTGCGCAGAATCGCGATGGCGGGGTCTTGCCCCCGGATACCACTAAGCAACATGGAAAATCACTCGTTGGAGCGCGGCCAGAATGTCTTGGTGCACCTGCTCTTTTGGCCGCGTCGCATCCAGGAGGTGTACTCGTTGCGGTTCGGCATGGGCGATAGCGAGAAAGCCTTCGCGTACACGTTCATGGAACGCGACCGACTCCGCTTCAAAATGGTCGGCGGTCTCCGTTTCACCCCGGCGGAGACGGGCACGCTGAAGTCCTTCGCTCACTGGCAGGTCCATCAGAAAGGTCATGGCCGGGAGGTACCCACCACAGGCAAGCGTATTCAACTGGTGGAGCAGCGCTCGATCAAACCCACGGCCATAGCCTTGATAAGCGGTGGTCGAATCCACAAAGCGGTCGGTGATAACAACTTTATTGGCGGCCAAGGCCGGAGCGATGACTTCTTGGACATGCTGGGCACGGTCGGCCAGCATTAACAACAGTTCGGCACCCGGTGCCAGCGAAGGTTCGATGGGATCAAGCAAGAGACGGCGTAGTACCTGGCCACGTTGCGTGCCACCAGGTTCGCGCGTGATGACGACGTCATGCCCATGCGCGCGCAGAGCGTCGGCCAACAGCGTCGCCTGCGTGCTCTTGCCGCTGCCTTCAATGCCTTCAAATGAGAGGAAAATCCCCGACATGCGGGGGAACATAGCGGATTGCGGATTGTTACAACAGTCCTAAATACCAGGCGATGATTCGCTCACCGTAAAAAAGATAGGCCAGGGCACCAAAGGAGAGAAACGGTCCGAAGGGAAGGGCGAGTTGGCTGTCGGCTTGACGACGGATCATGGTGCCAACTCCAATGAGCGAGCCGATACAGGAGGCGAAAAAGATCGTGAACGGGATCGAACGCCAGCCGAGAAACGCGCCGATCATCGCCAGCAGTTTCACATCGCCCCCGCCCATGCCTTCACGACCAGTGACCGCTTGATAGCCCAGCGCAACCGCTAGCAAGAAGCCCGCGCCGGCGAGCGCTCCCAGCAAGGACGTCCATATCGTGAGCGTGGGTAGCGGAGACAGGAGCGAGAACAGCAGCCCGACAATAATACCAGGGAGGCTAATCACATCGGGAATGATCTGGTGGTCGAGATCGATAAACGTGATGACGATCAAGGCGGCGACAAAGGCGAAGTAGCCCACGCCGACCAGGGTCAGTCCGAAGTGCGACATCACGGCGACCGCCATGAGTCCGGTGAGCAGTTCCACGAAAAAATAGCGGGCGGAAAAGTGCGCGCCACAGAAGCCGCAGTGGCCACGGCGGATCAGATAACTGAGGAGGGGGAGATTGTCGTACCACGGGAGCACGGTGGAGCAGGCTTGGCAATGTGACGCGGGAAACACGACCGATTTCTCCAGCGGCATGCGATAAATGCACACGTTGAGAAAGCTGCCAATACACGCGCCAAACACGAACGCCATCGCCAGCATCACACTCGGATTGATCTCATTCATCAACAAAGTACCCCTCTTTCTGATTCAGGCCATCGGGCTGAAGTCAGGACACATTTGCTAAACTGGCCTCCAAATCAAGGGAAATCGCTGGCGAGAGATGAGCAAACAAGCTTTTATCGATGCGCAGCAAGGCGACGATCGCGCTGACCACACTCAAATCCCAGCCGCCACGGCGGCGCGAGG
>CAMBFS010000019.1 GCA_945865755.1 Klebsiella pneumoniae
TCCAGTTGGGCGATTTCTTGGTCGATGGCGTTGATTTCAGCCTGTAAGTCTTCTCTGTTCAAAGTCCATAAAGTGTGTGTGTTTAGCGGCTATTTGTCAAGATATTTTGGCGATTTTTCGGGTTGCCTTGGAATTTAAAGTAGATACACTTTCCCCTTGCCCAGCGGCGTGAATTCTTGACGATCATTCAGAAAGAATCGCTGCGGCTAACGAATCTCATCAATGATTTTTTGGACTTGGAGCGCAGTGCGTCGGGGCAACAAGTCTATCATTTTGACCAAGTCGCGCTCGAACCTTTATTACAGGAAACGCTGGGGGTGGTTGGCGCGCAGAGCACCCGGCATCCTTGCCACCTCGAACTTCCCGCGACGCTGCCACCGGTCCAGGGCGATGCGGCCCGCCTCCGTCAGGTAGTGCTCAATCTTCTGACCAACGCGATCAAGTACTCTCCAAGCGGCGGTGCCATTCGTGTCGGTGCTCGTCTCGACGAGCACCAAGTCGTCCTGTGGGTCGCGGACCAAGGGATGGGGATTCCTTCGGACGCACGCGCCAACCTATTCCAGAAATTTTACCGCGTGGACAATGCGGAGACGCGGCGCATCGGCGGCACGGGGTTAGGACTCGCCCTGGTCAAGGAGATCGTTCAAGCCCACGGCGGCGAGGTATGGGTGGAAAGCGAAGTCGGTCTCGGCAGCACCTTTTTCTTTTCCCTCCCCATCCCAGAAGAGACCTCCTCACAAACTCTCGCACAACCAGCAGCCAACCGGGACCAGCGTACCGCCAATATGAAAAACGGAGAAACCGACTCCGCCCCTTGTCAACAAGAAAGTCCAAAGTATGGAGAAGACTTGAGGCCGCCCAACGACCGAATCTTGGGCAGTCCATCCCTTCCCTCAGGAACGTGAATTTTATGCAATCGGCATCCGCCTCGGCAAAAGAGCGCCCACTGGTCCTCATCGTCGATGACGATTTCACCATCCGCCTGCTCATGCGCGAGGCACTCGAACAAGCGGGCTTTCTCGTCACGGAGGCAGACTGTGGCCCAGCAGCCCTCACCGCGTTTACGCAGCACCAACCTGAGATCGTGTTGCTGGATGTCGTCATGCCCGATGTCGATGGTTTCACAACTTGCGCCGCGCTCCGAAAACTCCCGGGCGGCGCGCGCGTGCCAATCATCATGGCCACGGGGCTTGATGATCTAGACTCGATCAACCGTGCATACGAAGTAGGAGCGACGGATTTCATCACCAAACCGATAGTGTGGCCGATTCTGGGGCACCGCGTGCACTACATCCTCCGCTCCAGCCACGCGATGGAGGAACTCCACGACAGCCAAGCGGCATTGCGCCAGGCCCATGACGAACTGGAACAGCGCGTGCAAGAGCGGACCGCCGAGCTCGCCCATACCAACTGCGTATTGCAAGATGAAGTCACGGAACGGAAGCGGACCGAAGAAGCGCTTCGGGATGCCCATCAGCGATTACGGTTCCATGTCGAGAACTCTCCGCTCGGCCTCGTTGAATGGGACAACGAATTCCGGGTCCATAGTTGGTCGCCGCAAGCGGAACACATCTTTGGCTGGAAAGAGGAAGAGGTTTTGCACAAACATCCGACCGAGTGGCACTTTATTCCTCCTGAAGAGCTACCCAAAGCCAGCAAATTGATAGAAGATCTCGTGGCCGGACACTCCCCTCGACAAGTCTCTGCTATTCAACTTTATCGCAAAGATGGCTCGACGATTGATTGTGAATGGTACAGCTCGGCGCTCGTGGACGAACGGGGACGCTTAATATCGGTATTGTCGCTCGTGCAAGATGTGACAGAGCGAAAGGCGCTGGAACGCTTGAAAGACGAGTTGGTCTCCACCGTCAGTCACGAATTGCGCACCCCACTGGCTAGCCTGCGTGGATTCGCGGAACTCATGCTCACGCGGGATTTTTCGCTTGAACAGCAGCGTGAATTCTTGACGATCATCCTGAACGAATCCAACCGGCTTGCCGATCTGATCAACGATTTTCTCGATCTGCAACGAATCGAGGCCGGGCGACAGGAATACCATTTCAAACCGCTCGATCTCCTCTCCGTGGTACGCGAAACGATCGCGGTCTTTCAGGCTAATAGCAACGGCATCGCCATTCACCTGCGGAAAGAGCCGACCCCGCCACCCGTGTACGCGGATGCGGACCGTCTTCGCCAAGTGCTCCTCAATCTGCTGTCGAACGCGGTCAAGTTCTCGCCTCGCGGTGGCGACATCACCATTGGCACCCGTCAGGAAGGGGCAGACTTGGTGATGTGGATTCGCGATCAAGGGATTGGCATCGCGCCCGACGCCGTACCAAAGCTCTTCACGAAATTTTTCCGGGCGAACAATCAAGAAACCCGGAAGATCAGCGGCACCGGGCTCGGACTGGCGCTGGTCAAACGGATTATTATCGCGCATGGCGGGCGGATCTGGGTCGAGAGCGCACCCGGCAAGGGAAGTACCTTCTTCTTCACCTTGCCCGCCGTAACGGCCACGACCGCCTCATCACACCAAAGCGAAGGGACACTGCACATCCAGCAGCATCCCTCCCGCCTCAATTCCTAAGGCCGGGCCTTCTCCCCTCAGGGAATCACGGGCAGCAGAATATGGGACCGAAACTGCTGTCCGTGAAACACCGTCTGCTCCGCGACTTCCCATCGTGTTTCCGTGGCTTGATCGCCTCCGGTATTCAGGTTGCGGTCGAACCGTGGGAAGTTGCTTGATGAGACTTCAACCCGCAGCCGATGGCCCGGCAAGAACACATGACTCGTCGCCCACAGGTCAATGGTCAGCTCGACCACCTCCCCTTTGGTGAGCAGCTTCGGCGTCATCGCCGACTCGCGATACCGCGCCCGTACGATGCCGTCGGCGATGTTTTGCGCATACCCATCTGGTCGGACATCAACCAGCTTGGCGGTGAAATCCGTGTCTGGCGCGGAGGACGACGCGTACAGGACAACTTTCAGCGGCCCCGTCACTTCCAAGGGTTTTTCCAGCGGGTTCCCCGTATAGACCAACACATCGGGCCGCGCCTCGACCTCGCGCTGATCCTTGACGCCAACGGGAATAATCAAGGTGTTGCCGCCGCTAGTCGGCACGGGATCGGCGGGATCATAGCGATACTGGTCGGCGGGTTCCTCAGTCGGGGGCTCGAAACTGAGCGTCCCATCGCCGCGGAGGCTATTGGCCTTGCCGCGACTGTGGAAATAGCATGGGGTATAGCGAGTGCGGGCCAATGGCCATTCATACTCGTCACGCCACTGGTTGGTCCCCATCACAAAGAGTCGGACCGGCGCTTCCTCCATCATGCCGTTGTCGATCCCCTTCAGCCAATAATCGAACCAGCGCAGTTGCGTATCATGCAGGTCCATGAACGCGTTGGGACCGAAGTCGATGTCACCAGTACCGCCCGTGGTGGGGGTGGTATAAGGAAAGAGATGCGCCCACGGACCCAGCAGCAGCCGTTGTCCACCACGAGCTTCGGGTGTCATCGCTCGCGAGCGGAGGCCGTTGAAGTGCACCAGGGCATCACGCAAGAAAATGTCGTACCACGAACTGACGTGATACATGGGGACGTTGATGTTGCGGTGTTGTCGTTCGACACTCACGGCCCACCAGTACGGCCCATCTTCTGGATGCGTCAGATACTCACGCATATAGGGAGCCACATCCTTGAGCAGATCGGCCCAGTACATCAGCGGCAACCGTTTATAGGCTTCAGGCGTGAGCGGATTGCCGAAGTTGATCCCGCGCAGCAGGTCGGGACGAATTTTCGGCCACAACTCGTCCTTGATCCCCAATCGATCAATGGTATTGCGGGCCAAGAAAATCGCGTAAGGAATCTGCCAACCAAACGAGAACGCGCCGCCGGTATGATAGACCCAGCTCTGATGAAAGTCGGCGGCGGCGGACACGGGAAAGGCACAACGAAGATGCGGCGGACGAGTCGGCGCGAGGAGATATTGCGTGGCGCCCAAATACGATTGTCCTTGAGTGCCGACCAAGCCGTTCGCGTAGGGCAGCGCGGCGGCCCACTCGACAGTATCGTAGCCGTCTTGGGGTTCATCAATCAGGGGATAGTAGGTTCCTTCTGAATCAAAGCGCCCGCGGCCATCTTGGATCACCACCACATAACCACGGGCGGGAAAAAATTCGTGATCGCCAAAATCGGCGGCCATGTGTTTGCCGTAGGGCAAGCGCAAGAGAATGACAGGAAAGCGCCCTGGGGCATCGGGGCGATAGACATCGGCATGGAGCGTGGTGCCATCGCACATTTTCGCGGGCACATTTTTCTCGACTGCGATCCGGTACTCTGGACGACTTCCGTGTGGCATAGTAACCCTCCTTTTACGGTTGACGGGCTTATATCAGAAAAGTCCAAGGTCCAAAGTCCAAGGTCCAAAAGTCTTCAGGACTTTGGACCTTAGACCTTAGGCGATTTCTGGAAAAGACTATCCCATGTAGCCCGGATGGAGCGGAGCGGAATCCGGGGTGTCCCGCGCGGAACCTGGATTCCGCTCCGCTTCATCCAGGCTACCTAGAAACGGTATATTCATTTCGAGAAATCACCTTAGACCTTGGACCTTAGACTTTGGACAACGAAATATGAACTACTGGCTCGTGAAATCCGAACCATTCAAATACTCGTGGGAGCAGTTCGTCAAGGACAAACGCACGTATTGGGATGGGGTGCGCAATTATCAGGCGCGCAATAATCTGAAGGCGATGGCAAAAGGCGATGCGGTGCTGTTCTACCACAGCAACGAAGGCATGGCAGTGGTGGGAATCGCACGCGTTGTGAAAGAAGCGTACCAGGACCCGACAACCGACGACCAACGCTGGGTAGTCGTGGACCTCGAACCGGTCGAACCCTTGCCACAGCCTGTCTCGTTGAGTGACATGAAACAAGAGCAGCGGTTGCAAAACCTGGCGCTGATTCGCCAAGGGCGACTGTCGGTGATGCCGCTGACACAAGAGGAGTTCGAGATCATTGTCGGCAAGGGGCGGCGTGAGGCGTGAGACTTGGGGCTTGGGCTGTAGTTGGCGCAATCGGACTCTCTGGCGGATTGAGACTGCGGGAAGAATCGCATACACTCCCGACATGCAAGTTTTCATTCGGAAATCCAAAAGTGCCTCTCTGAATTGGAAAAAGATAGAGAAGGACCACCGACAGAAAAGGGATTGCCACACGTGAACAAACGAGTGCCGGGATTGGGTTCATTCTCTTACCAACCTTCCCCCTTTGCTTTTGCCCTTGACTTTTCAGCGGGCTCCTCAGTAGTATCCAGCGCGTGTCAATCTCAGGGAAGCCGGAGTATCCGCCGCTGCTCCCCGCGGGGCTTCATTCAATGTCCCTGTCGGAAGTGAAAAAGCGGTGCGTCACGGACTTCGTACAAGCAGAAAATCGCAGCAGCATTATGGCTGGCCTAGAGGCGGCTGTTAAAAAATTGATCGACGTAGGGATACAAGGAGAGCTGTGGGTAGATGGAAGTTTTCTCACCGAAAAAATTGACCCTAAAGATGTCGATTTACTTTTACGAATAAACGCCGAGTTTGCCGATAATGCGACAAAAGAGCAGGAAGAGACATTAGAGTGGTTTGAGAAAGGATTAAGCGATTTTTACCGCTGTGACAGTTACGTGTGGCGAGAATATTCCCCTGGACACACGTTGCATGTACTCAGTGAGGCAGAGCGAATTTATTGGACTGGCTGGTTTGGGCGGAGTAGAAGTGGTCATCCCAAAGGAATAGCCGTAGTGGCAATTCCCAAGGGTGCGTTATGATTGAATTCGAAACAATACAAGATGAGATCCAAGACCTAAATGCCCTCCTTGCCCAGCACGAGCGCGCTCTGGCAAGCCATCCTGGCGAGAAGTCCCTTCGTGCGAACATCAACACACTCAAGAGACGAAGGCAGATTCTTGAGGATGATTTTTTAGAGGCGGCGGCAAGGGTCGAGGCCGATGTGTGCAGTTACCGACTCATCCCCAATGAGCGCCGTCCTACCATCCTTGCGGTATCAAAAGTATTGGGCGGTTTTCAATCTCTTTTTTCGCTTGTGTATGATGCCATTAAAGAAGGGCCAAAAAAGAGGGCAACTTTAAGTAAAGAGGTCCTTGAAGAGACTTCCCTAGCCTTCGCGTATTCTTTTACAGGATCGGTTGGTTTTGTCATGACATTACCGAACGAGCGGCTTCTTTTCGGAGAAACATATTTAGATCAGACTATGCAGCTTGTTTTTGAGATGGCGAAAACCACTGCACCTGAACAAGTAGCGGAATTTGTGAAAAAATTGGGAGCACCTCCAGTACGAGCAATATATAAATGGGCTGGAGATCATGTCGAATATGGACTGAGCGCGGATATTGAATGGCGTAGAAAAGAGCAGATTAGAAGCAGTTTGTTTATTCAGAAACCCCAACTAGAACAGTTACGGGAAGCTATTGCGAAAACAAGCGACGAAACGGAAGAAGAAATGGAAGTGCAGGGGAGTCTCGTAGGGGCAGACGTCACGAGAAAATCCTTTCACCTTGAGACAGTGGGAGGAGGAGAAATTCAGGGTTCTTTCGCTCATGCGATTAGCGTAGAACAGACAGTTGAGCTGCCGAAACCTTATATGGCTAAAATTCGCAAGAGAACCAAAATTATTTATTCAATGGAAGATGAACAAACTTCCTATTTTCTCTTGCACTTGGCTCCGCTTGCGTAGTCGTTGGTATCTCGTACTGTTTCAAATTATGGGACAGGTTATAGGCGGTTGGGAAAAGGCATCAAACGATTTTGCCTCTTTTGTAAGCAAAAATAGCTAGCTATTACAACTGACCTTGCCCGCGGGAACGTCATTTTTCTTGACTCGTTCCCTTTATACCAGAGGATACTAAGTGGAAAAAGAAACTCTAACGCAGGATATGTTTGTTGGTTTGGGAGGGTCAGGTAATGTCTTGGACCCACGACCAATTCATCTTTATAGCTATTATCGCGATGCCGAGTTGCGAGGAGCCGAGCTCCTGTTGAAACTCATTATGCGGATTGACGATCCAGAAGCGCAAATCAAACTCTCTCGCCACTTGGCGGATGAGACCCGTCATGCCTGGCTATGGACCAAACGTATTGCTGACCTTGGCGGTACGCCGTTTCCTATTGATGATGGATACCAAACACGCATCGGGAAAGAAGTTGGTATTCCGCGAACGTTGATTGATCTTTTTGCGCTAACGGTTGTGGTCGAAGAGCGAGCACAACAGCGGTATCTCGAACATGCAAGCCGACCGGATGTCGATCCAGCAACAAGGGAGTTGCTGTACGAAGTCACCAAAGATGAGAAGTGGCACCTTGGCTGGATCAAAAACAAACTCAAAGAACTCGCGACATCTCACGGGGGCGAGGAAAAGATGCGCGCTGCACTCGAACGCTATCGAGAGATTGATCGCAAGGTGACTGCTGACATGATGGTCAAAGAACGCGCCGTATACACTCCCTTTAGGCAAGTTTTCATTAGCCATTCGAGCAAGGACAAGGTCTTCGCGCGACGCTTGGCTCACCGACTCACCGCATCTGGGCTCAAGGTGTGGATTCCAGAAGACGAAATCTTTCCCGGCGATAACTGGGCCAAAAAGGTGGGAGCCGCGCTTGAAGAGTCGGACATTATGGTCGTCCTCATCACTCCGCATGCCTTTGAGTCGGAGTGGCTGAAAGAGGAAATCCAATACGCCTTGACCTCCGAACACTACCAAGGCCGTCTCATCCCTGTTTTTTTAGGCCACGAAACCGCGATGCCCGCGGATGCCCCCTGGATTCTGCGAAAGCTCAGCCCCGTGCGGATTGAAGGGCGCGAAGAAGACTGGCAGCCAGTAGTCGATAAGATTTCCACCTTCGCCAACTAAGCAATGCCACCAAGCGAAATTTTTCTTTCCCGTGCGACGCAAGACCGAGTGATGGCTCAGCGCCTCGCCCTCACGCTTTCACGTCACGGGATTCCCGTATTTTTCAGTCCACACAACCTTCTCGGTGCCCAACAATGGCAGAACGAAATTCTAGGCGCGTTGCAACGCTACGACTGGTTTGTCGTCCTCCTCTCGCCAGATGCGATCAATTCAATGTGGGTTAAACGAGAGGTGGCGTTTGCCTTGCAAGACCGACGCTACGAAGACCGCATCATCCCGCTCATCTATCGCGAGCGTGACCTCAAGTCGTTGCAATGGCTCACCCTTTTCCAAATGATTCCGTTCACGGGAGATTTCGCCGAGGGCTGCCGAAATTTACTGAGGGTCTGGAGTGTTGGCCTCAAGGAAGAGGCAGTCGGATAGCACTGAATCCTCGCCCCTCTTGCACTGGGAGTTACTGTTATGCGCTCATACATCGCCGCCGCCATCCAAATGACCGCCTCATCCGTGAAAGAAGAAAACCTCGCCAAAGCCGAAATATTCGTCCAAGTGGCCGTTGACCGTGGGGCCTCACTCGTGGTTCTCCCCGAAGTCTTCTCCTGGCGTGGATCAAAGAGTGAAGGCCCAAAGCAGGCCGAAGCGATTCCTGGCCCGACCTCTGACCGCTTACGCGCCTTGGCGCGACAGCATCGTATCCACTTGGTCGCGGGGTCGTTTCTGGAGCAGTCGGATGAGCCACGCTCACACAATACCAGCCTGTTGCTGAGCCCCACCGGCGAGATCCTCGCCTGTTATCGCAAGATTCATCTTTTTGACATCGACATTCCTGGGCAGGTCACCGTCAAGGAATCCGCGTCGATGAAACCCGGTACGGACGTGGTCGTTCAGGATACGCCCCTCGGCATGTTTGGGCTCTCGGTCTGTTACGACCTGCGCTTTCCTGAACTGTACCGCCAGCTTGCGCAGCGTGGCGCGGAAGTGATGTTCGTCCCCTCGGCGTTCACGTTTCCGACCGGCGCGGCGCATTGGGAGCCATTGCTGCGGGCGCGCGCCATTGAGAACCAAGCCTACGTGATCGCCCCCAACCAAATTGGCAAGAATGTCCACGGCCATGCCGACTACGGCAACTCCATGATTATCGATCCGTGGGGCAAGGTCATTGCCCGCGCTCCGGACAAAGAGTGCGTCATTACCGCCGAAATCGACCGTGATTATGTGGAAAAAATCAGAAAGGAGTTACCGTGCCTCGCGCATCGACGGCTGTAGCTCTCGCGCCCATTAAAGCCTTCTTTCGCGTCGTCACCTCGACCGAGGCGCGGGACCACCTGGCCACGTTCGCGCCTCACACCGCGAGCGAGACGATTCCCACGGTTGATGCGTGTGGTCGTGTGTTGGCGAAGGCGCTCACCTCACCAGTGGACCTGCCCCATTTTCATCGCACCAACATGGATGGCTACGCGGTGCGTGCCCAAGATACGTTTGGCGCGTCGGCCAGTTTGCCGATGTATCTCAAACTCGTTGGCTCCGTGGAAATGGGCAAAACCGTCACTCGCACGCTCAAGAAAGGCGAGGCCATGCGTATCGCCACGGGAGGCATGCTGCCGCCTGGAGCCGACTCAATGGTGATGGTCGAGTACACTGAGGAGATGGGCGACGGCACGCTGGAAGTGCAACGCAGCACCTCGCCGTGGGAGAACATTCTGCGTATTGGCGAAGACATCAAAAAAGGCGCGGCGATTTTCGCGGCGGGTCGGCGACTACGGGCGCACGATCTCGGCGCACTGACCGGCGTGGGCCTCATCAAAGTGCCGGTGCATCGACGCCCCAAGGTCGCGCTGATCTCGACTGGTGATGAGATCGTCGCGCCTGAGCAAAGCCCGAAGCCTGGCCAAATTCGCAACGTCAACCAATACTCGCTCCGGGCCATGATTACCGAAGCGGGCGGAGAGACGATTGACCTCGGCGTCGTGAAAGACGACCGGCCCGCGTTTGAGAAAGCAATGGCACGGGCGCTCGCCGCCGCGGATGTGGTGATGATCTCTGGTGGCAGTTCAGTTGGTATCAAGGATATGACCGTCGATGTCGTCTGTTCATTTCCCAAATCGGACATCTTGTTCCACGGCATTTCGATTGCCCCAGGAAAACCGACGATCTTCGCCAAAGCGGCGGGCAAGCCGGTGATGGGACTGCCGGGCCATCCGGTCTCCGCATTGGTGGTGTTCTCATTGTTTGGCGCGCCGCTGGTACGGTTGGTGGGCGGCGAACCGGCGGTAACGGCGTTCGCGCCGTTGCGCACGACACGGGCACGACTCGCGCGGAATGTCGCCTCCGCACCAGGACGTGAGGACTATGTGCGCGTGCTACTGACCCAGAACAATACCGGCCTCTTGCTCGCCCAACCGTTACCCGGCAAATCCGGCGCGGTGTTTAGCCTGGTGCAAGCCAACGGCATGTTTTGCATCCCGCATAATGAGGAAGGGAAAGAGGCGGGGGAAGAGGTGGAGGTTATTTTGTTTTGAGTAGTGAACGGTTAGCGTGCCGCTCAATTTCCTCATTCGCTGGCGGAAGAACGAAGCGGACATCTCCAGATTGCTGATTGCCCCAAGTAAGCGAACGACAATGGTGATTTGGACCGACTACTTAAAACATCGTGCTCGACTCCGTGGATTTGATCTGACCGTTATTGAACAGATTGTCCGCTTTTCGGAGGAGCGTTACTTCGACAGCACCACGCAGCGGCGGGTGGCCATTGGACGACACGGCAACCTCCTGGTCTTGGTCGCGTACGAACAAGAGGGAGAAACCCTGACGCCCATCACGCTGCATGCCACCACGCGGCAACAGATTGCCTTTCGGCTTCGCACAGGGAGATTTCAACCATGACACAACCAAAACTGTCGTATTTCGAGCAGGAAGATATTCTGCATTTTGTCTTTACCGAAGAGGCGGAAGCAAACAGTATCGAAATAAGTCCCAATGTCACGGCGGAGCTGAATGAGAAGGGGGAGTTGATTGGGATTGAGATTCTGGAGGCCAGCACCTTTGTCCGCGATGTGATTATGGAAGGGATACAGGCCAAACTCCTCCAATTGCGGCCATCGGGGCAAGAACCGAGAGAGCCCGCCGCCTAACTGGAGTTTGAGGACTGAGGACAGGGCTTCCAAGCTGGAATTTGCTCTCACCCGTAAAACGTAAAGCGTAAAACGTAACCACCCATCGCCCCACCTTTTACGTTTTACGCCTTACGTCTTACGTTTCCCTGTAGGGGCAGGGGCAGTGACACCTCCTTTCGACCACCTTTTACGTTTTACGCCTTACGTCTTACGTTTCCCGTGAACGCCTATGCACGACCATCACAAAACCGATCAGCCCGAACGCAAACGCTACCTCACCAAAAAGCCCTTGCCGGAAGCGCTTGCCACTTTTCTTCATGCGGTCACCCCGCCCAAGCGGGTCGAGCACATCCTCGTTGATGATGTGTTGCATCGCACGACGGCGGCCCCGATCTTCGCTCGCCTTTCCGCCCCGCACTATCACGGTGCCGCGATGGACGGCATCGCCGTGCGCGCGGAAGAGACCTTCGGGGCCAGTGAGTTCACCGCGGTCACGCTGACGCTCGTCAATGGCAAAGCCCGGCGGCCCACCGCCACTAGCCAAGCGATCTTTCAATATGTCGATACCGGCAACGCGCTGCCCTCGTGGGCCAATGCGGTCGTGATGATTGAACGGGTCTTCAAGAAGAACGGGCGGGAAGTCGAGATTCGCGACGCCGCCACGCCCTGGCAGCATGTCCGGCTCGTGGGTGAAGACATTGTCGCCACCGAACCCCTGCTGCCGCGGGGTCACAAACTGCGGCCTTACGATATTGGCGCGCTGCTCGCCGCTGGACATGTCAAAATTCCCGTCGTCGCCAAACCCACCGTTGGCATCATTCCCACGGGCTCAGAATTGATCGAACCCGGCGAGCCCGCGAAACCGGGCCGCATCATTGAGTTCAATTCGCGTGTGACCGCCGCTTTTGTCGAAGAGTGGGGCGGCAAACCACACCGGCTCCCGCGCGTGATCGACGATCTGCCAACCATCACCAAGGCCCTGACCAAGGCGGTGAAAGAGCAGGACATCGTCGTCATCATCGCCGGGTCGTCGGCGGGCGAGCATGACTTCACGATTCGCGCGCTCGAAGCGTTGGGCGACGTGCTGGTGCACGGCATTGATGTGATGCCCGGCAAACCAGCGATTTTGGCGAAGATCAACGGCAAACCGGTGATCGGACTGCCAGGCTATCCTGTCTCGGCGGTGGTGATCTGTCAGCAAATTCTCCGCCCCTTGATCGCCTATTTTCTGGGGCGGCTCGCGGAAGAGCCCCCGAAGGTTAAGGCGTTTCTGCCGCGCAAGATTCCTTCACGCCTGGGATTGGAAGAGTTCGTCCGTGTCAGCCTCGGCAAAGTCGGCGGCCGGGTGATCGTGAACCCCTTGGGCCGCGGCGCAGGAGTGATTACCACGATGGTCAAAGCCGATGGGGTGCTCCGCATTCCCTCGCTCGACGAGGGACTCAACGCGGGACAAGAGGTGGAAGTCGAGCTGCTACGACCGGCGGAAGAGATCGCCAACACGATTCTGTTCACGGGCAGCCATGATCTCACCATTGGCGTGCTCGACGACCAACTGCGCGCGCAATTTCCTGGGATAAAAATTTCGGCCAGCAACATCGGCTCGTTGGGCGGGCTGGTCGCGCTCAAACGCAACGAGGCGCATATCATCGGCACGCATCTGCTTGATCCCGCCACTGGGGTCTACAATCTGCCTGACCTCAAACGACAGCACCTGCTGGGGAAAGTGGTGGTGATGAACCTGGTGATCCGTGAGCAAGGGCTGATCGTTCCGAAGGGGAACCCCAAGAAGATCAAAGGGATCAAGGACCTCGCCCGCAAGGATGTCACGTTCGTCAATCGTCAGCCCGGCTCCGGCACTCGGGTCCTTCTGGATTACACGCTCAGCAAACTCAAAATCAACCCAGCGCGAATTCAGGGATACGCACGCGAGGACACCACCCACATGGCCGTCGCCGTTGCTGTCGCCAGTGGCCTCGTCGATACAGGGTTAGGTATCAAGTCCGCCGCCAAAGCGCTCGGACTCGACTTCGTGCCGGTTGAGCGTGAGGAGTATGACCTCGTTTTTCTCAAGGATTTTCACAAGAGCGACATCGGACAAAAGCTCGTCACCGTCATTCGCTCCGACGCGTTCAAACAGACAGTGATGACGCTTGATGGATATGATACGACAAAGACGGGGATGGTGAAGAAGACGTAGAACTATTGAGTCATTTGTTCATCGGGTCATCGGATCATTGGGAACAATTACGACGCTTTGAGCAGATTTTTCCGCGCCCACTCACGCACTTCGCGACGCCACACGGTTGGTTGTAACCGCGAGTTGTCTCTCACGAACTGACTCAAAGCTTCGCTGGTTACGCCCGCTAATGCCGTACTCTCGGCCATCTCCTCGTACATCTCCCCTGTCAGCTTTAAGATGATGACTTGGGCACTATCGTAACGCCACACCTCTGGAATCCTGAGCGTCGCGAACAAGGGCAGTTTGTTTAATGAAGGATGAGAGACGTCGATTTCAATGATCAGATCTGGTGGCGGGTCAACGGAAAGACGAATCTCGCGCTTTCCTCTCATCCGAGACTCTTGCTGAACATAAAAACACGCATCAGGTTCAAAACCACGGTGCAGATCTGCTCGCCGGAACGTGGTCGAGCCAAATCCCCGCACGTCAATGTTCAGTTCTTCGGCAAAAATTTCGACCAGGAGCTCCAGCGCATGTTTGAGTGCCTCGTGTTCGGCGGAGAGCACCATAATTTCCAACCTCCCCTGGTCGTAGGTGAAGTGTGTGCCGCTACTCTCGGTATGCTCAGCAAGTAACCGCTCATACGTCTCCCAAGTAATGCCCTCAAGAATGACACACTGATTAGTCCCTGGTCGGGACAGTTGTTGAGACACAGCAGGGAGAGCTGGTTCACTTTGTGTCTGCATACATACTCCTGGTCATTGAGTCATCAGGTGATCGGGTGATCGGGTCATTGAAAACAATCCTTCAATGACACAATGGCTCACTCGCTCAATTCTGCCAATAGCACTTTCGCCTCTTGCAAATCCTTCGTATCAAACCCTTCAGTGAACCAGTTGTAGACCTCCGACAACAGTTTGTGAGCTTCGGCTCTTTTGCCTTGTTGTTGCCAGAGACGGGCGAGGCTCGTGGCGGCCTGTAGCTCCAAAGATTTCGCCATTTGCCTGAATTAGCGGATTAGATCAAACGAATGGGATACGCCGTAATCCAAATTTCGATCTGACGGAAACGTTCTTTCAGGCGTTCAAAATACGATAGGGAAGCCGCAAGTCGTCCAAAATCGCCAAGGCCACAGCCGGGACTTCGTACGTATCCTCCGGTAGACAGATCACGCGAAACCGCTTGGCTAACTCTAACGCCCCCTGAGCGTCATGCGTGGGATTCTGAAATTTGATTTTGACCATTTGCACAGGCAGTTTCCCCTTCCTCTCGTGCGGGTATCTCCTTGTCATCTCATCTGGGCACGCGAGCACGGACAGGAATTTTAGCAAGGTGCCTGGGTGAAGAGAAGACTGCATCTTCTCACGCTTTGCCCCTTGCATCGTCTGACCGCCAAGAGCAGAATCCAGGGCTATTGCCCGCTTGAGATGAGAATATGATCGACTTCACCGCTCCCCCCCATGTCCAGAAAACCGTCCGTGACATTCACCAATTCATCGCCGACGAGATCACCCCGATTGAGCGCGAGTTGTCGGCCCATCTGGTCAATGAACATCTTTATCTGCGTGAAGATGGTCGGCTCGCACCAGAAGTGCTGGCGGCGCAACGCTCTATCCGCATGCGCTCGGCGGAGCGCGGCTTGTATGCGCTGCACATGCCCAAGGAGGTTGGCGGCGGTGGGTTCAGCCTCACGGACATGTTCTTCGTGCATGAAGCCGTCTATCAGCATGGCATCGGCGTCACCCAATGGATGCTGTCGTGGACCGAAGGGCCTAATCGCATGCTGTTGTTTCTCACCGATGAGCAGAAACGGAAGTATCTCGCGCCCATGATGCGCGGCGAGTGGACCGCCGCCTACGCGATCACCGAGTATCGCGGCGGCTCCGATGTTTTGGGCATGGAAACCCGCGCCGAACGACGTGGAGATGAATGGGTGCTCAACGGCACCAAAGCCTACATCACCAATGCCCCGTATGCCGAACTGATGCTCGTCTGCGCGATGACCGACCCCAGTAAGCATGGCGCGGGAGGCACGACATTCATCGTCGAACGTGACGCGCCAGGGCTCCACATTGGCCGCACCTATCGCACGATCATGGACGATGGCATGACTGGCGAACTGCGCTTTGACAATTGCCGAGTGCCGCTCGACCACACCTGGGGCAACGAGGGTGAGGGCTTCTATCTCAGTATGGGGATGATTAACTGGATTCGCGTGCGACGCGGGGGGATGTGCACGGGCCTTGGTCAGTACCTGTTGGATCGGTGCATCGCGTACATCAAGAATCGTCAAGCCTTCGGTGGCCCGCTGAGTCGCTTTCAAGCGTTGCAGTGGATGATTGTCGATTCGTATCTCGACGTGCAGGCGATGCGCGCGCTATCGTTGCAATCCTTGTGGCAAGCGGACCAAGGCGATCTGTGGCAACTGAAGGTTGATCCGCGTCTCATTCAAGTGGTCTGCGCCCTCAAAGTGTTTTGTGACGAGGCCCTGTACCGAGTGGCCGACCGTGCGGTACAACTCCACGGCGCGCACGGCCTGATGAAGGAATCGGGGATCGAGAAAATTTTCCGTATCGCGCGCAACCTCCGCATTCCGGGCGGGACGGATGAGATTCAGCGGGTGAATATCGCGAAGGCGCTGGGACTGTAGAGGAAGTTCGGAGTACGGAGTTCGGAGTTCGGAGTCGTTCGGAGTTCTCGGTTTCCGCTTTTTTCATTCTCCACTCTCCACTTTTCACTCTCCACTAAAAGACACGGTTGCTTATGAACGAAGCGGAACACGTGACCAGTAAACTTCAACCGATCCCAACAACCGAGGCGGCACGAGGCCGTGTTTTTTACGGTTGGGTCGTGGTCGCCTGTGCGTTCACCATCCTCTGCGTCGCTTATGGCATCCAGTTTTCCTTCGGGGTGTTCATGGCCGAAATCTCGAAGGAGACGGGCTGGGGACGTGACAGCTTGTCCCTCCCTTATGCGCTCTACGTGTTTCTCTACAGCGCGCTAGGCGCGGTCGCTGGTCGGTTCACCGACCATTGGGGCCCGCGCATCGTGATTACTATTGGAGGGTGTCTTCTTGGTCTCGGCATTATGCTCACCAGCCAAGTCACCGCCCTCTGGCAGATGTACATCTCGCTGGGACTGATTGCCGCTTCCGGCATGAGTGCCGCGTATGTGCCCTGCAATGCCACGGTCGTTCGTTGGTTTATCGAGAAACGTGGGCTGGCCATTGGCTTGACCTCCAGCGGCGCGAGTTTCGGCACGTTCATTTTTCCACCGCTCGCCGCCGCTTTGATTGGCGCCTACGGCTGGCGACACGCCTATTTGCTCCTTGGTGTTGTCGCCGTCACTGTCATTGGGGCCTGCGCCACGTTCACTGTGCGTGATCCAGAAAAGATGGGCTTATTCCCGGATGGACACGCGCCAATACCCTCACCAACAACGGTCGGAGCACCGTCTTCTTCTGTCGCGAACGACTGGACCCTGGCCGAAGCCAAGCGCACCAGGTCTTTTTTGCTTTTGAATGTCGTGTTCACGCTGACGTGGCTCGTCGTCTTCATGCCGATGGTCCATATCGTCCCGTTCGCCGTGGACCTCGGCATCCCTCAATTCCGTGCGGCCATGACCATTAGTGTGATCGGCTTCGCCGGGTTCATGGGACGCCTCTTCATCGGCACGATCTCGGATCGCATTGGGCGCGTACCAACACTCGGACTGTGTTTTCTGTTGCAGGCGCTGGGGTTCACCGGGTTTGCCTTCAGTACGGGCCTGGCGTCACTCTATGCCGCGGCCGCCGTCTTTGGGCTTGCGTATGGTGGAGTGACCGCGCTGTTCCCCGCGCTCATCGGCGATTTTTATGGCCGGACTTCGGTCGGCTCCATTGCCGGCTTTATCTTCGCCATCTCCGGCTCACCCGCCGCGTTTGGCCCGCTTATCGCTGGCTACCTGTATGCCGTGAGCGGACGGTATGATGCCGCATTTCTCCTGAGCGCGGCACTCAATGTCGCGGCGCTCGCGCTCTTGGTCCTGTTGAAAAAACCGACGCGCGCGACCACTTCCGCGTAAGCGATTTTTTTCTTTGCTCGGCGCGCAAATACCTTTACAATGCCGCCGATGAGACGCTCCCCCACCTTGGGAGCATCTTCATACTTACACCCCTTCTCGGGGAAAGGAGACCGTTATGAAGCAATGGAAAGGCTATGGGAATTCAGCGGCACAAGTCGTTGCGGGCTTATGTTTGCTCACCGCCGCGGGATGCACCGAGCCGCTGTCAAACACCCAAAAAGGTGCGCTCCTTGGCGCTGGCATTGGCGCTGGCACTGGCGCCCTCGTTGGCGGTGGCAAAGGCGCGGCGATTGGTGGTGCCGCCGGTGCCGTTGGTGGCGCAATCGTTGGGAACCAGATGGACCAGAACGAACGCGGGCGCTCCTCCGACGATCGATATGAAGAGGAGCGACGACGACAGGAATACGAACGGCAACGTCTCGAAGATGAGCGTGGCCGAGATCGTCGTGATCGCCGCGATGACGATTATTGATCCACGGTGACCTGGTACTTGATCGCCCTCCCCCTCTCCCAGCCGGGCAATGGCATTAAGTTAAGCAACCGTGTCATTGCGAGCAGCGAAGCAATCTTTGTTTTGTTGGAGATTGCTTCGTCGTCCGACTCCTCGCAATGACAGTCTCCCCCTTAACTTAATGCCATTGCCCAGCCGGGAGAGGGAATTCGGCACTCGCTCACCAAATGCCATTGCCCCACTCGCAGGAGTCCTTATGCCAAAGAAAGCACGTGACCCTCAGAAGAACGGGAATTATCACCTCCGGACACGGCTGATTCATGGCAACGCCGATAACACCAAGTGGGATTACGATCACCACGTGGTCCCACCGATCTCATCGTCAACAACCTATCGTCTCAACTCCACCCACCGCGGCGTGCAAGGGTTCCTGGAGTTTGGTACCGACGAGTCAGGGTTGCCACAGCATGTGCCCATTTATATCTACGACCGTCTCGACGAACCCACGCGGGGCATGTTGGAGGAGAATCTAGCGACCGCGGAAGGTGGAGAGACGGCGGTCTGTTTCGCCACTGGCATGGCCGCCATCAGCGCGGTCTTCGGCGTCACCGTCAAGCAACACGAGGAGATTGTCGCGCATCAGGTGCTCTATGGCTGCACCTATAGTCTGCTGACCAATTGGCTCCCTCGGTTTGGCATCCAAACTCGCTTTGTTGATCTGATGAACCCCGACAGCCTGAACGAGGTCCTCAACGAGCAGACTCGTGTGATTTACTTTGAGACGCCGATCAATCCCACGCTCCAGTTAATCGACATCGCACGGATTCGGCGTCTCGTTGACCAGGCAAACAAGGGGCGGAAAGTCCCCATCCGCATCATTGTCGATAACACCTTCGCCACGCCCTATTGTCAGCGTCCACTTGAGCATGGAGCCGACATCGTGGTGCACAGTCTCACCAAGGACATTGGCGGTTTCGGCACGGACATGGGGGGAGCGGTCATCGCCCCACACGATCTGCACGGCTTGTTGATGTATTACCGCAAAGATTTCGGCGGCGTCCTGACATCGAAAAGCGCCTGGGCGTTCTTGGTGTACGGACTCCCAACTCTGGCCACCCGCATGGTCAACCAACAAAAGAGCGCCCAGAAAATCGCGCAATTCCTTGATCAGCATCCGCTGGTCGCGCGCGTCTCGTATCCAGGGCTCGAACACTATCCGCAACGGGAACTCGCGCTCCGGCAAATGACCGATGACCGGGGCCGCTTTGCTCCCGGCTCGGTTCTCCATTTCACGTTAAAAAAGGAAGAGGGCGGCAACCGGCACGCCGAAGCGTTTATCGACTACATCGCGGAACACTCGTACACGATCACCTTGGCGGTCAGTTTAGGCCACACCAAGACGTTGATTGAAAACCCGTATGGCATGACACACGCCGCGGTTCCGGAAGAGCGGAAGCTCGCGCTTGGCATTGAACCCGGGGGCATTCGCCTGGCCGTAGGGCTGGAGGATTGGCGCGATCTCATCAGCGACCTCGACCAAGCGTTGACGCATGTCGGTCAGATGTCATGACGGTATGCCGTACACGGGGAGTGCTCGTGGGGTGGCCGAACGCCGGTGGAGCCGCGCCGCCCGGTCACCCACCACGAATCGTGCCTCACTAAACAGCGGGAGGACGCACCACGGCTTGCGATGGCAGGGCACCGCAGAGATCCCGAATCTGAAAAAGGATGTGCTGAAGCTCCCGCGTCAACTCCGTGCGTTCTCGTTCTTTCTGATGACGGTGGAGCGCCATGGTGATAGTCGCATGCAAGGTGCGCTCCTCGAACGGTTTGAGCAGATAGCCATAGGGTTCGGCATGCGCGGCTTGTTGTAACAGGTCGTTGTGCGAGAAGGCGCTCAAGAAGACGACTGGGATGTCGTAGTGCTGGCGAATCTGTTCCGCTGCCTCAATCCCGTTCATCGCGCCAGCGAGATTGATGTCCATTAAGACCAAATCGGGGTGGATGTCCGCGACTTTGCTGACGGCCTCTTCTCCAGACCCCACGTGTCCACATACCCGATAGTCCAACTGCTCAAGCCGGCCTTCGAGTTCCATGGCAATTAGGGCTTCGTCTTCAACGATAAAGATAGCGGGGGATGTCATTCGGGTTACTCCTATTCTGTCGTATTTGTTCGATGGCCTCGCTGACGACGACAATCATCATCAGTCACTGGGGTTGGTATTGGCCGTGCCATTCGTCAACCCATGCTCTTCGGGTTGGTCCTTCGCTTCGTCCGCCGTGCTCTTCGGCTGGGGAAACGAGATGTGATAGCGCGTGCCATCGGGAGAGGTACTGCGTTCCAGCGTTCCACGCAGCTGTTCGACCAACCGATCAATCAGGGTGATGCCCAAGGATGACCGTCTCCGGGTCGTGAAGTCCGCCGGAAAACCGACCCCATTGTCGCTCATCGTGAGGTGGTAGCGCGCGGTGGCATCCTGGTGGAAGGCGATGTGGATCGTGCCGCCCCGTTTGTCGGGAAACGCATATTTGAGCGAATTTGAGACCACTTCGTTGAGGATCAGACCGCAGGGAACGGCGAGAGTGACGGCGAGCGTCGTGTCGTCACTCTCGCTGGTCAGCGCGACTTCCGCTTGCGTGCGGCCATACGACTGCAAGAGCGCGAGCGTCAATTCGCGCGCATAGTTCGCGAATTGAATGCGGGCGAAGTCCGTCGTTTGATAGAGTTTCTGATGAATCAGTGACATGGCGACGATCCGGTTCCGACTTTCCTGGAGCATGCTCCGCGCCACGGGGTCGTCGGTGTTCCGGGATTGGAGATAGAGCAGACTGGAGACGATTTGGAGGTTGTTCTTGACCCGATGGTGGATCTCCGTGAGCAGGACTTCCTTCTCGTGCATTCTCGAATTGATTTGATCGCGCAAATCTTTTTCCATCGCGAGGCCCTGCGCAAGAGTACGCCACGTCCGCCAAAAAACCAGGCTCGCGACGCTCATCAGCACCACCACCAACGGTACGATCTTCCAAAGCAAATTGACGCGAAGATTTTGCTGACGGACTTGCGCGTTTTTATACGCGGCTTCGTGCAGGAGGCTGAACTGTTCCAAGGTGAACCGGATCGCCACGAGGGGCGCGCGCTGACCCGGTGTGATTTCGGCGACGGAGTGGACGGTCACAACCGTGCCATCCGGTCGCACGATCCGGTATTCAATGTCGAACCCCGTCATATCTTGGATGGCCTTTGCGACCGCGATTCCTGTCGATTCCTGATCCTCCGAATGAATGCGGGAGAAGTATTCGGACGTGGGGCGATGCGCGTCATGCTCAAAACCCCAGAGTTCTTCATGCCCCTCCGACCACACCGGATTGCCGTAGTCGAGATCAAAAGCATAGTGTCCGATGCGGGCCAGGGACTCCGCGTGTTGCAGCCGTGCCTGCTGAGCCCGCAGCAGTTCTTCCATCCGTACGCGCTCGGAGATGTCTTCGGTATGCACGAGGACCATGTCTGGCGGTACGAAAGCGTAGTGCACTCCTAAATTTTTCGTCTCCCCTGAAGTCCTGAGTGTGTGGAGCATGTCCCGCCGCACGATCGTTTGGCCCGAGATACAGGCATGGAAGTCTTGCCGGATCTCGGGGAGGTTCGCGTAAAACTCCTCAAGGCGGATGCCTAAAAGGGCAGCAATCTTTCCCCTAGTGAAGACAGAAGCTGCCTCATTGTACGCAACCAGCTCAAGGTCTTCACCTGCTCGTTGCCACATGTAGGTGGGAAGCGGAATTTTCTGGAACAGCTCCGAATACCGTACTTCACTCTGACGGAGGGCTTCCTCGGCCATTTTTTGTTCATGAATATCGACCCAATAGCCAATGATTTCGTCCTGGTCACCATCGTCGTGGTGAATGAGACGCAATTCATCGCGCACCCAGCGATAGTCGCCTGAGGACATCAAGAACCGGTATTCGTGGGAGAGGAACCCCTGCTCGAAGAGTTCGGATATTCTGACAAGGACCAACGGCGCATCCTGTGGATGTAGGTGATTCATCCAGAACGCGGCGTCCGAGAGAAAGTCCTTCGAGGTATAGCCAAAAATACGCTCGACATTCGGGCTCATGTAGGTAACGGGAAAGTCTCCGCTTGCTCGCGCGGTGTAAATGACCGCCGGGCTAGAGGCGAGCACAAAGCTCAGTCGCTCCTCGCTCGCGTGCAAGGCTTGTTCAGCTTGCATGCGTTCGGCGATTTGGTGAGTGAGATCCTCGGTGCGGGCGATGACTGTGCGTTCCAGCTCACGACTGGCCTCCTCCAGCTCGGCGCGGTAGCGTTGGTCAGCTATGAACAAGAATCCCACGGACCACCCAATAACGCAGAGGAGGGTACACGTAAACATCACCGTTGCTGGGAACGAAGGGGGAAAAAGTTCAGAGAGGGGGTTTTGTGGCCACGTAAAGAACAGCCCGGTTGCTAGTAGGTAGTAGACAAGTGCATTGACCATGAACGCGCCTGCGGTCACCCGCCGCGCGAATGCCGTGATTCCTTCCTCCAGCCTCCACAGCAGGAGAAAGAGACGACAAGCCAGGATGCTGAGCATGGCCATGACGAACGAGATGAGCCAAGCGACCGGTGCATCGGTGACCACCCAATAAGACTGTCCAAGAAATACTCCGCACACCAACAAGGTCGACAGCCGCCACTGACGAGATTGGCGTACGAACTGTCTTATGCCATCAAGCAAGAAGACATAGCCCAGGGCGATCAGGGTGTTGGCGACCACAATGGAGGTCACGGGCGACTGGACATCTTGGAGTGAAAGGAAGAGCCACCCGATCCCGAAGGATGTGTTGCCAGCCGCCCACATCGCGTACCGTGTCAGTCGTCGGTCGCGGCACCAGCACAACAGCAATCCGCTGAGCAAAAGGGTCACCGCAGCGATGAGAAACGATAGGGTGCGAGTATCGAGGGGAATCATGACCGAATCCGGGCCACGCATCTTGAGTCTTGCCAATACAAATGGATCATGCTTACCGTCCTATGGCGTACGACGTGTCCGAGCTCCGCACGTCCGTTGAGGTTTGCCCCAAGGCACGGGTGTCTTCTTAGGACGATTCAGTCAGCTCTTCAGACATCATATCTCAGGTCTTTTGCCCAGCGTAAGAAGACTTACCCATTTTTACATATCGGGTGTCAGATAAAAAGCTTAAATTATTCAGTGGAAATATTTTTTTGTCGGGGGGATGACGGAGAAAGAGTGGTTAATCCCACCCCAGTTCATCAGCGCGTTTGAAGACCGCTAATCCGAGCAGACAGCCAACGGCCAGATAGAAGTAGGCATCAACAAACGACATCCCTACCCCACCAATGAACGGAACATACCCTAACGCCGCACCCAATGCCCACCGAGCCGCGGCAAACCCAGAGTAGATGAGCATGACCTGCATATACACTGGTCCCATCCGTTTCATCGTATCCACGCCAATCAGTGGGTTGATAACAGACCAGAAGTTGGAAGAAAGCGCGGCCACGATCAACGCCACCGGCGTGTAGGCCACCTTCCAGGCTAACGCGAGTCCAATCAGGAGTGACATCCCCAAGGTATATTCCGTGGCGGTCGCGGGTGTCGTCGTGCGTGGGGGTGTCACCCCCAGTCTCCGAGCAACCGCAGCTTCGTCTTCTTCACTCTCAGCGGCGGGCGTATCCTCATCTTCCCCGCCATTTTCCTTGAGGACTTCGAGGAGTCCCGCCACGGCGGCATCCGGTTCCGCCTCTCGCTGGGTTGGCGCGAGCTGTGCCATCGCCGCAGGCTCTTCTTGTTGTCCCCAGATCAATCCGCTCATTCCCAGATTCGATCCCAGCATCACCATCAACAGTAATGCCGGGGCCCAGCCAATCAATAACACGCCCCCACTCAACCGCAGTGGGCGATACAAATCCGCGATGTCATTAAACTCCGGCATCGCACGGCGCATATTGCCCTTGGCGACTTGATACAACGAATGGAAGCTGTACCAGAGTAAAATCCCTTGCGAAAACGGGAGGGCGTACACCGTAAAGCGCGCGGCGAAGCCGAAAAGTCCAGTGAACAGCGCAAGGACGACAAAGGCCAGTCGGTCCTGCAATGGATAAGACAGGATGGTCGATATTTCGTCCCAGAGAGAGCGAGCACGCTGGCGTTCGCGGACTTGCCAGATGGCGTAGGCGTTGGTCGGCATACACACGCCGTCGCACTGTGGACAGACAGCTTTCCGACACTCCACGCAGTATCCCACCGCACAAGCGGGACACATCTCTTCCGACCGCACCCGTGGATGGTTGACACAGGTTCGCCAGGACCCTGGACGGCCAATGGCATTCGAAGCATGGGCCTCCGGCGATGTGACCCGTGGGGCGGAACGTGGGGTCTCTGTCCGTGGACGCGGGTGAGCAGTGGCTCCCGTTTTCACCGGTGGTGGTACGGGAATGGATGCTTGTTCAGGTGGAGATTCCACCATTGGTGGAGCACTGAGTTCTTCCGTAGCTCCAGCGAGGCGAAACATGGGAGCCACGGGTTGCGCCAATGCGACAGGAACATCCGCCCCACACTCACACACAACCCTCGCCGTCCGGTTCGACATTTGCGCGGAAGAAACTTCAGTCGGTGTTTCACACACCGTGCAACGAATTTCCATTGGGATACCTCCGTGGAAGAGTATCGGCAGAAGCCATTTGGTCTTAAGACGATACGGTCCGCCACATTGCACCCCACTATCTCGCATGTCACCATGCGCACGTGACTGCAAACGAACGCCACGCCAGACATATCGTCCAGACCCTGCGGCACCACGGCTTTGTCGCCTATTTCGCGGGTGGCTGTGTCCGCGACCGCTTGCTCGGCCTTGCCCCCAAGGACTTTGATGTCGCCACCAATGCGCGAGCGGAGGTCGTGCAGCGGCTCTTTCCCGGCACGGTTCCCGTGGGCATCCAGTTCGGCGTCGTGTTGGTTGTGAACGACGGCACACCGTGCGAGGTGGCGACCTTTCGCTCGGATGGGATTTATATTGATGGCCGCCATCCCACCAGCGTGCATTTCGGCAGCGCGCAAGCCGACGCGCAACGGCGCGACTTCACCATCAACGGCATGTTCCACGATCCGCTCACGGACGAAGTGATTGATTATGTCGGCGGACGTGACGACCTCCGAGCCGGAGTCATTCGGGCCATTGGCGATCCCTACGCGCGCTTCGCCGAGGATCGCCTGCGTATGTTACGCGCCGTCCGCTTAGCGGCCCGCCTCGATTTCACCATCGCCCCGGAGACCTTCGCCGCGATCCGCGACCTCGCCCCAACTATCGGTGACATTGCCTGGGAGCGGATTGGTGATGAAATCGTGAAAATTGTCACCGGGCGTGGAGCCAAGCGGGCCTTCGAGTTGCTGTCGGAGTCCCGCTTATTGACCGCCGTGCTGCCAGAAATTGAGACAATGCGAGGCATTGAGCAATCGCCGGATTTTCATCCAGAGGGAGATGTGTTCGTCCACACGTTGCTCTTGCTCGACAATCTCGCCCAACCCACGGAAACGCTGGCGCTGGGCGCGTTGCTCCATGATGTGGCCAAGCCGCTGTGCCAGGTCCACAACGCCCATCGCATCACCTTTTATGGTCACTGCGAGAAGGGCGCGGAGATGGCGATTGCGATCTGCCAGCGCCTCAAACGGTCACGGGAAACCTGGGACCGGGTCGCGTATCTCGTCAAGAACCATCTCCGTCTCATCAGCGCGCCGGAGATGCGCACGGCCACGCTCAAGCGGTTTTTACGTGAGGACGGGATTGAGGAGTTGATGGAGCTCGCGCGGCTGGATGCGCTCGCGTCCAGTGGAGACCTGCGTTCGTATCACTTCTGTCGTCAGCAACTAGCGGCCCTCGCGCCTGAGCAAATCGCGCCGCCACGGCTGCTGAGTGGCCATGACCTCATGGCCTTGGGAATTCCGCCGGGACCACGGTTCAAGGAAATTCTTGGGGCCGTCGAGGATGCGCAACTGGAGGGGCAGCTTCACACGCGGGAAGAGGCGCTGGTGTGGGTGAGGGGGCGGTTCGGAGTCTAAGACCGTTCGGAGTCGAAAACAGTTCGGAGTCTAAGACCGTTCGGAGTGTGGAGTTTGCAGCCCGGATGAAGCAACCGTTTGGAATTCCGGTGCCCCCAGTCGCTTTTGTCGAGGTTAGGGATAAGAGAAAGCCTACTTGAGGGTTCAACCCACGCCATGCTACCTGTCTGAACATGAGCACTCTGACTGAGATCGAAATCGCCGTTGAGGCGCTCCCTTCGGAGCAGCAACAGGAACTCTTTCTTTTTCTCGCTGCCCGATTGCGCGGCGCGGGACAGCTTCCACCCCCACGTGAGTTCAGCCAAGAACAAATCGAAGCCTGGATTGCCGATGATGAGGAGGGGCTGCGGCGTCTCCAAGAGGAACGGTGAGACTGTTCCTTGACACGAGCGTGCTGCTGGCCGCGGCAGGGTCGGCGAATGGCGCTTCGCGTGCACTGTTCTCCTATGCTTCGACACAAGATTGGACTCTGCTCTGTAGCCCGTATGTCCTCATCGAAGTACAGCGAAATCTTCCGAAGCTGGGGACTGGCACCACGGAATGGCCCAGGCTCCGTGCCCGCATGACCGTGGTGGACGATGTGGTGGTGCTGGGTTGGCCAGTCGTCTTCGCCGCGAGCAAGGACCGGCCTATTTTGTTCACTGCGCTGGCATGGGCGGATGTGCTCCTCACGCTGGATAAGGCGGATTTTGCCGATGTGTTAGGCGGGAGTTTCTACGGGTTACGCGTCTTGTTGCCTTCCGACTTTCTCCAACACGAACGTGCGGACGGACGACTATAACTAAAACGTAGCGTTTCGAGTTGGATCGTCAGGAGGCTGAATCTTTTTCCCACCGTTCCTCACAACGGCAGGAAAATCCGCACCGTCGTCCCCTGCTTGAGCTGACTGGTGATGCGGAGCACGCCGTGGTGCGCTTGCACGATGTGTTTGACAATCGCGAGCCCGAGCCCAGTGCCGCCTAATTCGCGAGAACGCGCTTTGTCCACGCGGTAAAACCGTTGGGTGAGACGCGGCAAGTCCTCTTCCGGAATCCCACTCCCAGTGTCCGTTACGGACACTTCCATCCACTCTCCGGGCTGCGTCGTCCCAGCAGCCATACCGTTGTGGGCTTGTGCGCCAATCTCTGGATCGTGAACCACGCGCGCCGAGACCGTCACCGTTCCACTCGTGGGCGTATACTTGATTGCGTTATCAATAAGATTGACGAGCACCTGTTGAAGACGGTCGCTGTCGCCCGTGAGCGAGGGCAATTCCAGCGGGCAATGCCGGATGAGCGTGACACCCGCCGCCGCTGCTTTTTCTCTCACGACCTCGAACACCTCATTCACCACATCGGCGAGCACAATGTCTTCCTTGCGCAGTTCCGTCTTGCCGAGTTCCAGGTTCGACAAGGTGAGGAGATCATCAATTAAACGACTGAGCCGTTCCGAGTGGCGGTCAATGATTTCGAGGAACCGTTGCGCGGTCACCTCGTCCTTGATCGCCCCGTTGAGCAAGGTCTCGGCGTACCCCTTGATCGCCGTCAGTGGAGTGCGCAGTTCATGTGACACGTTCGCGACGAAATCGGCGCGCACGGATTCCAGCCGCTTGATTTGCGTGAGGTCGTAAAAGACCAACACGTAGCCGCTCACCGTCACCCCGTCTTCGTAAATCTGCATCGCGCTGGCCGCCAGATAGCGCCCTTCGGTACTCTCCAGTTGCAGCTCGCGACTGACCGGGGCGTCGCCAAGCCGCCGATCAGCCACTTCGCGTAAGAGTTCCTGGAGCAAAGGATGGCGCGAAAACGCCTGAATCGGCTTGCCCTGCCACTCTTGACCGGGACGGAAATCAAAGAGTTCCTGCGCCGCCGGATTACACAGGACGACATGGCCCGTGGGGTCAATCACCACCACGCCTTCGGCCATGCTTTGCAACACGGCTTCCAACTTCTTGCGCTCGGCGGCCAACGCCCGCAATCGTTCATGTTGCCGCGCGACGGCGTGCTGCACCCCACGTTCCAGGGCTCCGACCTCATCTTCATTCCGGACAGGGAGCGAGGGCGGGACGTCGCGCTCCGAGGTCGTTTCGAGGAAAGTGCCTAACTCGCGGAGCCGCGCTTGCAGGTGCTTCCCGAACGTGAGCGCGCCCACGACAGCCCCCAGCTCCAAGAAGAGCGACCCATACCACAGAAAGTGTGGACGCAAAGGCAGTGGAGAGGCGACATAAACCAGGAGGCCAAGGAACCCCGCGACCGTGAGCAGGGAGAACAGGGCGATGGGGAAAAAGACGCTATTCCGCCAGTGCATCGGGATTAAACTTGTAGCCCACGCCGCGGACCGTGAGGAGCAGCGTGGGATTGGCGTCGTCTTTTTCAATGCGTTGGCGCAGCCGGCGGATATGCACATCGACCGTGCGCGGCTCGACGTACACGTCTTGCCCCCACACGAGGTCGAGGATTTGCGTGCGGCTAAACACCCGGTTGGGATACTCAACAAAAAACTTCAGCAGCTCGAACTCCCGCAGCCCCAGCGCCGTGGTTTGCCCATCAAGCGTGACTTCGTAGGTGTCGTAGTCGATGCGTAAGCGGCCCTTTTCATAGTGCTCGTGAGGACGATTGAGCGTGGGGCCGTAGGCGCGACGGAGCACCGCTTTGACGCGCGCGACCAGTTCACGCGGGCTGAACGGTTTGGTCACATAATCGTCGGCTCCCATTTCAAGCCCTAACACTTTGTCCACCTCCGACGCGCGTGCCGTCAGCATCAGGATGGGAATCTGCATCGTCGCCTCCTTGGTCCGCAAGATGCGGCAGACATCAAGGCCCGGCACGCCGGGTAACATCAAATCTAAAATAACGAGGGCGGGTCGTTCCGTCGCCGCGAGCCGCAACGCGATCTCGCCATCGCTCGCTTCCACGACGGCGAACCCTTCGATCTCGAGGTTATACCGGACCAGTTCGCGGATGTCCGGTTCATCCTCGACGAGCAAGATCTTGCGTTTCGCTTCGACCGCGACCAGCGGTTTTGTGTGACTCGATAGGTTGCTCATACGTTCTCGTCTTATACTGACGCCGGAGGTGGCGAGATATGACGAATGCTTTTTCCTTTCACCATATACACCACCATCTCGGCGATGTTCGTGGCATGGTCGGCGATCCGTTCAAGATACTTGGCGATGAACAAGAGGCGGGTCGCGCGACTGACCGCCTGTGGGTCTTGGGTCATGAAGGCGAGCATCTCGCGAAAAATGTCGGCGGTCAGCCCGTCGATGAAATCGTCGCGCTGGCACACCTGGAGCGCCAGTTCCGTATCCTCGCGGATAAAGGCATCAAGACTCTCACGCAACATCGACCGCGCCCAGTCCGCCATTTTCGGTAAATCCACATACGGCTTGAGCGGCGGCTCTTCGTTCAGTTCCAAGGCCCGCTCGCAGATGTTCTGCGCCATGTCCCCAACTCGTTCGAGATCGGTGGTCACCTTGAGGCTGGTCATAATGAGCCGCAGGTCCCGCCCCGCCGGTTGATGGAGCGCCAGGAGCCGGGTGCAGCTCTCGTCCACCGCGACATCCAGGTAATTGACGGTGTGGTCGCGGGCGATCACTTCGTGCGCGAGGGCCGAGTTCCGCTCGACCAGCGAGGTCATGGCATCGCCAATCTGCTTTTCGACCAGTCCCCCCATCTCCAGGATTTTGGCGCGCAGTTGTTGAAGTTCTTCTTCGTAGACGCGATCGGTATGTAGTTGTTGTGGCATAACACCGCTCCCATGATCCGATGATCAGCCGAATCTGCCGGTTATGTAGTCTTCGGTCTCTTGCTTGTCTGGGGTCCTGAAGAGCTTGTCGGTCTTGCCGAACTCTACCAGCCGCCCCAGATACATGAAAGCCGTATAATCGGACACCCGCGCCGCTTGCTGCATGTTGTGCGTGACGATCACAATGGTGTACCGCTGCTTCAATTCGTGAATCAGTTCCTCGATCTTGGTGGTCGCGATCGGGTCAAGCGCCGAGCAGGGTTCATCCATCAGCACGATCTCAGGCTCGACGGCGATGGTCCGGGCGATACAGAGCCGCTGGTGCTGTCCGCCGGAGAGCGCCAGGGCGTTGTCGTGCAAGCGGTCCTTGACCTCGTTCCACAGAGCCGCGCTCTGCAGACTCTCGGTCACGATCTCATCAAGCCGCGCTTTCTGTTTGATGCCCAGGATACGTGGGCCGTATGCCACATTCTCGTAAATGGTTTTCGGGAACGGGTTGGGCTTCTGGAACACCATGCCCACGCGCTTGCGGAGGTCGGTCACATCCAGTGTGGGGTCCAGAATCTCGTCGCCACTCAGGCGAATGCTCCCGGTCACCCGGACGTTATCAATCAGATCATTGAGGCGATTCAGGCAGCGCAGCAGGGTCGATTTGCCGCAGCCAGAAGGGCCGATGAAGGCGGTGACCTCACGCCGACCAATGTTGAGGTCAATATCAAACAGCGCCTGTTTGCTCCCGTAGAAGAGAGAGACCTGACGAATCTCCACCTCGGTCGCGTGCGCGTCCGCCGCCGCCAGCGGGTCCTTGCCGTTAGGGCCATCATGCGCGGGCGGAAGCGACACAGCGGAAGGTCGTACGGAATGCTCTTTATCCATAATTCGCCTGCTAGAACGTGCCAAATCGCAATCGACTGCGCAGCCGGTTACGCACGATAATCGCCGTGAGGTTCAACAGCAGAATAATCCCAATCAGCAACAAGGTCGTCATAAACACCATTGGCTTGGCCGCCTCCACATTAGGGGACTGGAAGCCCACATCATAGATGTGAAAGCCCAAGTGCATGAATTTTCGCTCAAGGTGAAAGAACGGCGCATGGGCATCCAGCGGTAAGGTCGGCGCGAGCTTCACGACGCCAGTAATCATCAACGGCGCGACTTCACCCGCCCCGCGCGCCATCGCGAGAATCATGCCGGTCAGAATACCAGGCAGCGCGCCAGGGAGAACAATCTTGCGAATCGTCTCCCACTTCGTCGCCCCTAAGGCCAGCGAACCTTCGCGCCATTCGCGTGGGATCGAGGACAGGGATTCTTCGGTCGCGACAATCACCACGGGAACGGTCAGCAACGCCAACGTGAGCGAGGCCCACAGAATCCCCCCCGTACCATACGTGGGGGTCGGCAAAGCCTCTGGGTAGAACAACCGGTCGATACTGCCACCCATCAGATAGACGAAGAACCCTAACCCGAAGACGCCAAAGACGATGGAGGGTACGCCCGCCAGGTTGTTGACGGCGATGCGGACCGCGCGCACCATCGGCCCTTGCTTGGCGTATTCCCGCAGATAGAGCGCGGCGATCACCCCGAACGGCACCACCATGACACTCATAATCAGCACCATGATGACCGTGCCAAAAATGGCTGGGAACACCCCGCCCTCGGTGTTGGACTCCCGAGGTTCATGCCACACAAATTCGACGAGCCGGGTCACGTACAACGTGAATCGCTCCCACCAGCTTAACTGATTGGGCAAAAAGGCGCGCACGACCGCCGCGACGGGCAGCTCCTTTTCTTTTCCCCCAGCGGCCTTCACGAGAAACCGATAGCGTGCGTTCTCATCGTAGAGCGTCTTGAGTTCGGCGGCTTTCTCCTCGTAGCGCTGCTGTAACGCGGCGATCTCCTGCTCAAGCGCGGGGATCTGTTTCGCGGCCGGTGTTGAGTCTCGCTCTTGCGTCTGGAGACCTTTCATCTCAAGGCGGACTTGCTCCAGGCGGTAGTTGATGTCGCCGATTTCCTTGCGTTCAATCCGGTGGATGCGGTGCAGCGTTTCTTGCGTCCGCGGGTGGATTTCCTGAAATCTTTTCCACGCCGACGCGGACCCCTCGGCGATCACTTTTCCATCCTGGGTCACGGTGGTGAGGAACCCAAACAGCGGCCCCCACTCCCAGCGCTCGAAGAGTAGCGCTTCAGCCGGGAACGACCGAGCCGTGATCTCGTCGTCGTTGATCCAGCGAAAATCCGCGCCATACAGATCGCGGTTGGCGATCTGAAATTCGGTGCGATATTGCACGGTTGCCGTGGGGGTATCGGGCGTGGGAATCGGCTCGCTGATAATCTGTTGTCCAAGAAGTTCGGTGCCATCTTTCAGGGTGACCTGGACCAATCGGTCTGGCCAATAATACCCCAGCGCGTTGGCGGCGACGATCACGATCAGTGAGATAATCATAATGAGGCTAAGCGCCAACGCGCCGCCGGTCATCCAGATGAACGGGTCACCGCTTTTCCAAAATTTGCCGAAAGAGGTGCTCATATTTTGCTATACCGCTCCCGCAGCCGTTGCCGCACGACTTCCGCGACGGTGTTCACCAAAAACGTGAGGATGAACAACTGTAACGCCGCCAAGAAGAGGACACGGTACAACGTCCCGCCATGTGGCGCTTCGGGAATCTCCACCGCGATATTCGCCGATAGCGCGCGAAACCCATTGAACGGACTAAAATCCATCACCGGCGTATTGCCGGTGGCCATCAGCACGATCATCGTCTCTCCCACCGCGCGCCCAAAACCGATCATCACGGCGGAGAAGAGCCCCGAACTCGCGGTGGGGAGCACCACGCGGATAGCGGTTTGCCAGCGGGTCGCCCCCAGGGCTAAGGAGCCGGAAATCAGATGCTGTGGGACATTGGAGAAGGCGTCTTCGGAGATGGTGTAGATAATCGGAATGACGGCGAACCCCATCGCGAACCCCACCACCATCGAGTTCCGTGGGTCATACTGTACGCCCGTCGTCGTATACAACCATTGTGGGAAACTCCCATTGAAGACCGCCGTTTCGATATAGCCACTCAGGCTAATGCAAGCATATATCGTGATGAGCAACAGCGGCGCAAGGAACACCAATTCGGTGCCGGGCCTCATGCGGCTGCGCACGGGCAGTGGAATCAGTCGCCACATAAATGAGGCGATGAGTGACACCAGTGGCAGCGCGATCACCAGTAAGAAGACCGCGGGCACAATTTTCTCGATACGCGAAGCCAGCCACAACCCGGCGAAGAATCCCAGGACCACACTGGGCAGCGCCGCCATCACTTCGACCGTGGGTTTGACCACGCTACGGATGCGTGGGTGCATGAACTGCGAGGTGTAGAGCGCCGCGCAGATACTCAACGGCACCGCCAGGAGCAAGGCGTAAAAGGTCCCTTTCATGGTGCCGTAGGTCAGAGGCGTGAGGCTAAACTTGGGCTCGAAATCATCCGTTCCGCTACTCGACTGCCAGGTGTAATCGGGCTTTTCGTATCCTTCGTACCACACCTTGCCGAACAGGGTTTGCAGCGTGATTTCCGGGTGCGGGTTGTGGAGGTCCCAGCGAAAGAGTTGTCCGTGTGAATCGACCGTTAGCGCGCCGTTGGCTTTGGGGGCGAAGGTCAGCAACGGCAGAGGATTCGTGCCAGTCGACAGGGTAAGCAAGGTTTGGTCGGATGTGGCATGGTGCACCAGCACCGTGCCTGCGACATCCGCCGTGAGAAACCCTCTGTCGCGTGGGGACGGCGCGACCGCGGTCACCTGAGCCTGATGCGACTGTAACTGGTGGGCTTTGCGATAGGGGGCCTCTTGCCGATTCGCTGGATTGCGCACTTGCACCCAGATATTTACGCCACCGCTCGTGTCGCCCACGATCAACGAGCGGCCACCGATGAGCCAGCCAAGGACGCTAATGCCCGTGCCTGGCGTGGACACGGCGGAGAAGGTCTGCCCCAGCTGTAGGTTTTCCGGTTCGTCAACCGGCCAGTGATAGATATCCCCACTCGCCGTCCCCACCAGCAGATTGGATTGGAATTGATCGAGGGCGAGCGCGGTCACATCGCTCTGCAATTGTGGAGAAAGATCACTCCGAGCGAGTTCGAGGCTCGACTCTCCTAATGGCGAGGTTTGTTCTTCCTGTGAAAAAAAGAGGAGCGTGCGTGGCCCCACCAGCGCGGCGGCCCGCACGGTCCCTTCATTTTCCCGATAGACCAGTGATGTGAGCGCCCTCCCCTGTTCATCAATTTGCAACGGTTTGCCCTCGCGCACTTCTGGGGTGATGATGCGCTTGCCATCGACAAAGGTGGGAGAGAACAGGATTCTGAGAGGAATCAGCATGCCACCCGAAGTGCCGACCGCGACATCATGGTGTATCCCGTCGCGGTAGGCGGACGTCACCTGCTGTCCGTTGAGTCCGGCGATGGCAAAGCGTTGTAGGACGTGCCCATCGGCCAAGGAACGGAATTCAACCGTTCCAGCGGCGGTGGCGAAGTAGACAATCTCTTGGTATTCATCCACGCCCATCACGAGCGGCTGTGGGTTGTCCAGGGCGGGAGTGGGTTGTGATCGCGCGGTGGGCGCGTACCACAGCGGCAGGGTCTCGGCGACGATGACGAAAAGAATCAGGATGATACTGGCGATGATGGCGATCCCGCCGGCGGTAATGACGACACCAGCGGCTTTATCAGTCAGGTGTTTCCAACGAAGGTTGACACCGGTGGGAGCCCCCTTTTTTTTCGGCGCGGAGGCACGTGCGCTGACACGGGGAAGAGCGATGTCTGATGAAGCCACGGCTTGAGAGTCTGACATTGTAAAATTTCCGTGCAAGGGGTGGGGTCGTTTTCCAAAGTTCCCTCTCCCGGCTGGGAGAGGGTCAGGGTGAGGGGGATCAAAGATGGATTCCTTGAACTCCTCTCCTTGGTTACTCCAACTTCGCCAACTCTTCTCTGACGATGGCCGCCGTTAACGGATAGTACCCATCCTTCACGACAACCTCTTGCCCCTCTTTACTGAAGATGAACTTGGCGAACTCCTTCACCAGTGGATCGAGAGGGCTGCCAGGCGCGCGGTTGATATAGAGCAACAACGCGCGGCTGAGGGGATATTTACCAGCGATCACATTCTCGTATGTCGCGGGTGAGAAGGCGTCCCCTTGCTTCGCGGCCAGCGGGATGGCGCGGACACCCGACGTCGTGTAGCCGATCCCACTGTAGCCGGCTCCATTGCGGTCCTCACTGACACCTTGGACAACAGATGCGGAACCCGGTTGTTCCTTAACGGTGTCCTTGTAGTCGCCATTACACAGCGCGTTTTCCTTGAAGAACCCGTAGGTGCCGGACGCGGAGTTACGACCATACAGGCTCAGAGGAGCACCGGCCCAACTCCCATCAAGCCCCGCCTGGCCCCAGGTTTTGACCTCGCCGCCTTTGCAACGGAAGGTTTTCGAGAACATGCCATCGACCTGCGCCAACGTCAGTCCTTTCACCGGATTATCCTTGTGAACAAATACCGCGAGCGAGTCGAGTGAAGTCCGTAACGCGGTGGGCTTGTAGCCATACTTCGCCTCGAAGCCATCAATCTCCGACCCGCGCATTGAGCGGGACATCGGACCGAGTTGCGCGGTCCCTTCGATGAGCGCGGGGGGGGCGGTGCTCGACCCTTTGCCTTCAATCTGAATGTTGACATTGGGGTACATTCTCTTGAACCCTTCCGCCCACAACGTCATCAGGTTGTTCAGTGTATCAGAGCCAATACTATTGAGATTGCCAGAGATCCCGCTCACCGACTTATAGGCCGGAATAGCCGCATCAATTTTAACGGCATCTTGAGCGGATGTGTGCTGAGGAACGAGCAGGCTCGCAGCGAACCCTGTTCCTACCATGAGCGACCACAGTCTCTTGTGCATTGAAATATCCTCCATAAAGTTCACGCTAATCAGCGAATGTTACCAGAGTGTTACGGATGTGTGACTGAATAGTGATGGGGCTTCCAGGTTCCCTCTCCTGGCTGGGCAATGACACGGTTGCTTAACTTCATGCCATTGCCCAGCCAGGAGAGGGGTAAGGTCAGGGGGATTGAGTAACCTCTTCCTTAGAACGTCACCTGCGCATCAAGCTGGAAGCGATTGAGCGTGGCATTCGATTGTCCTTTCGGTCGATCAATGAACGAGACGAAATGATTCTTGGCGGAAATCGTCAGCCGGGGGAACAACATGTAATCGACCCTCACAAAGGGGCCTTGGTTGTTCGTTCCACCATCACGCCCAAAGTCACTATAACTGAAGGTTGACAACACAGCATCGGTTTCCGTCCGTGCCCATGCCAGAGAGAAGGCCCAATCACCAGGATTGCGGGTCGCCCCCAAACTCGCCCCAGCCCAGATCGCGATGTCACGTCCATTCTTCGCATCCGTATTATGAGCAAAATCCGCGATGAGTGAGACCGGCCATCGCGGATCACCGGTATTGTAATCGAGCTGCATCGACGCATTGACGATGTTGAAGCCGCCGAGGAAACGCCGGAAGTCCTTGTCGCCAGTTCCAGGGGAGAGCGACCTTCCACCTTTCACGACCGTGCCATCTTTCAGGATCACGGAGTTGGTGATTTTCAACGCGCTGTTGCCAGCACGCGCCTGGGCAATCGCATCAGTTTTAGAGAAAAAATAATCGCCAACCGCCAACGTCAGGCGGGTGCTCGCGAGCGGTTGCAAGGCAACCACCGCCTGTCCACCCATCATCCAGGCATCGCCGGACCGTGAGTTTTCTCGCACCACCCACTGCGCGGCGTTGAGTTGGAAGCGACGCAACAACCCTTCAGACCCTTCATAAAGCGTAAAGGTCTCAGCAAGACCTTCTGGGCTTAAATCGTCATCGAAAATCAATTCCGAAACCATGACGGCACGAGGTTTGAAAAAGGTATTCGTGAATTTTCCGGCGTAGAGGGTAATGGGGGTCCAGGCGAAGTCACCGAGTCCGATGGTCTCTTTCGGGGTGAGCATAATGTAGGCGTGGTCGATGGCTACTGGCTTACGGGTAAACAGATTGGTCAAGGTTTCGTTGGTCGAGATCGGGTCGTTGGGGTCACCGCTCACAAGCCGAACGCCGGCCAACAGTTCGTCACTAATTTTCATCTGCGCCCCGAAGCGGAGGCGATAGCGCATCCGAGTCCGTGCGTTGGCCAGCGGCCCGTCCCCTTGATAGAACCCCTCACCGCGGGCACGGAGGTCACCAGAGAAACTAAACCGACTGAGCCAGTCGAGACTTCGGTCTTGTTTGATGATTTTGACGGGGTCACGGCGAGACGCTTCGACTCCGGCTTCCCGCGCCTCGGTTTCGGCTTTCGCCCGGTTCATAAGTTCTTGATATTTCTCCTCGCTGATCTTATTTTCGGCGCGTAGAATATCCAGAATCTCTTCGGCGACACTTCTCTTTTGCGCGAGTCCCGCGCCGGCGAACAGGTGGACAAGTGCAAGTCCACTAAGGATGATAGTGTTGATTTTCCGCATGTTTACGTTCTCCTTCTCCCTTGTCTCAAGTGTTTGTCGGTAGGTATCCCTTCTTGAATTGACGTTCAGTGCGGCGTTGACAAGACAATCCACCCCCTTCCTCAGTCGATTTGCGTGGCCATCGTAGACAGAAGATGTTACGAAACCATGACAAGGGCATGATTTGTCCGTGACGGAGAGAGGAGCGGGAGCGTTACAGCGGACTGTCCCAGACCGTGTCGGTACTGGGGGCAAGCAGCGAGCAAACCAACACTCGCAGAGCGGTCACCGAAAACGGTTTGAGGAGACAATGGTCAACACCGCTCTTACGCAGATCGGCTCGCAAGTGCGGTGAGGTCAACGCGCTGACCACAATGATGGGAAGCGTGGCGATGTGGTGGCGCGGATGAGTGCGAATCGCGTGCAGGACCTCCCACCCACTCTGGAGCGGGAGTAACAAGTCCAGAGTCACGAGCCGCGGACAGTTTCTTTCCACCGAGCGTACCGCGTCGTCACCGTTAAACACGGTGACGACACGATGCCCGGCTTGTTCAAGCGTATAGGCAATGAGTTCGGAGCTGCTGGGGTCATCTTCGACGACCAGGATATGCTCATGATTCACGAGAGAATTCCTCCAGGGGAGGAGTATCGCCAGGGAAGTTTGCATGATCGTGTCAACAATGTGACAGTTGTGTAAATTTCAGCGGACCGGGAGGGGGCGGGGAATCGGAGAAATGAGGAATCAGAGTGGCCGTCCGGTCGCCATGAACTCGTAGAGCCGCTCTTGAGAGCGGATCGCCGCGCTTCCATCCGAAGTGATGCGCTCCGAACGCCCGTCCGACAACAAGAGATGCGATTTCTGATTATCCGCTAACTGAATCTCATGCTTCGCTCATTTCTTTAGTCACTTTTGAGAATTGACAGCTGAGGATCAAACGCAAAGGTTATTTTGACCAAAAATTGCGCTGAAAAATCATGAACCGAGTGAGTTCAAGGGCTACGTGGACACCAACCTGAAGAGGGTGG
>CAMBFS010000020.1 GCA_945865755.1 Klebsiella pneumoniae
GGCTGTTATCGTACGAACCTTTGATTATTCTGCTGAGAAAACTGCTTGTTGCTTTCTGGGTGTGGCAAAATAATTTTCGTGCTGGGCGAAATCGGCGAAGAAGCCTAATAAATTCAGTAACTTGAAATAAGTGTCCTGACATCAGGTCAACGACCGGCTGTATACGCCGCCGCCCAAGAAAAACTCCTGATGCCGCCTGATGCCATTCGCGATTGAGACCTGGCAAGCCCGCTACCGGGTCGCCATTATCGGCGGTGGTCCGGCGGGTAGCGCCTGCGCACTGGCGTTGGCGCGACACGGCGTGTCCGACGTCGTGATGATTGAAGCGGGCGACTATCAGCGCTTTCGCATCGGCGAAAGCCTTCCGCCGGAGAGTCGGCGGTTGTTGCAAGCCTTGGGCATTGAGCGAGAGTTCTTGGAGCAAGGCCATGCCCCGTGTTACGGCAGTTGTTCGTACTGGGGCAGCGAGGTGCGGGGCTATAACGACAGCCTAATGAATCCGCTCGGTCATGGCTGGCATCTGGACCGGTGCCGATTTGACCGCTTCTTGGCGAGCCAGGCGCACGCGCGTGGGGTCCAGGTACAGACGGGTGCGACCCTGACCCACTCGGCACCGGAGGCCAACGGTTTCGCGCTCGACATCCAGCTTGCCACCCCCCAGGAGCGGCGCATGCTGCGTATCCATGCTGACCAGGTGGTGGATGCCAGCGGCACGCGCGCCGTGTTCGCGCGTCAGCGAGGCAGTCTGAAACAGGGGAGCTATCCCTTGATCTGCTTAGCGGCGCGGTTGGCGCTCCGTGAGACCGCGCACCCATCAAGCCTGACCTCTCTGGAAGCGGTTGAGCAGGGTTGGTGGTATGGCGCTTCTTTGCCGGATGCCCAGTTATTGCTGGCTTTCTATAGCGATGCCGCCAGCATCAGGGCTGGCCAATTCCAGAAGAGCGAGCAGTGGCGGGGTTTGTTGGCCGCGACCCGCCACACCGCGGCACTGGCGGAGCATGCGCAACCACCAACCGGCGGTATTGCGAGCTTCCCGGCGCCGTCGTATTGCCTGGACCAGGTTGGCGGGCACGGGTGGCTGGCCATCGGCGACGCGGCCTCGGCTTATGATCCCATCACCGCGCAGGGGATCTGTAAGGCGCTGGCCAATGGCTGGATGGCCGCCGAGGTCATTCATGCTCAATCTGGTCCGGCTCGTTATGCGCAGGCGGTGCAAGCGGCATATCAAGACTATCTGGCGCTACGGCGCTATTGGTATGGCCTGGAGCAGCGGTGGCCTCACGCCTCGTTTTGGAGAAAATTTCATGCCAAGCCTGACCGTGCCACTTTCTGATTTGGTATGGGTTCCTCTCATCAGTCGCGGCGGTTTTACCGAGAGCAAAAGAAACGTTCGGTCTGTGGAATGAAATTGGTTCACTGTTGGCAGGATGAGCGCGAAAAGGGCTCCAATGCGGCACCCGTCAAATTTGGGTGGCAAAATCCGCAAGTTGTTGGTATTGCGGGAAAGAAAATGGAGCTGAAGGGAATTGAACCCTCGACCTCTAGAGTGCGATTCTAGCGCTCTCCCAACTGAGCTACAGCCCCATAGGACAAATCAAAAGGCGGGAAAGATCGGAAAGGACTTCGGCGACGAAGTGCGGCGACTGTACCAGCCGTGTCCGTACTTTGCAAGGGAACTAGATGAGCCCCACCTGCAACGTGGTGAGCACGGACCGGAGACCGAGGTCGTCGTATTGCGCGTTGATGTTGGAGCGGAACACGAAGTGAATCATCCCATCCTCGGCATGCGCTTCTGGTGGTGGGTTCTCATCCCAGGCCCCGTTTTCGCACGCTTTCAGTAACGCGGAATCAATAGCGTAACTGCCTGACCGCGTCTGAATCACCAACCCTTTCAGTGTTCCCTTCTCATCAAGCTTGGCCTCAATCGTGGACATCTCGCGGGCCGCGACTACATCGTTAATGTTCAGATTCTTGCGTTGCAAAATGATGAGATGCTGAAAAACCCGCAACGCGACGCGACGCACAAACGGAGCAAATCGATGCGCTTTGGTGTTCAGGAATGTTAGGTTTCCTTGCTCAATATCCGGGAGGTCATCCGGCGTGCCGGCATCACCGGGCATGGAAAACAGATTGGGCGCGGGCGACGGCGCCATGGCCACGATGTCGCTCCCGCTCGGTGGCTGCCGCGATTTTTCTTCTTTCTCGCGATTTTTTTCCGCTTCCTGAATCCATCCTTGGGACAGTAGTTCCTCGGGTCGCACGAACAATTGCGGCGCGCGTTTGGCGGCGTCGGCAGCTACAGGAGCTTGGCGTTTCGCTTGCGCGGTGTCGCCAGTTCGGCTTTCCGGTAAGCGCTCCATCTCTTTGTCAATCGACCGCTGAGGGCGCGTTGGGGCTTCCGGTTCTGGCCGTTTCATCGCGAGCGGTCCCGGCGGCTTCGACTGCGCGGCCTCTTTTTCTTCGAGCGGTTGCGCCCTTTCCACGCGTTTCGCTTGCTGTGTGGGGGGCGTCAGAGGCGCGGATTTCTTGGCGACGAGTGGGGGCTTCTCCGTTGCTTTCTCGGTGAGCGCGACGGGCTCCTTGGGCCGCTCTTGCGATTTTGTCACGGTGGCTTCCTTGCTCGACGGGCGTGGAAAACCACGGGCCACCGTCTCCTTTTGCGTGGCGCTATTCCGGTCGCTCAGGAGGCGGGTTTTCTCCGGGACTTGATCGTTAGTCTGTTCCGATGGACTCACTATCTGTTCGGGCAGTTGCTCACGCGCCTTTGGCTCTGGTGGCGGTGGTGGCTTTTCTTGTTCGTGTGGTTTGGGTTTTTCGTGCACAACAGGGGGCGGTGGCGGTTCTTGGGCCTGTGGTTGTGGTTGTTCTTGCACGACTGGTGGCGGTGGCGGAGGTGGAGTCACTTTGGCGACTGCTCGTGGTGGTGGCGTGGGCTTCGGCGCGGACTCTGGCAGTAATTCCACTTCCGTGAGAACCTCGCGCGGGGTCTCATCGAATGATTTGTGTTGCATAACCGGGAGGAGCAGCACCACGAGGATATGCAAGGCGAATGAAACAATCAGAAACATCGCGAGGGGATCGCGGTGTTTCTGGGGATCAGGTGCGGTGATAGCCTGTGACATCGGCGGCATTCTAGCGAGTGGATGGAGGAGCCGCAAGAAAGTCCGCATACGAGCACCCTGCCTTGCCTGAGCAGCGGAAAAAGGAATATAGTCCGGCCACTATGTTTGGATTTGGCATTGGCGAACTAATTCTCATTCTGCTGATTGTGCTCGTCGTCTTTGGCGCGAACAAACTCCCCGGCATCGGTGATGGACTCGGCAAAGGCATCCTGAATTTCCGTAAGGCGATCAAGAGTCCTGATTCCATTGATGTGACCCCGGAGAAAAAAGCCGACGAGCAGACGAACGAGAAGCGTTAGCTCGACGTGCGGAACTGCACGGCCAGCACTCGCCCCCCAAGTTCAGCGACGGTCGCGGGGGGATTCATAAAGACAATCAGAAAATTGATGGATTGCCCGCTGGCGACGGAAAACTGTTTCGGCGGCGCGAGGTGTTGCAGAATGCCAATCTCGCGGGTCGTGAGATTGGGGAGCGTCTCGACTGGCGTTTCCGTGCCACAAAAGGTCTGTTGCTGAGAGAGCCCCTTGCCCGTGGTGTCATACAGCGTGCCTTCAATCTGAATGACCGAGGCGGGAACCGGAGCGGTGTTCGTGGCTTTGCCAGCAATGGCCAGGATTCGCTTACTATCCTTGGTGACCGCGAGGCTGCTCTTGAGGTCCGACAGCACGATATGCTGCGCGGAAAACTGGCTCGCGATGAAGCGTGGGCCGATCAACGGTAGGCGCGCCAGGACAGCCTCAGTGCTCTCAATGTTCAGACGGCCATAGAGACCCAAGAACGCGTAGCCCAGCAGCAGACTGCCCAAGAACGCGAAAATGACCTTGAGTGAGAGCGTGGGTTCCTCGACGGGCTGAACCTGCTTACCAGAAGGGGCGGGTTCTCGTGGTGGAGGTTCCGACCTCGTGTAAATGCGGGGTTTGGTCGGAGGAGGAACCGGCGGCTTTCCTTCCTTTTCCTCTTCTTCTCCCGTCAGGGAAAACCCCTCTTCCTCATCCTCGAAGAAGTCGGATAGGGGCTGAACAGTCGGCTGCACGGGAGGGGCCGAGACAGGCACCCTGGTTTGGGGTGGCGGGCTGAGCGCTTTGGTCTGAGCCAGTGGAATTGGCGCGATTTGATGCGGCACTGGCAGCGGCACTCCGAATGGTTCGTCTTGGTCCGCGTCGTCGTCGGCTCGAAGAATGTCCACGGGCAAATGACCTTCGGGCTCTGACCGTGGGTCGACATTGAACAATTCCGGCGCGCATGGAAAAACCTCGCGACAGCGGTCCTGGGTACACTCAAAGAGAGTGCTCTCGTTGAGTGTCGCGGAATCGTTGATGCGGTAACAGGTGTGACAAGCGGGACATTCGACAATCACGTGCGGCTCCTCATTCGGCGACGAATTGTAGGGAGAAGTGGAGAAAAATCAACCTTGTTGACGATAACGCTAAAGGAAAACTATAATGCGCCCACTCTTTCCGTGAAACAGGAACCGCATTTGCCGCGTTGGTACTTCCCCATTGTCCTCCTCCGAATCATTCTGGTCGCGCTGCTGACGCTCGTGTGGTCAGTGCCGGTGCTGATCTTTTCGTTCTTCGACCCCCATGCCGAACGGTCCGCGCAACTGATCCGCTTCTGGGCGCGTTGCGTGCTGTGGGTGTGTGGCATCACGATTACAGTCCAGGGGCGCGAACAGCTCGACCCGACCCGCGCCTATCTGTTCATGGCGAACCATCAAAGCAACGTCGATATTCCGGTGCTGATGGCGGCCTTCGCGCATCTCCAGGTGCGCTGGGTGTCCAAACAAGAAGTGCGCAAAGTGCCGGTGATTGGCATTTGCATGGCGCGCACCCATCAAGTGCTGGTGGACCGCGACAGTCCGACGCAAGCGATCTCGGTCATCCGTCGTGTGCGGGCGCTGCTGACCGATGGCATTTCCGTCATCTTTTTTCCCGAAGGGACCCGCACCCGTGACGGCCATCTGCAAGCCTTCAAACCCGGTGGGTTTGTCGTGGCGCTTGAATCCCGGGTGCCGGTGGTGCCAATCACCCTCAATGGCAGTCGCGCGATTTGGGCACCCGGCGGCTTTGACTTACGACCAGGGACCGTGACGGTCGAGTTTAGTGAACCGATCATGGTTGACCCTCAGCTTTCCAAACGAGCCGCGCGCGAGTGGTTGTCGGCGCAAGTGCACAAGGCGATGGTGGCCCGTCTCCACGAGACGCCTGTCCCTCCCCCTTCGTCGGTGAATGTCTCGCCGGTCGCGGTGTCAACATCGGCTTCGGAGCATCCCTCTTCATGAATCACGGTACAATACGCATTGTCCCTCTTGGGGGACTCGGAGAAATTGGTCTCAACTTCATGCTCGTCGAATACTGGCCCGAAGGGGACGAGGACCCGGTCGCCATCGCGATTGATTGCGGGCTGATGTTCCCCGAACGCGAAATGCTGGGGATCGACATCGTCATCCCCGACTTCACTTATTTACGCGAAAAGAACCATCTCCAAGCGGTCGTGTTCACCCACGGGCACGAGGACCACATTGGCGCCTTGCCGTATCTGTTGCGCGAATTCAACGTCCCGGTCTATGGCACGCCCTTCACACTCGGTTTGTTACACGACAAGCTGACCGAGCATAACCTGCTCGCGAAGACCGCGCTGCACGAGTTTCGCCCACGTCAGACGTGGACCGTGGGGCCCTTCACGCTCGAAGGCATTCATGTCACGCACAGCATCGTTGACGCGGTGGCGCTGGCGATTGGCACGCCCTTGGGGACGATTCTGCACACCGGGGATTTCAAGCTCGATCATACGCCGATTGATAATCGTCAGTCGGACCTGGCCCGCTTCGCCGAGTTAGGCACGGAAGGCGTGCTCTTACTGTTGGCGGACTCGACCAATGTGGATCGGCCTGGGACCACGCCCTCCGAGCGGTCGGTGACCCGGCCCATCGAAGACATCATGTCGCACGCACAGGGGAAGGTCCTCGTGGCGACCTTCGCCTCGCATGTGCATCGCATTCGCCAGGTGATTGATATCTCGCGGAAACAAGGGCGCGCGGTTGGCGTGGTCGGCAAAAGTCTCATCGGCAATATCGAAGTGGCGCGGGAGACTGGTCACCTCAAGATCGCGCCGGACTTGCTCCTGGAGGTCAACAAGATCGCCGGGCGAGATCCCAAGACCCTGACCTTGTTGACAACTGGCTCACAGGGGGAACCGTTATCCGCGCTGGCCCGCATCGCCTCAGGGTCCCATCCGCATGTCAAACTTGGACCTGGGGATACGGTGATCCTGTCGTCTCGCGTGATTCCGGGGAACGAGCGCACGATCTCACGGTTGCTCGACCATCTGTATCGACGTGGAGCCGAGGTGTATTACGAGGCGCTGGCGTGCGTGCATGTCTCTGGTCATGCCAGCCGCGAGGAATTGCAATTGATGATGAATCTCGTGCGGCCTCAGTTCTTCGTGCCGATTCACGGGGAGTATCGTCATCTGGTCCGCCATTGCGCGTTGGCGCGAGAAGTGGGAGTCGATCCCGCCGGGGTTTTTCTCCTGGAAGATGGGAAGGTATTGGAGATTTCCGACAGCGGCGCGCGGATCACGGAGTCCGTGCGGGCTGGACGAGTCTTTGTCGATGGGCTAGGTGGTGTGGAAGAAGAAGTGCTCCGCGACCGACGACACATGGCCGAAGATGGGCTAGTGGTCGCCATCGTGGGGATTGAACAGCAGACCGGCGAGTTGTTGTCGGGGCCGGATTTGCTGTCTCGCGGGTTCCTGGCCTCGACGAATGGCGAGGGGCTTGAAGCGGCGAAAGAGGCGATTCGTGCGACACTCAACGAGCTGCCACGAGAGTCGCGGATGGATGTGGGAGTGGTCAAGGAGCAGGTGCGGTTGAGCCTGCGGCGCTATTTTCGCCGCACTCTTGGCCGACGCCCGGTGGTCTTGCCCTTCGTGATGGAGATGTGACGTGGTGTGATTGCGGCGTTATGTGGTGTGGAGGAGGCGGATATGGGGGCGGGGCGGAAACCGCAAGTAGAGGAGCAATCCTCGGGCGGTGAGGTTTTAGGAATTGTCACAATCGCGGCGGCGGTCTTTCTGACGCTGGCGTTCTATTCATACCGGTCCGGGAACGCGGACCACAATCAAGTTGGTCTGATCGGTCATCTTTTGGCGGACCTCTTGTGTCAGGCCTTTGGGCGGGCCTGTTATCTGATTCCGCTGGGACAGGTGTATTTCGCTGGGGTGCTGTTGCGACTGTGGTCGTGTCCCGCGCCGCTGGTGCAAATGTGCGCGGGCACGGTGTTCCTCTTCGCGAGCGCGGCCTTTCTCGCGTTATGGGAAGACAGCGTCCCCATCGTCAAGGCTGGCGGCTGGATTGGGGGCTTTTTCGCGTTTCAGTTGCGTACCGGGCTGAATCGGCTCGGTGCCTACGTTTTTCTGCTGCCGGTGCTACTGATCTCGTTGCGGAGCGCGCTCCGGTTCTCGTTGCATAGCGCTGGCGCTGGCGTCGTGACTAGCGGGAAGTCCTCCCTGCTGTGGGCATGGACGACATCGAAGAAGATTGCTAGCCATCTTCCACGAGTCACGTTACCGCGCCTCACGCTGCCGCGCCTGGCTTGGGAACATTCGTCGATGCCCGAACTGGAAGCGGAACCGGAATTCGTGCGTGCCAAACGGCCAACGCGGAAAGAGACAAGCGCGAAAAAAACGCCACTCCTTTTACGGCCCGAAGAAGACGACGAACCGGAAGTGTCGCGGCCACCGATTATCTTTAGCCAACCATCACCGGCACCCATTCCACCAAAAGTAGAGCGGACGAAATCCGATACGACCAGGGCGGCGCTGGAACCCGCGCTCCCGAACGGGAAGCAGTACACGTTGCCACCGGTGTCGTTGCTCGACCCGCCGGTGCGACTCGCCGTCAGAGTCGATGAAGATGCGCTCCTCGCCAGCTCGCGCATTCTCGAAAGTAAGTTGGCCGACTTTGGCGTTGACGGCAAAGTGGTCGCGGTGCGTCCTGGGCCGGTGATCACGACCTACGAATATGAGCCAGCCGCCGGGGTAAAGGTCAATCGCGTGGTCTCGCTGGCGGATGATTTACAGATGGCGCTCCGCGCGGTGTCGGTCCGTATTATCGCGCCTATTCCGGGAAAAGCGGTGGTGGGTATTGAAGTGTCGAATCCGCGCCGTGAGAAAGTGATGCTCCGCGAAATTATTGAGAGCCAAGGGTTTCAAGACACGGAATCGCCGCTGACACTCGCGCTTGGCAAGGACACGGTTGGCAATCCGGTGGTCGCCGACCTCGCGCGCATGCCCCATCTCTTGGTGGCGGGGGCAACCGGCACCGGAAAATCGGTTTCACTCAACGTGATGATTATGAGCATGTTGTATCGCGGGCTGCCGCGTGACGTGCGTTTCATTATGATTGATCCCAAGATGTTGGAGTTGTCGCTCTATGAGGACCTGCCGCATCAGCTCTCGCACGTGATCACCAACCCCAAGGAAGCTGGGGCCGCGCTGCAAGAAGTCGTGCGCCGCATGGAGTACCGCTATCACTTGTTGAAGGACAAAGGGGTGCGGAACATCGCCGCGTACAATCGTATTATTGATGCTGGCGCGCCCAATGCCAAAGGTATTATCAAATTGACCGAAGTCGTCGAAATTGGAGAAGAGGACGATGACACGCAGTCCAGACCCTCCGCGAAAACGACCCCGTTGGTCCACCAACGATTGCCCTACCTCGTGGTGATTGTGGACGAGTTAGCCGACCTCATGCTGACGGTCGGACGCGATATTGAAGAACCGATCACCCGGCTCGCGCAGATGGGACGCGCCGCGGGTATTCATCTCATCCTTGCCACCCAACGCCCCTCGGTCGATGTCATTACCGGCTTGATTAAAGCGAACTTCCCTGCCCGTGTGTCGTTCCAGGTTTCTTCGCGGATCGACTCCCGCACGATTCTCGACGCCATCGGCGCGGAGCGACTGCTGGGCGACGGCGATATGCTGTTCTTGCCACCTGGGAGTGCCAAGCCTCAGCGTATTCACGGGGCGTTTGTGTCCGAGCCGGAAATCCGCAAGGCGGTGGCCGCGATCAAGAAGCAAGGGAAACCGATCTATGACGCGGCGTTCGTGGCCGCATTGGAAAAGGCCCGCACGTCCAAATCCGCTGACGGAGTGGAGGAGGACGATCACGATGAGATGTACGAGCAGGCGCGAGATCTAGTGATGGAAAGCCGTCAAGCGTCGATCTCGTGGCTCCAACGGCGGCTGCGCGTTGGCTACAATCGCGCGGCGCGGATGATTGAGCGGATGGAGCGTGAAGGATTGATCGCGCCCTCGGCTGAAGCAGGGAAGCCACGTGAGGTGTTAGTGCGCGCGGCGAGTGGAGGGGAGTAGTCAGTAGTCAGCATGAAGAAAGTAGCCAGTAGTCAGTAGTCAGTAGTCAGTAGTCAGCATGAGGAAGGGGAGTGCCTTTTCCCTCGCTCCTGTGTTTATAGTCAGCACTATGAGAATCCGCTGTGATCGTTTGGTGCCGAGCTTCCCCTTTTTTTCTACTGGCTACTGGCTACTGGCTACTGGCTACTTTCTCTTGGCTCCTGGCTACTTTCTCCTGGCTCCTGGCTACTTTCTCCTGGCTCCTGGCTACTCCGCTCACGCGGCGGATGTCCACACCGTCGTCACAAAACTCCAAGCCCGCTACGACTCGACTGCGGGGTTTCGTGCGGATTTCAGGCAAGAAGTGGAATCGGCGACCTTGGGGCAGAAAGTCGCCGCTCGTGGGCATGTCTATTTCAGAAAACCTGGCCGGATGCGCTGGGAATTCGTTGAGCCGGAACAGTTAATGGTGTCAGACGGAAAAACCTTCTGGCTCTATCAACCAACCGAGAAACAAGTCCTCAAAGCCCCTTTTCAGTCCGCTTTTCAGTCGAATACGCCGGTCTCGTTCCTGCTCGGCATTGGCCGCATCGACCAAGACTTCACTGTCTCGCTGACCAACGAAACACCAGAGACGTACTCTCTCCGACTGCTGGCGAAGAAAGACCCTGAAGCGATTGGTTCGTTAGACCTCGAAGTCTCGACTAAGACTTTCGACATCATCCAAGCCACGATCACCGACCCACTTGGAAACACCACACGGCTCTGGTTTTCCAACATTGACCGCAAAGCTCCGCTCAAGGACGAACTTTTTCTGTTCATGATTCCCTCCGGCGTGGATGTGGTTGATGCCGGAGGGGGGACGTAAAACGATTGACGTTTGACCACTCGTTCATCAGCCCAACCACACAGTGCCCCCGCTTCCGATAGCCTACTTCCCTGGGGAGTACCCCACGTCTATGGTAGGCCGCTCATTTTCTCCAGCGAGGTACCATGACGCAGTACGAACATAAAATTGACCAGCGCGGAAACCCGTATCTGGAAACCGACCTTCCAGGTTCTCTGTTGATCCGTTCTCCGCTCCTCAACAAAGGCACCGCCTTCACCGCCGAAGAACGGCGTGAATTTGGACTGTCCGGCAGTTTTCCTCCTCATATCTCGACCTTGGAAGAACAACTCCAACAAAGCTACGCGAGTTTCTCCGCCTTCCAGACTGGTCTCGACAAGCACTTGTACCTGCGCGTCCTGCAAGACCGCAACGAAGTGCTCTTTTACGCGCTCGTCTCCCAACACCTTGAAGAGATGATGCCGATTATCTACACGCCAACCGTGGGCGAGGCCGTCGCCAAGTTTAGCCTTATCTTTCGCTATCCGCGCGGCATTATCATCAGCCCGCAAAATATCGATCAGATTGAGACCCTCCTGAATGAGGTCGCCCTGCCAGACGTGAAATTGGTGGTCGCCAGTGACGCGGAGGCCATTTTGGGCATTGGTGACCAGGGCGTTGGCGGTGTGGGCATCTGCATTGGCAAACTCTCCCTCTATACCGCCGCGGCGGGCATTGACCCCGCGTATACGTTGCCGGTTGGGATCGACATTGGCACTAACCGCCAAGACCTCTTGGATGATCCACTCTACCTCGGCGTCCGCCATCGTCGCCTCGAAGGCCAAGCCTACATGGACTTCATTGAGAAGTTCGTGAGCGCCTTCAAGAAGAAGTTCCCCAACGCCCTCTTACAATGGGAGGATTTCAGCAAGCAGAAAGCGTTCGATGTGCTCAATCGCTATCAGGAGGTGCTGCCCTCTTTTAATGATGACATCCAAGGCACGGGCGCGGTGGTGCTGGCGGGGTTGCTGGCCAGCATGCGCAAAATCGGACAGCGATTGTCCGATCAAGTGTTTGTCGTTCATGGAGCTGGCGCTGGTGGTGTTGGCGTGGCACGACAGATTTGTCGCGGTATGGAACGAGAAGGCACTTCGCCCGCGGCAGCCAAAGCCCGCATGCTGACCCTCGACTCGAAAGGGCTGGTGCTGACGAATCGTCCCGGTCTGGAGCCGTATAAATTAGAGTTCGCCCAGGACCCCGCGCGGGTGGCAAGCTGGAAAACACAAGGGGCGATTCCTAGCCTGCTCGAAACCGTGCAGCAGGGGAAAGTTACTGTACTCCTCGGGTTGTCCGGCCAACCGAACGCCTTTCCTGAAGAAGTGGTACGGGCCGTGGCGGTTAATACGCCACATCCGATTGTCTTTGCCCTCTCCAACCCGACGGCCAATTGTGAAGTGAACCCGGTGGACGTGTATCGGTGGACCAATGGTCAAGCGATTGTCGCGACGGGCAGTCCGTTTCCAGCGGTGCAGCATGGGGGCAAATCGTACCCGGTCGGACAGGGAAACAATGCCTTTATTTTTCCTGGTCTGGGGCTGGGCGTCATGTTGAGTGGGGCGCGTCGGGTGACGGATAACATGCTGACCGCGGCAGCCGTGGCGCTCAATGCCTACACTGACGACGAACGTATTGCCCAAGGCGGAGTCTACCCTCGGATTGATCAGATTCGTGAAGCGAGCAAATATGTCGCGGTCGCGGTGATTCGGCAAGCGATTACGGATGGCATGGCGCGCAACGAAGTGCCGGAAAAGGACTTGGAGAACTTCGTTGAGAGCGGCATGTGGAAACCCCAGTATCTGCCAATCCGCCGGAAGCGCGGGTGAAATAAGCGGTTTGCAGGTGGATGCGCCCGCCGGGAATGCGGGGGTTTCACTCTCGCGAGCGCTGGACTGAATGCCGCTACCGCCTGGCGATCAATCGCCAGGCTACGCAACACGCCGGATAAATCCGGCTTTTTCTTAAGCCCCATTTATGGGGCGTGTATCGTAAGCCCGGTGCTTGAGCGCCGGGCGGTGGCGGCGCTTGGGACTGCATCCGCCGTAGGGGCGTGCCGATCTTGCTCGGTGGCGTAGATAGGCGAAACGCGTGCGCTCCCAAGAAAGAGCGCACACAACTGAAAACCACTGTAAGCCAGGCAAGCTGGACATCTTACTCCACGATGCGAATATGTTCCTCCGCAACCACGCGGGCAGCATACGAGAGGGCAGCAAGCACCTCCTCACGCGTCAAGGCATACTCCTCCATCACTTCTTCGATGCCCATACCTCCCGCGAGCTTGCCGACCACAAGGTCTACCGGTATCCGGGTTCCCTGAATCACGGGCTTCCCGAAACGGATTTTTGCATCCACAGTGATCTGCGGTGCGATCTCGGTCATAGGCGAAACTCCTTTGGTAGGGCGGATCGTCGCAAACCGGACGGAGAACGTCAAGGAGTGCGCTTCCTCATTTTCAATCATCATGCCACCGCACCTTGCAAGTCGAGGCGGATGGTGTCAAGAAAGAACCCGCTACGTTCCATGTTCCGACCGCTGAAGAGATGAAGGAGGCAATATCAATGGACTCGCTCCGTGGCAAAATCGCGATTGTCGGGGCCGCCGACACTGAAGTTGGCGTGGTCCCCCATTTGAGCGCCACGCAACTCTATGTCAAAGGCGCGAAACTCGCGCTGGAAGATGCCGGCATCACCAAAGATGATGTGGACGGCTTGATTACCTGTACCTCGTTTGTCGAACCCTACATGTACCACGCGGAAATGATCGCGGAGTACATGCAAATCTTTCCCCGCTATTGTCTCAATGTGGCGACCGGGGGCGGGACGACCCTGGCGATCATGCACCATGCCGCCTCGGCCATCGCGACCGGTGTGTGCAATACTGTCTTGATTACCATGGCCGACAACATGCTGTCTGGCCTCTCACGCGACAAGGCGATTGAAGCGATGTCCACCGCTGGGCACGCGCAATTCGAGCGCCCGTATGGACCGCCGATTCCCGGTTTCTATGCCATGCTCGCCCAGGCGCACATGCACGCCTACGGCACAACCAGTGAGCAGTTGGCGGCGGTGGCCGTGGCCTGCCGCAAACACGCGTCGATGAACCCGGCCGCGCAAATGCGCCAGCCGATCACCATTGACGATGTGCTGAACTCCAAGATGATCGCGCATCCGCTCCATCTTCTCGACTGTTCTCTGGTCTCGGATGGTGGGGCAGCGATTATTATGACCTCGGCGGAACGGGCGAAGTCGTTCAAGAAAAAACCGGTCTACATGCTTGGAGTCGGGGAAGGCCATTCACATGAACACCTCAGTCAGGCGCGCAGCCTGACGACCTCGGCGGCGAAGGAAGCTGGGGAACGGGCCTACGCGATGGCGGGGCTGGGACCGAAGGACATTGACGTGGCGGAACTGTACGACTGTTTCACGCCGGTGGTGATTATCGAACTGGAAGACTTGGGATTCTGCCCGAAAGGCGAAGGCGGACGATTTGTCGAGGGTGGACGCATTGAACTCGGCGGCGATCTGCCAATCAACACGCATGGTGGACTCATGTCACACTGCCACCCTGGACACCCCGGCTCGTTGTTTTCCATCACCGAAGCCGTGCGCCAGCTCCGGGGCGAATGTGGACCCCGGCAAGTCAAGGATGCCGAGATCGCGTTTGTCCACGCGCAGGGCGGCATCATGTCCACGCATTGCAGCATGATCTTGGGAAAGGAGAGCAACTAATGGCAGCGCCAGGAGTCAGGCCGGTTCCCGTGCCAACCAAAGAAACCCAACCGTATTGGGATGGATGTAAGCAACATGAATTGCGCGTGCAACAATGCGCGGCGTGTGGGCACCATCAGTTTTATCCGCGCCTCTACTGCACGGTGTGCATGAGTGATCGCGTGGAGTGGATCAAAACGTCAGGGCGGGCCACGGTCCTGTCCTACACGATTATCTACCGTCCGGTGACCCAGGCGTTCGCGGATAACGTGCCGTATGTCGTGGCGCTCGTCACACTCGCGGAAGGACCACAGATGATGACCAACATCGTCGGCTGTGAACCGGAGAAGGTGCATATCGGCATGCCCGTCCAGGTGACGTTCGACGATTGGACGGAGGACATTGCGATACCGAAGTTTAAGCCGGTCTAGCCTCACGCTCTGAGAAAGGATTGACACACTATGACGGAATCAGTGCTCCAGATTGAAAAAAATGAAGGGGTCGTCCTCCTCACCTTGAACCGCCCGCACGCGATGAACGCGCTTTCGCATGAATTGCGCCAGGCGATTGTCCGTACCTTCTCCGAGTTACAGAACGACGACACTACGCGAGTCGTTATTCTGACCGGCGCGGGCAAGGCGTTCTGTGCCGGGATGGACCTCAAAGAGTTGAGTATGACCGGACTGGCACCCAAAGGATCGCAAGGGGCGGTGCGTGGTGACGACGATATTCTGCGCGCCATCACCGCGTTTGACCGCCCGATCATCGGCGCGATCAACGGCTTTGCTATCACTGGTGGTTTCGAGTTGGCGTTGGCGTGTGACATCGTAGTCGCCTCGACCGAGGCGCGATTCGCCGACACCCACGGGCGTGTTGGTGCGATGCCGGGCTGGGGATTAAGTCAAAAGCTCTCACGCACGATTGGTGTATATCGCGCCAAGGAGTTGTCGCTGACGGGCAACTTCCTGTCCGCCGAAAAAGCCGAATCTTGGGGCTTGGTGAATCGCGTGGTCGCGCCCAACGAGTTACTGCCGACGTGCCGGACACTGGCGAACGACATTCTGTCGAGTCTGCCGGATATGGTTCGTCGTCTCAAACAAGTCATTGATGACGGCTACGCGACGACGCTCGCGCAGGGAATGGAGGTTGAATACGAGGCCTGGCGTGAGCAGGTGAAACAGGCGACGCCGGAAGCCATTGCCGCGCGGCGCGAGAGTCTTCAGCAGCGCGGGCGCGTTCAGCGGACGTGAGAAGACCAAAGACAAAGTCAAAAGTCAAAAGTCAAAAGTCAAAAGTCAAAAGTCAAAGGGCAAAAGTCAAAAGTCAAAAGTCAAAAGTCAAAAGTCAAAAATGAGAAAAAGGCTGAGACTTGAGACTGGAGACTAGAAATTTTGTGACCTTGGACCTTGGACTTTCTTAACCCGAAACCTGAAACCTGAAACCCGAAACCTTTTTTATGTCGTGGCAACGCGAAGTTGACGGACTCAACCAACGCAAGACCCTCGCGCGCGAACAGGGCGGAACGGAGTCCGTCGCCCGCCAACACGCGCAGGGTCGCCTCACTATTCGTGAACGCATCGCTGGACTGATTGACGCGGACTCGTTTCGTGAACAAGGTCAGATCGCTGGCCACTCGGAGACTGACGAACAAGGCGAGCTGCGTGCCTTCACACCAGGCAATTATCTCCTGGGCTTCGGCAAAATTGACGGTCGCCCGTGTGTCGTCGGTGGTGAGGATTTCACACTGAAGGGCGGCTCTCCGTCACCCGCTGGATTGCGCAAGAGCGTCTTCGCCGAAGAGTTGGCGCTCCGGTATCGCGTGCCCCTGATTCGTTTTCTCGAAGGCGGCGGTGGCAGCGTACCGCGCGGCGCGGGCAAAAGTTCCGGCGGCGGTGGTGGCGACGCGGTCAATGCCCCACCGCGATTCATGTCGATCATGCAGGTGATGAGTACCGTACCGGTTGCCTCGGCGGCGATGGGGCCGGTGGCCGGACTGCCAGCGGCGCGGTTGGTCGCATCCCATTTTTCGGTGATGACGCGAACCACTGCGCAGGTCATGATTGGTGGGCCAGCGTTGGTCGAACGTGCCTTTGGGCGCGCGATCACGAAAGAGGAACTTGGTGGCGCACAGGTGCATCAAGCAAGTGGCGTGGTGGATAATGTGGCCGAAGACGAAGCCGACGTGTTCGCGCGGATTCGGCGATTCTTGAGTTATCTGCCCAGCAATGTCTGGGAAGCGGCTCCGGTTCTGCCGTGTGAAGATGATCGCAATCGCCAAGAGCCGGAGTTGATCAGCATCGTCCCGCGCAATCGCCGCCGCACCTACGCCATGCGACGCATTATCGAGAGTGTCGTTGATCGCCACTCCTTCTTTGAGCTGGCACCACTGTATGGCCCCGCGCAGATTACCGGCCTTGCTCGTTTGAACGGTCAGCCGGTGGGCATCTGGGCGAATGATCCCGCCTGGTACGCGGGCTCTATGACCGCCGATGCCGCGCGGAAGGTGCAACGCTTCGTCGATCTGTGCGACACGTTTCATCTGCCGATTGTCGCGCTTGTGGATGAGCCAGGATTCATGATCGGTCCAGAGGCGGAGCATGCGGCAACGATTCGCCACGGCGCGGCTACGCTTTTCGCGGTGATGCAATCGACCGTGCCGTGGGCATCCGTGATTGTTCGCAAAGTCTACGGCGTGGCGGGCGCGGCGCACTTTGGACCCGACGGAATGGTGTTCGCATGGCCATCGGCGGAGAGTGGCGCGCTACCGATTGAAGGAGGAGTCGCCGTGGCCTATCGCCGAGAGATCGCCGCGGCATCCGACCCAGAAGCGAAACGCCGTGAGATTGAAGACCAGCTCGCCAGCCAACGTTCACCGTACGCGCGAGCCGAAGCCTTTAACGTCAACGATCTGATTGACCCGCGCCACACGCGACCAGTGTTGTGTGATTGGCTCGACTGGATTCAGCCACAGTTGCAGGCACACCGAGGGCCACGAGCGTATACGGTGAGACCGTGACACGTGGTCGTCTTCCCTTTCCCAGTACGCGGATTCCATGAAATACTAATTGAAAACAAATGAGTAGCAGATTAGTATCCCGTCGGTATGGACATGCCCAGTCACTCGCCGACTCCGGTGGATAACCGCAAAAATTCTGAAGATTCTGGCTATAGTATGGAGGCTGGCTACGGAAATAAGGACAGAAGGAAAGCGCCATGAAGGTTCGTAAACGTATCGAACTTGGGCAGCACGTTGTTGCCGACCCAGAGATCTGCCACGGGCAATTGACCTTTAAGGGGACGAGAATCATGGTCAAAAGCATTTTAGAAATGCTGGCCAAAGGCTATGACAGGGACCAGATTGTCGCTGCATATAACGGTCGCATCGCCCACGACGCAATCGCTGAGGTTGTCAAACTGGCGAGTGACGCCTTGATCGAGAAATCAGCACAGCGGCAACGGGCGGCGTGAATATCCTCGACGAAGACCTCAGCGTCGTTGAACGTGACCGCTTGCGCGCCCGTAAGCTGCACGTTCGACAGATTGGGATTGAAGTTGGCCGCTTTGGGATGAAAGATCGTTCGGACATCATCCCGCTGCTCCAGACCCTTCGCCTTCCAACTTTTTTCACGCGGGATCATGGTTTTTATCATCCTCGCTTGCTTCACCCAGGTTATTGTCTGGTTCATCTTGATGTCGCCTTCGATGAAGTCGCTGAGTATACTCCGCGTTTCCTCCGCTTCCACGCCTTTCGCACCCACGCTCAACGTTTAGGGAAAATCGTCCGTGTTCGTCACCACGCAGCGAGCTACTGGCAAGTTCATGGCAGAGGGGAGCGTACGCTGGTTTGGTGAGCTTCCTTCGCAAACCCTTGTCTCTGCCATACGCCCACAGGTAGGATGCCCCATCTTGTCGTGACAAGGGAGAACCGCCGTGGGCGCGACGCTGTTCAAGGGACTGCTCGGAGTGTGGGGCACGCTGATCGTCGGAATCGGCGTGAACTGGGTTTCCGAGGCTGTGAAGTGGCAATCCTTGCTAGCGCATCCTTGGCTGACGGGTGCGAGCTTGCTCCTCTTGGCGGGTGGCACCGGCTGGAGTTATCCAGGCTATCGTTACGCCGAGGCCGCCAAACATTTCGCCCTCTGCAAGGAGGCAAAAGACCTCCTGCCCATTGATCTGAAGTTTCAGGAACAACACCCTCACACGAAACCAAACCCCGACTATCGTCCGTACAACACCACCTACATTTCTCGGACAGCCGTTACCAGTACCGACACGCCAAACGCGCCACAAGAAGTGTACGACGAGCCAGTGTTGGTGAACCTGCTCCGCTATGGTCAGGGATTGGTTTTCATCGGAGCACCAGGAGCGGGTAAGACCCGCACGCTCTTCAGCCTCTTGCGCAACCTGGGCCACTGTTTCGTGCTGCAACCAAAACTCGACCAGCCGGTGCCGCCGGACGATGCCTTTCGCATCCTCAAGGGCCGCCCGGTGGTGGTCCTGCTCAATGATTTGGATCGCTACGCCAATCATTCCCCGGACCTGCAAGAGTTCTGTCAAAAAGCCCGCGCGCACGCGCTTTCGGTGGGCGTGGCCGCGACCTGTCGTGACGGCAAATTCTTGGGCGACGTGACGAAGAGTAGTTTACGTCGCTGGTATGAAGGGTCCCTGAAGAAGCTGACGTTGGTGCGACTCACCGAGCCTGAACAGCAACGCCTCGCCAAGAGTGTCAACCGCCCCTGGAAACAGGAGTACGCCACGCCTGGTGATATTGTCTTGGAAGAAATGCGCGGCATCATGAAGATGCGCTTTGCCGATGACCTCTCGCTGGATTGTCAGGATGTCCTGCGGACAATCAAACTGTTGACCGCCGCCCAGCTCACGCTGACGACCGAGCGCCTCCAGGTGGCGGTGCGGCACATCTTCGAGAAATCCCCTCACATCATGGATTGTTTGTGGCTTCTTGCTGACCAATCCTTTGTCGATAAGCGCGCGCTGCCGGCGACGATTGATCCTGATGACTATTATCTCGTCCATGTGGTTCCCTACGAACGCGGCACGGGCGACCCAGCCGTTGATTTTCCCCGGCTGATGGATGCGCTGGACACCAGTACCGATACGGACGGGCTCTACACGCTGGGCCGCGTGTTCTTTGAGCAAGGGGACAAAGCCAACGCCGAAGCCTGTCTCACCAAAGTCCTGCACCTCCAACCCGACTTTCTCCAGACCCTCCGCGCGAACGCCGACGAGGCCTACGCCGCCGCTCGTTATCAAGAAGCATTAGAACTGTATGACTATCTGCTGGTGCTTCAACCAAACGATGCGCAAGGATGGCGCCGAAAAGGTTACTGTCTTTTCCAGACAAAGCGCTATGAGGACGCGTTAGTCGCCTCCGAAGAGGCGATTAAATTACAGCCGGACCTTGCCGTGGCGTGGTACAACAAGGGCCTCACGCTGCGCGATCTGGGCCGCGATACCGAAGCCCTGACGGCCTTCGAGCGTGCCCTGTACCTGAACCCGGACCTTGCCGAGGCATGGGGTAACAGGGATTCACGCTGCGCGAGCTGGGCCGCCATCCCGAAGCCCTGACGGCTCACGAGCGGGCCCTGCAACTGAAGCCGGACGATGCCGAGGCGTGGCGGGAGGTTGTTCGTTTAGCGGAATCCCAGGGCGATTTTTTGAAGGCGGAGAAGGCGCGTTTGGAAATAGTGCGGCTGGAGCGCGAGCGGAAGGAGCGGAAGTAGGGGGCGCTTCGCGCACCATGCCCGTGGACCCCGCGCCATGCGCCGAAGCGGCTGCTGGTCCACCGGGGGTATTGGTGCACGGAGCGCACCCTACTCATTGCCTCTCGCACGTAGTTTGCAGACGTGCTCTTATATCTTCAGAACAGGCGGGACCGTATGGATCACGATCACAGCTACAAGCTCCTCTTCTCTCATCGGGCGATGGTGGAAGACCTGCTGCGCGGATTTGTTCGCGAGCCCTGGGTCCAAGGACTGGACTTCAGCACGCTGGAGAAGGTCAACGGGAGCTATGTCACCGATGATCTGCGGACCGGGCGGACGACCTCATCTGGCGGGTCCGCTGGAGACACGAATGGTTGTATGTCTATCTGCTGCTAGAGTTCCAATCGACCATCGACCGTTTCATGGCGGTGCGCATCTTGAGCTATGTGGGGTTGTTGTATCAGGACTTGATTCGCTCCGGGCAATGGACGACGGATCGCCTGCTGCCGCCGGTGTTGCCGGTGGTGTTGTACAATGGGAGCAAGCCGTGGGACGCGGCGGAGGAGCTAGCGGACTTGATCGTGCCGGTGCCAGGAGGCTTGGCACGCTACCGGCCGCAATTGCGCTATTTTCTGTTGGATGAGGGGCGGGTGAGCGCGCGGGAGATGCCGCCGCTGCAGAACCTGGTGGCGGCGTTATTCCGCATGGAGAACAGCCGCACGCCGAGTGACGTGGACGAAGTGCTGAGCGCGCTGGTGGAGTGGCTCCAGGCCCCCCAGCAGGAGTCCTTGCGCCGGGATTTCACGGTGTGGCTGAAACGGGTGTTTCTGCCAGGACGGATGCCACGGGTCACCTTTGAGACGCTGAACGATTTGCAGGAGGTCAGAAGCATGTTAGCCGAACGAGTGATTGAATGGACCGAGGAATGGAAACAGCAAGGGGTGGCGCAGGGGTTGGAGCAAGGCCGTCAACAAGGCCGTCAACAAGGCCGTCAAGAAGGCCGTCAACAAGGCCGTCAAGAAGGAGAAGCGACCGTACTGATGCATCTTTTACGGCTGCGGTTCGGTCCCTTACCAACCGAGATTGAAGCGCGCATAACAGCGGCAAACACGGAGACGCTGCTCCGATGGAGTGAGCGCATCCTGACCGCCTCTTCACTTGAAGCCGTGTTCACCGCATGAGGACCGGGGGCTCTTGTGATTAGGTCTGTCATCACCGATTGCATAACGGTTCTCCTGATGAACTGTGACAACCAAAATCGGCAATCACATTGACCCCCCCTCATCCTGACCCTCTCCCAGCCGGGAGAGGGAACCTGGAATCGCTAGCTCTGCGATTACCGAATTTGATCGTCACAATTGATGAGAGCGGAAGCACACACCCGAAATGAAAAACACGGGCTATGGGTGTGAGGTTCACCCCGCGATCACAATCTTGCCAAAATGCGCGGCGCTTTCCATGAGCAAGAGCGCTTCGCGGGCTTGGGTAAACGGAAACACGCGGTCGATCACCGGCTTCACCTGTGACACGTCCATCGCTCGATTCATCGCCTCGAACATCTCCCGCGAGCCGACGTAGATGCCTTGAAACCGCAGCCCTTTCATCAGGATCGAGTACGGACTGATTTGTCCACCAAGGCCGGAGAGAATCCCAATCAGACTGATGGTCCCCCCCACGCGCGTGGCCTGGAACGACTGCTCCAGCGTGCCCGCTCCGCCGACCTCAATGACATGATCGACGCCCGTCCCGTTGGTGAGTTTCAGCGTCTCTTTTCCCCACATCGGTGTGGTTTTGTAATTGATCGTCGCCCAGGCCCCCAGCTTTTTCGCCCGTGCCAGCTTTTCGTCGCTGCTCGACGTGACAATCACCCGCGCGCCACTCATCACGGCGAACTGCAAGGCGAAGATTGAGACGCCCCCAGTCCCCTGCACGAGGATCGTATCTCCCGCTTTCATGCCGCCTTTGGGCACCAACGCTTGCCACGAGGTGACGGCGGCGCACGGCAACGTCGAGGCATCTTCGTAGGACATGTACGGCGGAATCGGCACGACCCCATCCTCATGTAAAACAACCTGTTCCGCCAACATGCCATCAATGGAGCCGCCAAGCGCGGACGAGAAATGCTGAGCGAGAATGTCCCCGCTCAACCAATTCTGAAAGAAGATGCCCGCCACGCGGTCACCGGCTTTCACCCGCGTGACGCCAGGGCCCACTTTCAGCACTTCGCCCGCGCCGTCGGAGCAAGGAATGAGCGGGGTTTTCACTCCACGCGCCTCACCATGCTTCACCGTCATAAAGTCGCGATAATTGAGCGACACGGCTTTCACACGGATGAGAATCTGTCCCGGCCCAGGGGTGGGGTCGGGCTGCTCGGAGAGGGTGAGCTTGTCGATGCCAAAGGCGTCCTTGATTTGCCATACTTTCATTGAGGTCCTCCTGTGGGGCTAGTTAAGCTGCGACTTCGACCGTCGCGAAAAAATCAACGTGATGTGGGGTGCGTTTCGGCGTGACCGCTCGCTGTCTGGGGTGTGGGGGGGTGATCCCGTCTTCCCGCATTCCGCGCAGATGAAGCGCCACTGCTTTCTCAATGCGTCGCAACGCCGAGTCAATTGTCTTGCCGGTCGCCACGCATCCTGGTAGGTCTGGCACCGAGGCGCCCCAGTCGCTGTCGGGGTCTTTGTTGATCCGTACTAAATAGTGATGCGTCCTCATCGCCTCCCTCCTTTGAGACCCGCTTGTCGCCTGACCGAGGCCAGTGTGCCCTTGGGCATATCGTCACCGGGGTGTCCGCTGACGGTCACACGCCCCAGCTTGTGTGGGTGTTTGAACTGTCGATGATCGCCTTCCGTTCCTATCAGACGCCAGCCTGCCATTTCAAGAATTCGGATGATCTCGCGAACTTTCACGCCCGCCACCATAGCAGGTCGCTCAAGCCGGTCACGAGCGGGCACCTGACAAAGACTGTCTATGTGTAGGAGGACGGGGGGCGTCGTGCGGCGTCAATGATTTTCCCACACCATCCTATTGTTAGGATGGCGAGGCCCCTTCGTACCCGGTATCCGCGGGCAATTCCGCCGACTTCGCCGCGAGGACGGCTAACCGATCACACCGTTCATTCTCCGGGTGGCCAGTGTGTCCGCGGATCCACTCAAAGCGAACCTGATGGTAGTCACAGAGTTTGAGTATCTCTTCCCACAGATCACGATTCTCGGCTGGTTTTTTATCCTGGCGCCGCCAGCCGTTTTTTTGCCAGCGCCGCGCCCAGCCTTTTTCGATCGCATTCACTAAATAGGAAGAATCACTGACAAGTCGCACTTGGCAGGGCTCTTTCAACGCCGCCAACCCACGAATCGCGGCCATCAGTTCCATGCGATTATTCGTGGTACGCCGGTATCCGCCGGAGAGTTCCTTGCGAGACTCCCCGTACATGAGGACGACGCCATAGCCGCCAGGGCCGGGATTTCCGAGGCATGAGCCGTCTGTGTATATGGTGATGCTTTTCATGGTTGCCATAAGTGCGCTTTGAGGACATCCACCTGTTAGCTGCTGGGTACTGCTGCGGTGCAGCCGCGCACGATCGCTCGGCAGCCTCACGCTTGAATCACGAAAATTTTGCCTCCTGTACCATCTTGCTGTTGCCACGGCAAGCGTGACTTCACTCCGACCCCGATCTCTGTCCTTGAACTCGAAATCTCTTACGCGGAACTGAGCACCCTTTCCTTGACACTAGCTTTCCTTTCGCCTTATAAACTCCGTCCATTACCAGGATGTTCTCAACGACTATAAAAAGAAGAAGGGGCCTTTTCATCCGACGTGGGCGACCACATGGGATGCTTTCCAGCCCTACGAAAAGGCTCCTCCGGATCGTTGGGCGCAAGCTCTTGGCATTGCAAAGGAACAATCTCGTTGGATTGTGGTGCTCAAATATCCGGTGAGAGAAGCAGGATGCCTTGTTCGGCCGACGCAGCTAGAAGCGGGATGGTATCAATTTCATTTCCCCTCTCCCCCGACTGTACCGTTGGAAGTTGGTGGCCATCCCATGGATCTTCTGATTTCTTTTGATATGGCTCCTTTGCTACCTGAGTATGTCCACGCGCAGATTTCCCACGACCGTAGGCATCTGGTCCGTTGGGGACTCGCGGAACCAACCAAGAACCGCTTGCGGAATCAACGCATTGCGCATCATCAAAAACTGTCAGGCTCCTACGATGACGTACCAGGATGGATGCCTGACCCCATCTAGAAAATCCTGCTTCCAGCGGCTATGAATGGCGAGTCGCTTCCCAGTTTTTCAATGAAAAGAAGCTTTTCCATGGCGGAACAACACAAAGTCATTTTCCTGTCAAAGGGAACATTAAAATCGTGGCTATTGAGAGAAAGCTGGGAGGTCCAACAGTTGGTTAACTGGCTGCAGGGGTATGATTTTTCCCCTGTTGGCCACGATGAGGAGCCCTTCCGTTGGATTGTACGGTGGCTCCCTACAGGAGAGGCAAAAGATCAGGCACGAACCACGCTCGCTGAACGGCTTGCAACACTGCTGGAGAAAAATCCTGACATCAACCCTATTGGAGACCGACCAGAGGAACTCCTCTACAACCTCTTTATGCTTTGCGCAGTGCTCGGATGCCCGGCCCAATTGCATGGCCCCCTTCTCGCGGTATTTGGGAGACAAAAACTGCAAGGGCAGTGGTTCGGTATCGACCTGCGTGCCGCACTCAGGATCGCGCTCATTAAAAATCAGGCTGATGAGCGCTTACTGCCGGTATGGGATGTGATGAGCAGCGGCAAGAGGCATCCCTTTCTTCCCGGCGATGAGTTCGATGGATTTGACGGGGCACGTTTCATTCCTAGCGGCTTACAAGCGCCGGATGCTCCTGCCCTGAATGTCATTGGCAAAGCACTGGGCGGCATTGCTCAGAAGCTAGACAAAGAACCAACGCGACGCACGAAATTGCGGACCCTCATTAGTCGGGCGATAGAAACGTACCCAGGTCGCCCCACTTGGGATCAGGACCTTATCAACCAAGCAGACCAGCATCAGTGGCCGGGGTGGGCGGTGGAATGTCTCCCGAATCTTTACGTTCGACTTGCCGCGTTACCAAAGAATGGGGAAAGAGGCTTGCTGTGGCACTACATCACCGCATGTATTCCGCAAACATACGAACATCGCGTCGTGAAAAAGCTGTGTAACGATCATGTTGTGGAAATAGAACTGAGTAAAGAAGCCGCGAGGTTCGTTGAACAAATCGCCCCGGTTTTCGAGGAAAAGAGGGTCAGCAATCCTTTTGTGAGTGAACGAGCAGCCGTTGGTGCTGCCGCTAGTGCAATGGAACAAGTAGAACAGGATGCACGGGTGAGGGGAGACGATATGGAGGCGGAAACTTTTGTAAAAATACGGACCCAGTTACTCAAGCAAAAGGGAGTTGCTGATGTGAAAGCGATAGGCGAAGCATTACGGAAAGTTGCCGAGGACAAATCGCAAGAACCCGGATGCGAAAAGCAATTCCGTAGCCTCTATCGAATGGTACGAGGCATCTATTATCCAAACCCGATCCTGGAGAAAACGATACTCGTGAGCGTGAAGAAGCTGCCTTCTTGGGCAGCCGAAAGTTTGCGTCACGCGGAATCTTGACTACGCCTTCCATCTGAGAATCGAGTAAATTTTCTCGATCAACTCGTCCAAATCCTCCTTCTTCGTCACAAAGGATATTTTACCGGGAAGATTGTTCAACTCCTGAGCAAGGTCCTCTTTTTCTAAAATGGAGTAAAGAATTATCCCGATCCCCTTGGTCTCTTGTCTGGCTAAAAGCTTTTTAACGCATCTCACCCCTGCCCTGTGAAACCCTTCTTGGCTGACCTCTTTTGGGGGTTTCCTCATATTCTCACTTGGATTTTCCCACCGCACCATGGCATCAATGATTGCGATGTCGGGTCTGCTCAGCGTGGGGTTTACCGCGAGTTCATCAAGGTAGGAATAAAACTGGCTCTCGGTGTCAAGCGGGACAATCTCAGCGTTCAGAAATTTTTGTTTCAATGTTTTCTCTATCGACTCGCTTTGCACGATTTTTATCTGCTCAAGAGTGAGAGGTATTTGGGCCGCTTGGCGCTCAGCTTCATCCAATACGGTGTTGACTTGCTGCAATAACTTGAAACTGACCTTATCTCGTATGGTCTGATAAAATGGGGGAACTAACCGCGCGAAATTTTCGAGTTGTTGTATTTCTTGACCGGTTAATGGTGCAGGAACATTTTTATAGACATTGAGCGCTCCAAGGCTGCCATCAAGAAAACGAACCGGGACGGAGCACATCGTTTTGGCGCGCAACGATTTCAGAAAGTCGGTTTGGAGAACATGTGGATCGCTTGTGACATCTGGGACATTTCTCGTCTCCTGCGTTCGTGCCACTTCGCTAGTGACAAATCTCGCTGGCGTTTTGAAGCTTGGGACGTGAGCATCCAACGGCCAATGCGCCAAACCAAACAGAAATTCTTCAGTGGATCTCTTATTGGGAGATACACCTGGCGTAAGCTCCCACAGCACGCAAGCGCATGCGCCGAAGGCTTTTCCGATGCTTTGCATCATGGCGTTGATTCCAGAAAGACGATCCTGGGCTAACGCCGATAACGTAAAATCAGTGATATGCTCGCTCATATTGAGACTCCCACCATAACGGCAGTGCCAAGATAATCCCGCATCGGAAGCCGACGTGCAAGGGGAAACCTACTTCCGCGCTTTCCACGGGAGTTGGCCCGCAAACACTCCCTTCGGAACCCGGAACCCGAAACTCTTCAAGCCAATCCCGCCCTCTTTGGCATTCCCCCCGTGGTGTGCTAGTAGTCCGCCACAGCGACAAGGAGGACATGATTATGGCATTACCACTCGCGGGGATTCGGGTGCTGGATATCGCTAGTATGTTGGCTGGCCCTTATGGCGCAACCATGCTCGGGGACATGGGCGCCGACGTGATTAAAATCGAGCCTCCTTATGGCGATGAGTCGCGGGCCATTGGTCCCAAGGTCGAGAATGATAGTGGCTTTTTTGTCGGTATTAACCGCAACAAACGCGGCATCGTGCTCGACCTGACTAAACCGGAAGGCAAGGAACTCTACTTCCGCCTCGTGCGTACCGCCGACATCATTGTCGATAATCTCCGCCCCCAAGCGAAAGCGAAACTCGGTATCTCTTACGAAGAGACCTGCAAATACAATGCGAAGATCGTCTGTATCTCCGTCAGTGCCTTCGGCCAAGACGGGCCGTATGGTGGGCGTCCCGGCATTGACCCGCTCGCTCAGGCGCTGAGCGGGTTTATGAGCGTCACCGGAGACAAAGACCAGAAGCCGCTCAAAGCCGGACCCGCTATCGCCGATGCCACCTGCGCCAATCTGGTCGCCTACGCCGCGATGTTGGGGCTGTGGACTCGCGAGCAACAAGGGATCGGGCAACAGATTGAAGTCTGTCTGGTGGATGGCTTGATCCATGTCCAACCGTCACAGGTCGGCCAGTTCTTCCTCAAGAATTACGTCCAGCCCCGCGTGGGCAACGCCAGCCCGTTCTACGCGCCGTATGGCACCTTCACGTGTCGTGATGGACGCGACATCCAGATCGCCTCGTTCAATAACAAGTTTTTCCATAACATCTGCCGCGCGATCGAGCGTGAGGATTTGACCACGGATCCGCGCTTTACGACCGCTGAAGACCGTCTTGCGCGTGAGGCGGAGTTGAACGCGGAGATTCAGGCGGCGTTCGCGAAGAAAGACTCTGACGAACTGATGCGACGCTTGATCGCCGAGGATGTCATGGCCGCGCCGGTCAATTCCTACGAGCAGACGTTCGCGGACCCGCAAGTGCAACACAATCAGATGGCGGTCGAGGTCACTCATGCGCGTGTGGGCAAGGTGAAGGTGGGCGGGATTCCGATCAAACTCAAGAAGACCCCAGGCGCGGTGCGGCTCGCACCGCCTGTTCTGGGGCAACATACCCGTGAGGTGCTGCAAGAACTCGGCATCAGCGATGCGGAAATGGAGAAGCTGCGACAGCAAGAAGTGGTGAAGTAAGAAAATGGGGGAAACGGGGAAGAGGGGAAACGGGGAAGAGGAAAAAAACAATGGCAGTGAATTTTTTTTGTTCTACCCTTTTCCCCATTTTCCCATTTCCCCGTTTCCCCAGCGTTACGGATAGGAGCGGGACATGCCACGTGCATCAGAAGCGATCGTACAAGCATTGAAGGAAGCCGGAATCTCGACCATCTTCGGTATTCCGAGCATTCATAATATCGGGCTCTATGACGCCATCCGTCGCGATGGTTCGTTCCGGCACATTGTCTGTCGGCACGAAGCGGCGGCGACGCACATGGCTGATGGCTATGCGCGAGCCAGCGGTGGCACCAGCGTCATTATTTCCTCCACCGGACCCGGAGCTGGGTTTACTCTCTCGGCCTTGCAAGAAGCCTGGGGTAGTTGCTCGCCGGTGTTGATGATGACGTCGAACATTGATGCCGCCAAAATTGGCCAAGGGCTCGGCGTGCTGCATGAACTGGAGGAGCAAACCTCGCTCTTCCGCACCGTGACCAAAGCCACATATTCTCTACGCGCTGGCGATGATCCCTACTCCACCATGAAGCAGGCGCTCGCCCTGACGCGGAGCAATAGACCCGGTCCGGTTTATATGGAGGTGCCACACGATTTATGGAGCACGGAAGTCACGGTTCCCGCGTCCTCTCCGCGCAATGAACAATCGTCGCCGTTGCCTTCTCGCCTTGACGAAGCAGTGGCATTACTGCGCCGCGCGAAACAACCGGTGATTGTGATTGGCACGGATTCCGCCCGCGCGCACTTGACGGCGGATATTACCGCCTTAGCCGAAGCGTTATCGGCTCCGGTGGTGGGCAGTACCGCCGCCAAAGGCGTGGTCGCGGAAGACCACCCGCTATCTTTTGGTAATGTCGCCCGTCGCATGGTGGTGAAGGATATTATCCCCAATTGTGATGTGGCCTTGGTGATCGGCACACGCTTGCGTGAGGTGGATGCCAAACGTCGGGGACTCGTCCTGCCCGACCAGGTCATTCACGTCGATTGGGATACCCGGTGGATCGGCAAGAACTTCCCAACCTCGGTGCCGCTGGTTGGTGACATTCGGGCAATCACCAAGGAGCTACGCCGTCAACTCGAAGGCGAACCCTACACCGGCCCACGTCAAACCCGTGTGGCGGAGTGGCGACAACGGACGGATGCCGAACTGGCCCAGGTGCGCAAGGACTTGGTCGAGGTCCGCTATCTCGACACGATTCGCCAGATTTTGCCGCGCGATAGTATGGTCGTGGGCGACAACACGCAGCTTGCCTACTGGGCGGAGTATTTCTATCCATCCTATCGATCTAACGGCCTGATCGCCGCAAAAGGGTCGGGACTACTCGGTTTCAGTTTTCCTGGCGCGATTGGGGCGCGGGTGGCGCAGCCTCACAAGCCGGTCGTCGGGATCATCGGTGACGGCGGCTTCCTTTATACCGCGCAAGAACTAGCGACGTGTGTGCGTCACAAGATTGGCTTTCCCATGATTGTCGTGAATGACAATGCCTATGGCGTGATTGGCTATTTACAGCGGACGGCGTTTCAAGAGGAGTACGAGGCGAAGTTGACCAACCCGGATTTCGTGCGGTTCGCCAACTCGTTTGGCGTGGCCGCGACCCGTGTGAACACGCCGGAGGGATTGGGCCAAGCGCTAGAGAACGCGCTGAGTTCCGGTGAGATGCACCTGATTGAGCTGCAACTGACGATCGCGGCTCCCCCGTTTGGCAAGTATTAGACGACTTTCACACAAGGAGGGTTCTCGAATGGCGATCAGACGGACCACTGGCTTGTATTGTCTGGCACTCCTCATGGCCGCCGGGTGCGACAGCGCACCGCAAACGGCGCAAGAGCCATCGAAAACAATGCCCGCGTCGGAACAGAAAATCGCCGAACAAAAAGCGCCACCACCAGCCGTGTCGCCACCAGCGGCCAGTGCCACGGCGACGAGACGCAAGCCCGCGACCGTCACACCAGAAGAAGCGCGCAAGAAGCTCGATGAACTGGGAGTGACATACGAAGAGAAAGCCTTGCTCGCCAGCGCCAGTGAGGGCAAGGCGGATGTGGTCGAACTCTTCTTGGCGGCGGGCATGAATCCGAATGTGAAAGACGCCGCCACCTGGACTGGGCTCATGCTGGCCGCGGAAAAGGACCACAGCGCGGTGATTCAGGCGCTTGTCGATGCTGGGGCCGACCTTGAAGCCAAGGACCGCGAGGGCAATAGCGCGCTCACCTGGGGAGCGGGCGAAGGAAAACTCGAGGCGGTGAAGGCGCTCATTGCCGCCGGCGCGAATGTGAACACCGAGAATGTCAGTGGCACGTCGCCCTTGGCGCGGGCGATCCTGTTCAACCGTGCCGACGTCGCCGAAGAACTCCGCAAGGCCGGGGCCAGAGACCCACGACGCCAGTAAACCGCCAAAGAGGGGAACATCAATGTCACAACGTCGCATCGTCGCGTGGGGCTGGGGCTATGAAGACCAGCAACCAACACCTGAACAACAGCAAGCAATCGCCAAAGCGGTGGCGACCAATCTCAAAGCGAGCAATGTCGAAGTCGCCAAGACTCCGACGCTCGACGACATCACGCTCCGTCCGCCGCGCGTGACGCCACCCGCATCGCTGGCGGCGATCTGTTCCAGCGCGCCTTACGACCGCATTGTCCACACCTACGGCAAATCCTTTCCCGATTTGGTGCGGGCCTATCGTCGCGAGTTTCCTAATCCGCCAGATGTCGTGGCCTATCCCAATACCGAGGCCGAGGTGGTCGCGGTGCTCGATTGGTGCTCACACGTGAACGCGGCGGCGATTCCGTTTGGTGGTGGGTCGAGTGTGGTGGGTGGCACGGAAGCGCCGGCGAGTGACGCCTACCGTGGCGCGGTCACCATTGACCTCCGCAATCTCAACAAGGTGCTCGAAGTGGACAAGACTTCGCGCGCGGCGCGCATTCAGGCAGGCGTGTACGGCCCCGCGCTCGAAGATCAGTTGCGACCTCACGGCTACACGCTTCGCCATTATCCGCAGTCGTTCGAGTTCTCCAGCTTAGGTGGATGGATCGCCACGCGGTCAGGTGGCCATTTCGCGACGATGTACACGCACATCGACGACATGGTCGAATCACTGCGTGTCGTCACTCCACGTGGGACGCTCGAATCACGCCGCCTGCCGGGATCGGGCGCTGGCCCCAGCCCGGACCGTATGTTCATTGGGTCAGAAGGTATCTTAGGCATTATCACCGAGGCGTGGATGCGGTTGCAGGATCGCCCCGTCTATCGCGCATCGGCGGCGGTCCAGTTCTCTTCGTTCGAGCAAGGGGTCACTGCCGTGCGCAAGCTCAGTCAGGCCGGGCTCTTCCCCACCAATTGTCGCCTCCTCGACCCCACGGAAGTCGCGCGCAACAAAGTGAGCGACCAAGCGGTGACATTCCTGATGTTGGGGTTTGAGTCAGCGGATCATCCGCTGGAGGCGTGGATCACACGCGCGCTGGAGTGTTGCGCTGATTTCGGCGGCACCACTCCCAATGGTGTGATGATAAAAGGTGGCGGAGAAGCCGCCGGACGCGGGGGGTCGGTCGGCGAATGGCGCGATGCCTTCATCCGCATGCCCTATCAAATGGGGACGATGGCCGCGATTGGCGCGATCTCTGATACGACCGAGAGCGCGATCACTTGGGAGCGGTTCCCGGAGTTTCATGCGGGTGTGATGGAATCGACCCAGAAGGCGCTGAACGAAGTCTGTGGCGGCGGCATTCTCTCGTGCCGCTTCACGCACGTGTATCCCGATGGCCCAGCGCCGTACTACACCTTTCTGGGCATGGGCCGCCGAGGCGCGGAACTGGAGCAGTGGCAAGCGGTCAAAGGCGCGGCGTGTGACGCCGTCATTCGTCATGGTGGAACGATCACGCATCATCATGCGGTTGGGCGGGTGCATCGACCTTGGTATGACCGCCAGCGACCAGACTTGTTCGCCACGGCGCTGCGCGCGGCGAAAGCGGCGCTTGATCCGCAAGGGCTGTTGAATCCCGGCGTGTTGATCGACCCACAGCGGTCTTGAAGAAGAAACGGGGAAACGGGGAAACGGAATTTTCGTAGGGTGCGCTTCCCGCACCACTCAGTGAAGGAGAGGGAGGAGCTTTATGTCAGGTTCGATGAAAGAAGTGCGCGATGCGATTGTGTCTGGGCGGGCGAAGTCGGAAGACTACGCGAACATGCCGCTCCCGGAATCCATGATGGCGATGACCACGCATAAAGATGAAATTACCATGTTTGACGGTATGGCGTCGGAAACGAAAGACCCGCGCAAAAGTTTGCATCTCGACGAAGTGGCGCTTCCCGAAGTCGGCCCCAATGAGGCGCTGGTCGCGGTCATGGCGACCAGCATCAACTTCAATACCGTGTGGAGCGCGATTTTCGAGCCCATTCCCACGTTCCAATTTCTCGAACGCGCCGCCAAGAAGAGCCCGTGGGATCGACGCCATAACTTGCCGTACCACATTCTAGGGAGCGACGGCTCCGGGGTGATTCTGAAAGTCGGGCCAGGGGTCACGTTGTTCAAGCCGGGGGATGAGGTCACCATCCATTGCAATTACGTCGATATGCAAGCGCCGGATGGGCATGATGATTCGATGATGGATCCCGACCAGCGGATATGGGGGTTCGAGACCAACTTTGGTGGGATGGCTGAGATCGCGCTCGTACGCGCGAACCAGTTGATGCCCAAGCCGCCACATCTGACCTGGGAAGAGGCGGCGTCGATGCCGCTGGTGAACTCGACGGCGTACCGGATGCTGGTGAGTCATAACGGGATGCAGATCAAGCAAGGGGATAGCGTCTTGATTTGGGGCGCGGTTGGTGGCCTGGGCGGCTTCGCGCTGCAATACGTGTTGAATGCTGGGGCGTATCCGATATGCGTGGTGTCCTCACCGGAGCGGGTGAAGCTGTGCGAGACCATCGGCGCGCGCTGGGTGATCGACCGCAAGACGGAAGGCTTCAACTTCTGGAATGCCGACGGCACGCAGAACACGCGCGAGATGCGCCGCTTCGGTCAGCGCATTCGCGACCTCACCGGCGGTGAAGACCCGGATGTCGTTTACGAACATCCCGGACACGACACCTTCGCGACCAGCGTCTACGTGGTCCGACCGGGAGGCGTGGTGGTGACCTGCGCCTCGACGACGGGCTACATGCACGAGTACGACAACCGGTACTTGTGGATGAACAAGAAGAAGATCGTTGGTTCTCATTTCGCCAACTATCGTGAAGCCTGGGAAGCGAATCGGCTGGCCTGCAAACGTGCCATCCATCCGCTGTTGTCGGAGACGTATCCGTTGGCACAGGCGGGTGAAGCGGCGTATCGCGTGCACCACAACATGCAGATTGGCAAGATCGGCGTGCTGTGTCTGTCGCCGCAAGGCGGGTTGGGGGTGAGCGACCAACAGGGCCGATCCCGTCACATCGGACAGATCAATTTGTATCGCAACGCGGCGCAAGGCAGCTTTCGGCTAGTGAAGACCGAGCCGTAGAAAAGGGGCTAGGGGCTGGGGGAAAAGGGAACCTCACCGTTTTCTACTGACTACTGGCTACTGACTACTGACTACTGACTACTGACTACTGACTACTGACGACTGACTACTCTCTTATGACCACTACTATTCGCCTTGCCACCGCCGCCGATGTCGGCACCATTCTCCGCTTCATCAAAGGACTCGCGGCTTTCGAGCATGAGCCGGATGCGGTCAGAACAACGGAAGCCGATTTGTTGCGCGACGGGTTCGGCCCCGTGCCCAAGTTTGAAGTGCTCATTGCTGAAGTCGCGACAGAACCCGTTGGCTTCGCGTTGTTTTTCCCCACCTACTCAACCTGGGAAGGGCGACCGGGTTTACATCTCGAAGACATCTTCGTCGTGGAGCACCTGCGAGGGCAAGGGGTTGGTGTCGCACTGATGGTGAGACTCGCCGAGATCGCCGTCGAACGTGACTATGGACGCCTCGAACTCTCCGTCCTGCACTGGAATCCAGCGCGCAAGTTCTACCATGCCTTGGGAATGCAACACCTGGAGGAATGGTTGCCGTACCGGATTAGTGGCGAGGCGCTGAAGGCGTTGGCGTCGCGAACAGCGCGGTAGTCAAAGTTCCAGCTTGCGGCTGAGCAATGGCACGAAGTTCGTGAGTTCCAAAGTTCCCTCTCCCGGCTGGGAGAGGGCTAGGTTGAGGGGGATGAAAGGTGATAACCGATTTTGTGTGTCAAAGTTCATAAGGAGCCTCTTCACGAGGAAATCCGCCGTCGGGCCACCCGCTATACCACTTTGTTTCCCCACACGCTTCCGTTATTGACGAGAGAGCTGAACAACAGTGGCCACCGCGGAGGAACGTGAGGGAACGATATGCAAAGCGACATCCGCTGGAAGCAACGGTTCGACAACTTTGACCGGGCTTTCGTCTTGTTACGCGAGGTCCACGAGCGTGGGGTAGATTCTCTCTCCCAACTGGAGAAAGAAGGTGCCATCCAACGGTTCGAGGTCACCTTTGAACTGGCATGGAAGACCCTCAAGGATTATCTGGAAGAAAGCGGCGTGCTCGTGAATCCAGTCACGCCTCGCAATGTCATCAAGGAAGCCTTTGCCGCCAAGCTGCTGCCGGATGCAACGGACGCGCAGGTGTGGATTGACATGATGTTGCACCGTAACCTGCTGTCCCATACCTACGACACCAAAGTGTTCGAGACGGTGCTGCGGGCAGTCGCGGAGCACTATTTCCCAGCCTTTGATCGGCTGCATGAGTTTTTCCTGCTCAAGAGCGTGGAGCCATGAAAGACATCGGTCTCGCGCCGCACGAGCTTGATTTGCTCCAGGACGTGTTTCGTCGCTTCCCGGCGATCAGTGAAGTCACGTTGTACGGCTCGCGCGCGAAGGGCACCTATCGGCCAGAGTCGGATGTTGATCTTGCCCTGATCGGAGTCGAGGACGATCTCCAGGCTGAAGCTGTTGCCGGCGAGTTGGACGAGCTGCCGCTGCCATATCGGTTTGATGTGAAGGCGTACAGCCGTATCAAATACGGTCCTCTGCGAGAGCATATCGCGCGTGTGGGGGTTGTGTTGTACCGGCAGGAGTCGTCCGTGAAGGATATGGAACGACCGCTCAAGGAAGCCGGGTAGCGATGGCTACAACCCCCGAACAGATTGACCTGTGGCGGCAGTCGCCTTCTGAGCACCAGCGGCTGGAGTTCAAGGAAGCGAAGCAGCAATTCGACAATCGCAAGTTGTATGAGTATTGCGTCGCACTCGCCAATGAAGGTGGTGGGCGATTGCTGCTCGGTGTGGCTGACAAACCGCCGCGTCTGGTGGTTGGCACGCAGGCATTCAGCGATCCGATCGCCATGACGGAGAAACTCTTTCAGGCCGTCGGCTTCCGGGTGGACATCGAAGAGGTGAAGCATCTTGACGGCCGAGTGCTAGTATTTCACATCCCTTCTCGACCACGCGGCACAGCCTATCACCTCGACGGTAAGTATCTGATGCGGTCAGGTCAAATGCTCGTGCCGATGAGCGAAGATCAGCTCCGGCGAATTTTTGCGGAAGGCAATCCGGACTGGTTGGAGGAGCACTCGAAGACAACCCTGGACGCCCAGCAAGTGGTGGAGTTGCTCGATACTCAGACCTTCTTCGAGTTACTCAAACTGCCTTACCCAACCGAGCGCGCGGGTGTCATTGATCGGCTGTTGGGCGAGCGCTTGATCGATGAACTTCATGGCCAGTACGCCATCCGACGCCTCGGCGCGCTGTTGCTCGCGAAGAGGTTGGAAGCCTTCCCCGATTTGGCGCGGAAGGCCCCTCGCGTGGTGGTGTACCCCGGCACTTCAAAATTGGAGACCCGTCTCGATCAAACCCTGACGAAAGGATACGCCGTTGGCTTCCAAGGATTAGTCCAGTTCGCGATGAACCAGTTACCACAGAGCGAAACGATTGAGGGCGCACTCCGCAAGGAGATGAAGCTCGTTCCCGAGATCGTGATCCGTGAATTGGTTGCCAACGCATTGATCCACCAGGATTTCGCGATGAGCGGCATGTCGGTGATGGTCGAGATATACAGCACCCGCGTCGAGATCTCGAATCCGGGCGAGCCGCTGGTCCCCCTTGATCGTTTCATTGACGGCTATCAGTCGCGCAACGAACGCCTCGCGGACCTCATGCGGCGGATGAGCATCTGCGAGGAGAAGAGCAGCGGAATCGACAAAGCAATCCGCGCGGTAGAAGCATCTCAACTCCCGGCACCGGATTTCCGCACGGGGTATCAGCGGACAATTGTACTGTATCTACTTTAAATTCCAAGGCAACCCGAAAAATCGCCAAAATATCTTGACAAATAGCCGCTAAACACACACACTTTATGGACTTTGAACAGAGAAGACTTACAGGCTGAAATCAACGCCATCGACCAAGAAATCGCCCAACTGG